>JAFVBF010000026.1 GCA_017480145.1 Bacteroidales bacterium
AGCGGCACCCTTGCCGGGTCCTCGGCCCCCTCCAGCTGCGACACGTAGTCCTCGCCGAACAGCTCCGCCATTTCCCTGCGCCGCGTCTCGTACAGTATGCTGGCATCGGCTCGCTCGCCGGCAGTCTCCATCCCGTGCCCTTCTGGATGCCATGACACGAGCCTCCGCCAAACTTCCTTCGTTATGGCTTGTCGCTTCATCCCCCAGAAATAAACATATCATTTTTTTTTAACAACACTATACCCCGTCTGTTTTTTTATTTACTTTTGCAATGTAAAAGTAGTGTGTCATGGACGCTATATGTTTTGACAATCAGCATCTCGAAAGCTTTCGCACATTCATTGACGAGGCTCGGCGGATTGTAATTGTCGCACACCGTAATGCCGATGGCGATGCCGTTGGCTCCAGTTTGGGACTATGGCACATGCTGTGTCAGCAAGACAAGCAGGTTACAGTGATGCTCCCCAATGGCTGCCCGAATACATTCTCTTGGCTTCCTTGTAGCAGTCACATCCTTAATGGAGACCTTCAGCCAGAAGATTGCAAAGAAGCAATGTCGGCTGCCGATTTGCTTATTGGTACTGATTTCAACCAGTTGTCACGCATTGCCACGTTATCGCAGCCATTTGCCGATGCTCATGGCAAAAAAGTGCTGATAGACCATCATGAAAACCCCGACAGGGAGGCCTTTGACATTGTTTTCTCTTATCCTAAGATGTCCAGTGCAAGCGAGTTGTGCTATTGGATTTCAAGTAGGCTTTGGGGAAGTGATTGTTTGACAACAGCCGCCGCCACCTGTTTTTATACTGGCATTCGCACCGACACCGGGGGGCTTAGTTTCAGTTGCGACCAGCCTTCGCTCTATCAGGCTGTTGGAGACTTAGTGGGTAGAAATATAGATCCTGCCAGATTAAACCATTACATTTCGGACAATTTCACGGCTTCACGGCTGCGTTTTTATGCATTCGCACTCTCCGAACGTCTCAAAATCTTTGAGGATTACCATTTCGCCTATTTCTTTTTGTCCCAAGATGACTTACAACATTACGATATTGTCTCATCAGAACTTGAAGGACTTGTGAATTATGCACTGATGATTAGCAATATAGAAGTAGGAGTATTGATTCGGGAAGAACCTGAGCGTATCAAATTGTCATTTCGTTCCAAATTTGATACCAACGTTGAAAAAATCGCCAGAGAAGAATTCGGTGGTGGGGGACACTTTCATGCTTCTGGAGCCGATAGTATGAATATGTCATTTCAAGAGGTTATTAAAAAAGTAGAGTCTATTTTTCTGAAAGCATCAATTGATCATGCGTAGCCACACCTCTCATAATAACCATTATTTGCCGCATCTACTCCTGTTATTGGCAGGGGTGATTTCGATTTGGGGGTGTGGTGATCCGCCAATTATTGAGACTGAAACGGACAATGTTAAGTCAAGATTTAAGGAGAGCGGAATCAATGCAAATCGCTATTTGATAGAGCATGAAGAAACCAATATTAATGCTTTTGTTGAACGTCGTGGATGGCAGGTGCGGCTGTTGCCTTGTGGCGCACGGATTCATGAATACGTTGTAGGGCAAGGACGTCGCATTCTAAATGATGATTCGGTAACAATCCGTTGTACTGTCAGTACGCTGTCGGGTATTCAGATTTATTGCGATACGGT
The DNA here is from genome assembly GCA_017480145.1 of Bacteroidales bacterium. Classification (GTDB taxonomy): domain Bacteria; phylum Bacteroidota; class Bacteroidia; order Bacteroidales; family P3; genus Colimorpha. The sequence continues at coordinate 1,673 of JAFVBF010000026.1, forward strand.
GCAGTCTTTCATCACTGGTCGTTTACAGCCTAATGAAGGTCTGGATGCAGCAATCCTTGAATTGCACTACGGCAGCAGGGCGCATGTGCTTCTTCCATCCCATGTGGCTTATGGCGTGATAGGCGACGGCAACGGCATTCCGCCACGTACGCCTTTGGTTTACTCATTGGAAGTGCTGTCCCCAAATCAAGCTTTGATATTAAATCGAGATTAAATTAAAAAAGTAAAAAAAACTATAATCAATGAAAACAACTGTTAAGTTTTTCGCAATGATGTTGGCTGGCATGGTGTTGCTGGCCTCTTGCACCAAGTCTGACATTCAGGGTTTTAAAAAGACCAAGAGTGGACTGCACTACAAATTTGAAACCATTGACAAGAAAGGAGACAAACTCCACATGCGTGATGTCATTGTCGGTGAAATGGTTTTCCGTATGGATTCTACAGTCCTGTTCTCTAATGTGGGAGACCCTCGTCGCATCCTTCAGATTACCGATTCAATTTATCATGATGGCAACATTGGTGAGGGCCTTCTGATGATGCACAAAGGAGAAAAGGCAACCTTTGCCATTTTTGCTGATTCTTTGTTCAAGTACTATGATCCTCGTCAAATGCCACAGGGATATGTGCAGGGCAAGAACATGATTATCTATTATGAAGTTAAGGTCGATGACATTGTTACGGCAGCCGAAGTGCAGCAAGAACAAGAGAATTTCTATGCTGCCATGGAGGAACGTCAGCGTTCCGAACCTGATGAAATCAAGAAATACATTGCTGACAACAACATTACGGTCTCACCTACCAGCGATGGTCTTTATATTATTGTTAAGAAGAAAGGCAAAGGCGATGTGGTCGGCATGGGCAAGCAGGTGCGTATGGACTACACGGGTCGCCTGTTGGATGGCACGGTGTTCGACAGTAGTGAGAAGAGCGTTGGTGATGCTGCTGGATTACAGCGTCCCAGCTATTCGCCTTTGGAATATACTGTTGGCAAAATGAGTCTTATCAAGGGATGGGAGAAAGGCATCGAAGGACTTCCCGAAGGCAGCGAGGTCCAGTTGATTATGCCGTCTTCTCTGGCTTATGGTGCTCAAGGTGCTGGCCAACTCATCCAGCCATATACGCCGCTCATGTTCGACATCAAGATTCTATCAGTTAAATAACTTTATTACTTTCTAAACAATATGTTGAATATCATTCTTTTTGGTGCTCCTGGTGCAGGCAAGGGTACACAGTCCGACCTTTTGGTCGCCAAATATAAGTTGAATCATATTTCTACGGGCGACCTCCTTCGTAAAGAAATCGCTGAACAGACCGAGTTAGGCAAGCGTATCAAAGGCATCATGGATTCTGGTAGCCTGGTCAGTGACGACATTGTTGTCGAAATGATTGACAAAGCCATAGCGAGTGACACGCAGGGTATCCTTTTTGATGGTTTCCCTCGCAATGTGGCTCAAGCCGAGGTCTTAGACCAGTTGATGGCAAAGCATGGACGTTCGCTCACCTGTATGGTCAGTCTGGATGTCCCGAAAGACGAACTGGTACGTCGTATGTTGGAACGTGCCAAGGTCAGTGGTCGCAGCGATGACAACGAGGAGACCATCAAAAATCGTCTAAAAGAATACGAAAGCAAGACTCTTCCTGTGGCAGCCTATTACGAAAAGCAGGGCAAGCATATCAAGATTAACGGTTTTGGTGGCATCGAAGAAATCTCTGCCAATATCATTGCCGCTATCGAAAAATTATGAACGACAACTTTGTAGATTACGTCAAAATCTTTGTCCGTTCGGGCAAAGGCGGTGCTGGGTCGGCACACCTGCTTCGGGTCAAATACAATGCCAAGGCAGGTCCCGATGGTGGCGATGGTGGGCGTGGCGGTCATGTCATTCTGCGTGGCAACGGCCAACGGTGGACATTGTTACACCTCAAATACACTAAACATGTCTTTGCTGAAAATGGTCAGAACGGTGGTGAGAATCTCTGTACTGGTCGTCAAGGGTCAGACCAAGTCCTTGATGTGCCGCTGGGATGTGTCTGCCGCGATGCTGAAACGGGAGAGATATTAGGCGAAGTCACAGAGGACGGACAGATGCTTATTATCGCCAAAGGTGGGCGAGGGGGATTAGGCAATGATCATTTCAAATCGGCCACAAACCAAACCCCGCGCTATGCCCAGCCGGGAGAACCTTCTGAAGAACGTTGGGTCATCATAGAGTTGAAGATGTTAGCCGACGTGGGATTGGTGGGATTCCCCAATGCGGGCAAATCTACTTTGCTTAGTGTCGTTTCCGCTGCTCGTCCAGCTATAGCGGATTATCCTTTTACCACGCTTGTCCCGAATCTTGGTATGGTGAAGTATCATGACGATCAGTCTTTCTGCATCGCCGATATCCCGGGTATCATCGAGGGAGCCAGTGAGGGTAAGGGACTGGGGCTTCGTTTCCTTCGCCACATAGAGCGTAATTCGGTACTACTATTCATGGTGAGCTGTGAACAATTGAATGTGGCTCAGGAATATAATGTCTTGCTTCAGGAATTAAGACGCTACAACCCTGAATTACTTGACAAACAGCGCCTGCTCGCAGTCACCAAGTGTGATATGTTGGACGATGCTATGATGCAACAACTGAGTCGTCATCTGCCTAAGGATGTGCAAACCATCTTCATCAGTGCGGTGAGCGGGCTTAATATGTCTCAGTTGAAGGATACGCTGTTCCGCATGATTAATGCTGAGGCGTAAGTTTATAGTGTACAACAGATGGTATCCTCATTGCCTAAATTAGGGTATGGGGATACCTTTTTAAATTAGATAATGCAGACGCTGCTATGTTGGAATGGCTAAATTCTGTCGATACTCAATTATTCTATTGGGTTAATTCTCATCATTGCATTGGGTTGGACTGGTTCCTTTGGATTTTTACCACACACCTATCGTGGTTTGCTGTTTTGGTCCTCTTTTTCGTCTTGGTCACATTACGCCGTGAACCACGCCAGTGGTGGGTTGTGCTGTTGGGTATTGCTCTTTGTTTTTTATTGAGCGACCGAATCTCCGTACTCTGTTTTAAGGATGTCTTCTGTCGTCTCCGACCTTGCCATGCATTAGAGAATGTGCGCATGTTTCGCCTTGGTTGTGGTGGGCAGTATGGATTCGTCAGTTCACATGCTTCCAACAGTTTCGCTCTATCGTTATTCCTTGCACTTCGATATAGGCCCTCCAGATGTCAGATTCCTTATGACAATTCCAATGGTATCGTGTACAATAAAAAAATGTCATGGTTGGCTCCGGCGTCAATTCTTATTTGGGCTTTTGTCACCAGCTATAGTCGTGTGTATCTTGGCAAGCACTATCCTGGCGATATCCTATGTGGAGCCTTATTAGGGATTATTATTGGCAGTAGTGTGTATCTTCTATTGCAAAAAATCCCATTCTTAAAAAAACAATAAGCAAATTTCAATACTATCTCCTTGCTGCAAATATATTAAAGAAATACGTTAGAAGCTTAGCAAGATAATCGCTGTCTGCAATAAGACCAATCAAGGGTCAGCTCGTAGCCTATAGGGTGTCGGGCGACACACTAATGTTAGGCGCGAGACTAATGAGAAACGATATTTGAAAAATATCATAAATCTTCGTCCGTGAAAGGAATATCTGTTGATAATAAAAAATAATACATTGGTTCACATGAAAACAATACGCATTCCCCTTCTACTATTGGCATTTGCTGTGTTTTTTGCCTCCTGTGGAAATAATAAAAACAACGTTGATGAGTCTATGACCCCGGAGCAGGTCATAGAGGTTCTTTCTGTCAAGATTCTCAAGCATGAGAAAGACCACGAATTATATTTTCAACGGGCACGAATGCTAATGCAGGTTGGAAAAGTAAATGATGCGATATCTGATCTTGTCGTAGCAACACAGTTGAAGAATGATAACCCAGACTACTACCTATTGTTGGCAGACGCTTATTTTGCCAATGGAGATGTGGAGCATAGTTACAGTACATTGGGCAAGGTCCTTGAATTGGACGCCAATAATCAGGAAGCCATTTTGAAACAGGGTGAGATAGCCTACTATAGCCGTGATTACGATCGTGCCATGGAAAACCTTAGCAAAGTGACTGCCAAGGAGCCAAACAACAAGACTGCTCTATCTCTCAAGAGTTTTATTTATAAGGAAAAAGGCGATACTGCTAATGCAATAGTTCTGTTACGTAAGGTGTGCGACCTTTATCCAGATTACGGATTGGCTTTTGAGGAATTAGGTGTGCTATACTCTATGCACCAGTCCCCGTTGGCAGTAGAGTATCTTACTACAGCCATTCGTCTTGATCCGCAGAACATCAATGCCATTTATGCTTTGGCTATGTTTTATCAAGAAACCGGTCAGATGGATGCGGCCGAAGAGACCTACAAGCAGTTATTAGACGTGGATCCAAACAATATGTACGCTTGGCATAACCGTGGCTATATAGAACTGTTCCACTATGCCGACTATCCGCTGGCCATAGAGTATATGACTCGTGCATTGCAATGCGATAGCCTCTTCATCGAGGCACGTGTCAATCGAGGATGTGCCTATGAACTGAGTGGTGACAAGATTTCGGCCGAACGAGACTTCCGTATTGCTTTACAGCAACGCCCCACCTTTCAGCCTGCCATTGACGGAATGGCTCGACTCGGGAAGAAATAATATTACTTTGTCTAATAAAAACTGAAAAAGCAGCCGATTCGGCTGCTTTTTCAGTTCTCTTGAATATCTTGTTAGCCTATCTTGCATAGAACTCGTTCCATTCACGGTCATTGATGGATGAAGCCGAGCAGGGAACTACTGTTGTACCTGTATTCGTTCCATTTTTAATCATCTCCATGTCAGTAGTTGTGGCAGTGCGGAAATTTGTATAGGTTGCAGGATAACCGGTAATGCTGACAGTCACGTTTTTATAGTCTTCCGAAGTGGCAATAGAATAGTTGGGGGCTACAATCAGGTCTGCATCATATTTTTCAGCAGCCTTGTTGAGGGTCAGTTTAATCATGTACTGAACTTTGGGGGAGGCACTGAAATCTGCAATGTCCTTTAAGGATAGATTATTCTTATAAGTCATCTGGAATGAAATCTTGGTGGCTGTCACCTGCAATTCAGCCACCGTTGGCAGTGTGTATGCTGTCGATGCCACCGTTAGCAAATGGGTGTTGTTGTCAGTAATGTTGTAGGTTGAACTACAAGATGTTGCAAAAATTGCGGCTGCTGCGGCAACGAGGAGTAGGAAGGTCTTTTTCATATTTTCATTTAATTTTAATTTCTGATTGCTTCTCTCTTTTGTGATTTTAAAGGTTTTGCAAAAATAGGATTATTTTAGAAAATCGTGAAATTTTTTTATTTTATTCATCTAATTTTCCCATTGTTGTGCATCGTACTATGGCACCCTGTTATATATATTCCCCTATTTAAATATTTTTCTTATTTTTGTATTTGAAATAGTATGCACATAATATGTTTAATTATTTAAAAATGAAAAGGTTTTTGGTATGCCTACTGGCAGTTGCGTTTTTTGTGGGTCTGTCAGATAATGCTCTGGCTCAGAAGAAGTCGGCAAAGGGGGGCAAAAAGAAGAAGACTGCCGCTGTTGTCGAGACTCCGACGGTAGCGTTACCTTATAATAGTAATGACTGTCTTTTCGCTGTTGAACTTAAGCAGGATGTAGTTTATGGCCCGACCTCTGCCCCCTCTGGTGCTGGACGTCTTATGGAAGTGGCCGCTTCGGCATCGAATCCATATGTCGTAGAAAGAGAGCATAATAGCGTTTGGTATAAATTCTCTGTCCCATATAACGGTGAACTGGAAATCGAAATCCAGCAGACCAATCCTGCTGATGACTACGATTTCATGATATTCAAATATACGGATAATTATTTTAGCAACAATCTGATTCAGGGAAAGATACTTCCTGTTGCTTCAAGTCTTACAGCTGTCGATACAACTTTGATTGTAAAGAAAGACGCCAAAGGCAAGGCCGGCAAGGGGGCTGCAGCTGCTAAAACAGGAGCTGCCAAGCCAGCCGCTGCCGCTACCACAGGTCAGGCTGCTTCGGCTGGAAATACTGCTACGGCCAAGGCTGCTGGCGCAAAAAAGGATGCCAAGCAAGCTCCTCCAGCCTATACTATTGGCATGAAATCTACCGGGGTAAGCTACTTCCTTCCAAAAGATTCAATTTGCAGAGACATCAAGTCCATCAAGGTTTCGCAAGGTGAGACTTATTATATCCTCCTTGACAACCTTACACCCAATGGTTCCGGGCATACGATAAAGGTCTCCATGCACGTGGATGCTTTCACTCCTATCGTAAAGGTGTCTGATCCTAACTCTAAGACTCCGATTGATGTTGATTTAGTCGTTCTTGAGAAAAACACCAATAACCGGGCTATTGTGCAAAATCCCAATTTCAAAAGCGGACGTATTCCCTTTGTGCCAGGATTTGATTACACGCTCTATGCTAAACGTCAAGGATATTTTTCTGTGTACAAGGAGTTTAATGCCAATGTGTTCAAGGTGGACACAATGCTCAATATTACTATGCACAAAGCTGTGAAAGGCAGCACTTTTACATTGGAAGATGTCTATTTTACCACCGACGGCAAGCAGTTGCTGCCAGGTTCCGATACTGTCTTGATGAATTATGTGATGTTGTTCTTGAATCACCCTGAAGTCACTCTACTCATAAAAGGTTATGTCGCCACCTATGGTGATGTTACTTTGGAAAGTGATCAGGAGGTTTCCTTGGAACGTGCCGTTACGGTCAAAAATTTCTTGGTGTCCAAAGGTATAGAGGCCAATCGCCTCAGCGTGTCAGGCATGTCTCCCACGGAAATTCGTCGTGCTGTAGCCGCTGCCAACGATCCTAAGGTCGGCTTGTTAAAAAAACGTATCGAATTTATCGTTACCAATGTTGGTAAGTAGTCTCCCTGTTGTTATTTTCAACAGGTGCGTGTTAGGCAGTCGCTCCGAATAGGCTGCTGTTATTCCTTTTCGTAAAACTATTAATTTATATAACATGACAAAGTTTGTATACACTTTTGGAGGAAAAACCGCCGAGGGGAAGGCGGATATGAAAAACTTACTTGGAGGCAAAGGCGCTAATCTTGCTGAAATGTGCCTGCTGGGGCTCCCTGTTCCTGCTGGTCTTACTATCACTACAGAGTGCTGCACCGCTTACTATAATAATAATTGTCAATTGCCTGATGGGTTAATGGATGAAGTGTGGGCTGGTATGGCTAAGATGGAGCAGCTTATGGGTATGAAATATGGTGATGCTGAAAACCCTTTGCTGGTAAGTTGTCGCTCTGGTGCTCGAATCTCTATGCCTGGCATGATGGACACTGTCCTCAATATCGGTTTGTCTACTCAGACCATACCTGGACTACTGAAGAAAACGGGTAATCCTCGTTTTGTATATGATTCCTACCGTCGTCTTATTATGATGTACGCCGATGTCGTGATGGAAAAAGCCGAAGGCATTGAGCCTGCCGAGGGCAAGTCCATTCGTAAGCAGCTTGATGATATGCTTGATGCTTACAAGAGACAGAAAGGCTATAAAAGTGATACCGACCTTACCGCCGATGATTTGAAAATGTTGGCAGAGCAATTTAAGGTAAAAGTTAAGGAGGTCCTTGGACAGGAATTTCCTGATGATGCTCGTGAACAGTTGATAGGTGGTATTAAGGCCGTTTTCAAGTCTTGGAATGGCAAAAAGGCCATCAGCTATCGCCAGATTGAAGGCATCCCTGAGGATTGGGGCACGGCTGTCAATGTTCAGGCCATGGTTTTTGGCAATATGGGCGAGCGCTCTGCTACGGGTGTGGCTTTCACGCGCAATCCCGGTCTGGGCGATAACAAGTTTTATGGTGAGTGGCTTATCAATGCGCAAGGGGAAGATGTTGTGGCTGGAATCCGCACACCGAACCCTTTGAACGACGACACCAAGAATGAGAAAAATAAGAACATGGCATCCCTACAGGAACTCATGCCTGAAATCTACACGGAATTGTGTGATATACGTGAAATCCTGGAGAAAGCCTATCGTGATATGCTTGATATTGAGTTTACTATTCAGGATGGTAAACTGTATATGCTGCAATGTCGTGTTGGAAAACGTACTGGTTTTGCTGCCTTAGTCATGGCTTCTGATATGCTGAAGGAAGGCCTCATCACTGAGCAAGAGGCCATGCTTCGTGTCACTCCCAAGCAATTGGATGAAACACTTCATCCTATACTTGATTCTGATGATGAGAAGAATTTCGAAGCCATTGCCACAGGTTTGCCGGCAGGTCCTGGTGGTGCCGTTGGTGCCATTGCGCTCACTCCCGAAAAAGCCAAGGCATACAAGAAAAAAGGTGTGTCCAGCATTTTGGTGCGTGAAGAGACCAATCCTGAAGATGTCGAAGGTATGCGTGCTGCTGCAGGTATTCTAACGGCACGTGGTGGTATGACTTCTCATGCTGCTTTGGTGGCTCGTGGCTGGGGTAAATGCTGCATTGTCGGTTGTGAGGATGTCGATATTGATATCGATAACGGTACGGTTATGATTGGAAATCGCCAGTTTAAGGAAGGCGATGTTCTATCGCTTAATGGTACCAAAGGTAAAATATATGCCGATACAGTAAAGATGATTAATGCCACGGGTAGCGAGGTTTTCCGTGAGTTTATGGAACGTGTTGGCAAGTATTGTAAGATGGGGGTTCGTACCAATGCTGATAATCCCGAGGATACTCGCAAGGCTATAGAGTTTGGTGCTGAAGGTATTGGGCTGTTCCGTATCGAACATATGTTCTATGGTAAGAATAGCGAACTACCATTAGAGAAACTGAGAAGCATGATTCTTTCTGACAGCGATGAAAAACGTGTCGACGCGCTGAAGGAACTGGAACCCTATATACGTGAGAGTGTAAAAGCTACAATGAAGGTTCTGAATGGTCGCCCGTTCACAATCCGTCTGATGGATCCTCCGTTGCATGAGTTCGCCCCTCAGGGAGAAGAAAAACAGCGTGAGTATGCTGCCGAACACAATTTGGATTACGAGGAATTGCATGAGCAGATTGAGTCAATGCGTCAGGTCAACCCCATGATGGGAGTACGTGGTGTTCGTCTGGGCATTCTCTATCCTGCCATCACTGAGTACCAATTCCATGCTATTTTTACAGCCATGGTCGAATCTATCAAAGAGGGAAATAACCCATTGTTAGAGGTGATGGTTCCGCTAACTATCAATGCCGCTGAGTTGCGTCACCAGAAAACTATTGCTGACCGCGTGAAGAAACAAGTAGAAGAGGAGTCTGGCATCCGTTTTGACTATAAGTTTGGCACGATGATTGAAATACCTCGCGCTGCTCTTGTTGCCAATCAGATTGCTGAAGTCGCAGAATTTTTCAGCTTTGGAACCAATGACTTAACCCAGATGACCTTTGGCTTTAGTCGTGACGATGTGAATACGATTTTGAACACTTACGAGAAGGAGCAAATAATCAAGGCAGATCCATTTAACACCTTTGATAACGAGTGCGTTGGAGAACTGGTCAAGATTGCCATTGAACGTGGACACTCTGTGCGTAAAAATCTAAAGTGCGGCGTTTGTGGTGAACATGGTGGCGATGCTGAGTCGGTTGAATTCTTCTATAAGAACGGTATGGACTATGTGAGCTGCAGCCCCTTCCGTGTCCCTGTTGCTCGTTTAGCCGTTGCGCAGGCTGCCATTAAGTCTGATATGTGATTCTTCCATTGACATATGTTGCTTATCCGCTAAAACCTAACTGAGCAATGATTATCTTCCGCAATGCCTGTTTACAGGCATTGCGTTTTTTTGAATAGTAAGCCCCACAAACGCCTGAAATTGCGAGGTTCCTATTATTGCTATCTGCCAAAAGTATTTCGTAATATTGCTGTCCGTTAATTTTTTATTGTTGTCCGCTAAATTTTGTGGAAATAAAAATTAGGCTGAAGTCCTTGCTCGGGTTTCAGCCTTTTGGGTTACTTTTGATTACCTTTGTTTTGACTAAAGTAAGGGCAACGGTATGCGCTTTATTGTCTATCCGATGTAAGGACAACAGTTGATTTGCCTTGACAATCTCCCCCTCATTCTTTCGGCTGAGGAAACGGCGATGAACGTTATGTTAAACACTTCGATGCGTGGCAGCATCTGGCAATTATGCTCTATGCGGTAATTATTTTTTTCTACTTTTATCTATTTTAGATACCCATTACTCGGGGCTGTGATGTCATTTGCAGCAGCCTTTGCAGGGCTTCTTCTTGCCCAATTCCTTTGCCTTTTCAATGCTCACTGCCTTGACAGCGTGCGTGCACCGGGAAAGAAACTTGCAGTCTCTTTTCGCATGGTAGGCGTAGGCAGTCTCGCTCACGCAGACGTACACAACCTTTGGGGATTCCTGCGGCAGGGTGTACGATGCCATGGCCGCATAAGCGGATAGCAGCAGTACGAGGGTCAGAATCTTTTTCATTTATTATATTATATGGCTAATTATTGTGTGTTAATGGCGGCTGTCGGCGTTTTTGCTGCGTATGGGAAGTGGCTGGGGGGTGTTCTGCACATTGTCGATGCCATGATTATCTTTTTTTTAACTCTTCATATATTATGCTCGCTATTCCCCAAATTATTGGAAATAACACCCCTCCCATGCATACAATAGCAATAACAATTTCCCACCATGCATTTTCGTGCTTATATTCCTCCTTACTTTTTGTCACCTTGGGATATGGCGCATCTTTGACATAAGTTTCACCAAACAGCTGTTTGCGTATGCATATTGTGTCATGCTTATATTTAGGAATTAATCCAAAGAAATCAAATAATAAAGAGTCATTCCGATGATTTCTATACTCATCTGGATTACATACGCCCAAGTCGCATTTTAATCTATTCTCACTTGTAACATAACCTAAACGATATAACAAAACTGTTAGATCATTCCAGTTTTTATCGACAACATCTCCATCATCATCAACTTCCTTGTCGCACAATATAGAGACAAAATAATTATACGATGGTATATAAGCCTTGGTTCTAATAATATCATAAAGTTTGCGTGTACGCTGCATATATCTATCATTAATTTCCTCATCGCTCGGTCTGCAATCAGATAATCCTAAATCAAACCTTAACACATCATACTCTGGCACACCCCAAATGCTCATATCAGCAAAAGCATTCCTCACCCATTTCATTGTATCATCATTCTGCAAACTACGCACCCATTCATTGTATTCTGGCAATTCATAAATATAGGATAAATCATCATAGATTTCTCTCCTTAGATCATCGTGCTTATCAGCACAACAATAGCCGTAAACTGAACAGAATAGAACTATTAATAGACCCTTCCTCATAACTTTTTCTCTATAATGGCGATTAGCCTGTCTATCTGTTCTTGAAATTTGGCAGTCTCTTTTTGATTCATTTCTACTATAGCCATCAACGTGGTATATGCGTCTGGATGGTTTTGATTAATTTGAATACTCTCTCCTTGGACATTAACACCAACAACGCTGCTATTTTTAATATCGCCAACAGATTGTTCATTTGTGTTTGTCATCTCGCCGAGACCAGTCATCAGCCAGTTTGCATTTACTTCTTGCATATTGTCAATGATTTTTTGAACGATTTCTATCCCAGCGTTCCTTTTCCCATTGCAAATCTGACTTAACGCCTGTTCATTTACTGCTATTTTTTCGGAAAACAGCCTATTGCTATCATTGAAAAAAGTTTGACGAATTTGCAAAATCCTTTTGCTTAAATCAACCTTTCTTCGCTCTTCCATACTACCAGAGTCTATCTTTCTTCTTGCCATAAATCAATTGGTTGATACCATGTATTATAAATACGTTTTCACTGCGATATAAGTTCCATGCTCGTCTTCCCCGACAACGACAAGGCTTTTTCCTTTTCGTGATTCAGTTCATCCTGTAGCGAATGGATTTTGTCATTAAGGGTGTCTATGAGTTGGTTGAGGTTGTTGATATTTTTTTTCAACATTTTTATCTCTTCCTGCTGTTCGGGCGAATTTCCGACCTCTTTTTGACGAAGCATCTCTCCTTTTCCAAGCAATAACCAGTCCGCACTGATCTCAGGAAATATAGTAAGAATACTTACAATTTTATCAGAGCCAAATTCGGACAAAGCATTTTTTTTTTACGAAAATTAGCACCGTCGATTTCAATTATTTGATGAAATTCTCCTTTCTTAAATCATTGCAATTTAGTAAATTGCAATAATCTTAATTTAATTTCTGTAAGTTTTTCCACTTTATTCTTGTTTTATTTGTGAGAATATATGTCAAAGACATTAATCTTTGCCATCAGAATACAGGCTAATAATACACGTGACTGGACACCTATATGATTTGTATCATCTATGCACAACAATAGCAACAAAACAGACAGAATAAACCATTTTAGATGACGGCAGTTTTTGGTCTTAAAAAGATAGCACAGCTGGTTTGTATAAAACGAGAGCGGAGGAAGTTAACTCCGCTCTTGTTTTATATCTCTAATAGAATTGAGCTCCTTTTTTCCAATCATGGAAATGATTTCTTTTGGAGGTCTGTATCTTATTTTGTAGATGCCTTTCTTCCTCCTCGGGTTTTGGATTTCTTTTCTCCGCTGGCAGAGATGATTTCAACGGCTTCTTCAATGGTTATTTTTAATGGGTCAGTCCCTTTGGGCAGTCGGTAGTTAGAGCCTTTATACATCAGGTATGGGCCAAATCGTCCGCTGTTTGATTGTATCATTTCGCCTTCGTGTAGTCCAATTTCATGTGGAAACATCTTGCGCATTTCCTCTTTGGCTTCCTCTTCTGCTCGTTTGACGGTAATGATTTCAATACAGCGTTCGAGGGTTACGGTTAAGGGGTCGTCAGTCTTTCCCAAAGAGTAAAACTTACTTCCCAGACGTACATATGGACCAAATCGTCCTGTAGAAACCACTACCTCTTGATCTTCGAAAACTCCAAGGGTTCGAGGCAATGAGAAGAGTTCTAAGGCTTCTTCGAGGCTTATGGTCTCAATACTTTGTCCTTTGCGCAAACTTGCAAATCTGGGTTTTTCGTCGCTGCTGGTATCTCCAATTTGCACGATGGCACCATAGCGGCCAATTTTAGCATAGACATTCTTTTTGGATGCAGGATCAACACCGATGAGACGTGAACCATTACTGCGCTGGCTGTTCTGCTGAGTATAAGATACGGTTTTGTGGAATGGAACATAAAAATTGTCTATGACCTTGCGCCATTCCTGTCTCCCTTCGGCAATTTCGTCAAAATCTTTCTCTACGTTGGCCGTGAAATTAAAATCCATAATCTCATTAAAATGCTCCATGAGAAAGTGAACAACCAGTTTGCCAGTGTCGGTTGGAAACAATTTTCCTTTCTCTGCTCCCGTATTCTCTTTACGTATGGTTGTGTCTATTTTTCCATCATGTAGGGTTATGACAGTTGTGTCTATCTGGACTGGGTCACGATCTTCCTTGATTACGTAATCGCGTTTCAGAATATTGCTGATGGTTGGTGCATAGGTTGAGGGGCGTCCGATGCCCAGATCTTCCATTTTTTTCACCAGACTGGCCTCGGTGTAGCGTGGGGGGTGTTGCGTGTGATGCTGTGATGCTGTGGCAACGGACAGTTGCAGATGTGTACCAGTGGCAATGTTGGGCAGCATCTTTTCATCGTCACGCTCCCCATTATCATCATCAGAAGACTCCATATAGACTTTTAGAAAACCATCAAACACCACTCGGGTACCATTGCACTGAAAATGATTCTCGGAACCTTCAATATCAATCTCTATAGTGGTTTTCTCTAATTCGGCATCTGCCATCTGAGAGGCTATGGTTCGTTTCCAGATGAGTTCATATAGGCGGCGTTGCGAAGTGTCGGCTTCAATGGTGCTATTGGCCATTGAAGTAGGTCGAATTGCTTCGTGAGCTTCTTGGGCCCCTTTTATTTTCGTATGATAGCGACGTACCTGGCTGTATTTCTTCCCATACAGTTGGGTCACTTCTTCTTGTGCCATTTGCAAGGCCATTTCGCTCAGATTCACGCTGTCGGTACGCATATATGTGATATAGCCTTCCTCGTATAACTGTTGGGCTATCTGCATGGTTCGGGATACTCCGTAGCCTAATTTTCGGCTGGCTTCTTGCTGTAGTGTTGATGTCGTAAATGGTGGTGCTGGGGTTCTGTGGGCAGGTTTTGTCTCCACTTTGGAGACAACAAATTGTGCATGAGCAATATCTGATAGAAATTTGTATGCTTCGGCCTCCTCCTTGAATGTTTTAGTCAACTCTGCGGCTATGGGTTGTTTCACATCGCCTGCGTGAAACTGGGCAGTTACTTTGAAATAACTTTCCGAAACAAAATCTTTAATTTCCTGCTCTCGCTCAACAATCAGCCTAACGGCTACGCTCTGCACTCGCCCGGCGCTGAGCTGGGCTTTTATTTTGCTCCAAAGAATAGGGCTTAACTCGTAACCCACGATTCTATCCAGTACTCGGCGTGCTTGCTGTGCATCCACCAAATCCATGTCAATACTTCTGGGATGCTCTATGGCGTTGAGAATAGCGGTACGAGTAATTTCGTTGAATACGATGCGTTGTGTCGTTTCCGGGTTCAGATGTAGTGTCTCCTGCAGGTGCCATGCAATGGCTTCTCCCTCGCGGTCCTCATCGGATGCCAGCCACACCTTATCTGCTTCTTTAACAGCTTTTTGAAGTTCGCTGACCAGTTTTTTCTTATCCTCGGTTATAGTGTATTGTGGCTCATAGTTATTGTCCAAGTCTATGCTCATTTGTTTGGCATAAAGATCTCGGATGTGTCCGTAGCTGGATTTGACGGTATAGTCAGTTCCAAGAAACTTCTCTATGGTTTTTGCTTTAGCGGGAGACTCGACTATGACAAGATTTTTCATATATGTTTTAGTACATTATATTAAAGGAAAACAAGGGGCAAAGAAACACTTTTTTTTTCAAACGAAAAATAAATTTTCTAATTGTCTTTTTCTCCGTGAAAAAACATTATTTCACCCATACAGCGGTGATTTCTCCAACATAAGCCGTGTGTATGTTGTCAAAGTCTTCTCCTTTGCTGTACCAGCGGCTTACGACATTTGAATCCATCTGTGCAGTTGGGTAGTCAATGGTATATAGTTTTTTGCATTCCAGTATGAGATTGCCCTCTTCGAAGGCAGGTGCTCCATTCGGCATGAGTTTTACTGTTAGCCCGCTGCCTTTCATCTTATTTTCATCTCTTCCAGAGGCTGTCCCCAAATATTTCAATTTGTCGGCATATTCAGGAGCAAAAGCCTCCACCGTGAAGGTTTCATTTTCTTCCATCAAATGATGGGTGTATCGGCTTTTACGAACATAGACTGTCACTACATGGGTCTCGCTGCCCCATAGGATGCCAAGTTCTCCCCATCCAATTGTCATGGAATTCATGTCTCCCAATTTGCCTACAGACAATGCGGCAGCATTCTGAAACAGAGTGAAGGAGTTGATATTGGCTGAATCTGTTGGTATCTGATGCCATTCTGGCTGAGCAGTAGGTTCGATGGACGTTGTATCTTCTGTTTCCTTTTCGGGTGTATGAAGTACAAGCATGAGGGTGACAATGACCAATGCAATGGATAAAATAATGTTCAAAAGATGGGAGGTCTTCATAATATTTTTTTTTATGGTGGTTGATAAAAGGGGCAAACTTTTTGTTTAGATTGGATAATATTACCTCAAAAATGAAAATCCATGGCAGATATGTCTACATTTGGGCTTCGATTTTTTTGTCTTCCAAAGTTTGTAGCAGACATCCTGTTGGACATAAAAAACGGCAATAGGGGCGCGATACGAAAGCTGAGAGAATGGCAAAAGCAATGGACATCACGATGACTATCCATGAGGCCTGCTGGAAAATAAAAATGGAGAATAGTTCATAATCCATCCATTCAAACCAAATGCCAGTCCACATCAGCAACATCAGTATTGACCATAATCCCCATCGCAGATATGATAGCCAGCGTAAAGTATTGGGAGAAATCTTAATGCTGCGTGGTATAAGTCGGAATATGAGTTCTTGAGCAGAACCTAAGGGACAGAGCCACATACAGTAATGGCGTGATTTGCCAAACAAAGGGAATAGTAGGGCTACGACTAATAATAGCAATGTCACGACAGCCACTGATAGTCGAATGCCATTGGACAGATATCCAATGAGTAATGAGTAGGATATAAAAGTTCCGCACCAACAGCCTAACACGAGTATGTTTAAAACCAGCTGAAGCCAACGGAACCCCTTGCCTTTAAGCCATATCGGTAGTATGGCTCCCGATAGAATAACTATTATGGCGATAATCTCCTTGAGTCCGAAAGAATGGGGACTACTTTCGGGTGCATCAATTTCTATTGGCATATCGGAGATATGCGCCTGAGCAAAAGTCAGTCCGCGTCTCATATTCTCATTGATGGCTCCCGATGAATAAGTGGCGCCAGTGGCGGCATCAACTTGTATATTTAGTGCATCTTCTATATTTTGTCCGATATAATGGGGAAAGATTTTGCTGGTTGCGGCGGCCAAAAAATCGGCTGTTTCAGAGTTCTCTCCTGTCTCAATTTTTTCAATTATATTGTCTTTGATAGATATACGTAATGGTACGGGACCGGCAAAACCATAAACTTCGGATGCCAGCATGGTTGTATTAACTATCATTGTTCCATTTGGCATGATTATCAGGGTGTCAGTATCGCCGCCATGGCCTTCAACGGATGTGCCCATCAACAAATTTTGCGGTGTTTCACCCAATAAAGTCCCGTTCTTGTGCAGCGCTATGGCCGTAAGCATCATTAATGCTGTTAGCAGACAGACTAATCGATTCCAGTAAAAGAATTTCTTGTTTTCGTTTTTCATGGTCTTGGATTGTATAGGCAGACAGGCAATCTACATATTCCACCTATTGTTTATATGTCGGTAGGGTATGATGAATGCCGTTTATAATTCTCCGCTATATTTTCTCAGTATCCATTCGGTGGAGAGAAGAAGCAGAATAAGGATAAAAATAAGAGGAAGATTAATCAGTTCTTTATAGGATATATCGCTGTAAATAATGGGTTTTATATCATTACGTTGGCGCAGCACTTCCGGCAATTGGTCTATTTGGCTTGGAGAGAACATCTCTCCTTTGTTGCGTTTGGACAGAGTGTTGAGCAGTGAATGATTTGCGACCAGGTTTATTTCTTCTTGTTTTAGACTCTCAACAATGAAATGCCCCGACGAGGAGAGATTGATTCCGCCATAATTTACAGTGGCGCTGTATTTATAGCGCCCCGTGTCAAGTATTCCCAGATTGATACGATATCCCTGTCCGCTTTTCCCAAAGACATATTGTGCATCATTGATGTTTATATGTGCCTCTGGCTGGTTTGTGGGTTCGAAGTTGTCGTCATATAGTTCAGCATCGATAATGACAGCTTCATTATCGTCATATACACTGTGTGATTCTACTCGAAAACGTTCTTTGTTAGCCTGCAATGTAGTATATACAAGAATTTTTTCTATGAGTTGTGAGAATGCGTCATGGTTTCTGTTCTCCATATAGTCGTGTAACCTCCAACGCCACAACCCTTCGCCAAAGATGATGGTTCGGCGTACTCCTTGTTGCTGAGAAACCGCTATCAGAGGCTGCTCCGTGACAATTTCACCGATTTTTGAACTGAAGAGACTTGTTGCATTGCACTGCATTTTATATTCGCCAAAGGGTGCTGACAATGGGGGCAGTTGCTCCAAAACAGATGCGGTAGCATCTTCTAATGTGAAGTTTGTGAAGTGCTTATTGAATGCGGCTGTGGCCTCAGTCTGTTTCTCCAGTTTTGACGTGATGGTTACGCCTGTATGTTGGGCATTGAATTGGTTAAGGTCGGTTTGGCTTCCCACAATGAATAGGACGGGTATTCTTGACAGGTCAATGTCAAATGGACTTCCTTTGGGGGGTAAGTTGTGCAAAATGAGTAGGTCGTAATCTTTACTCCAATCGTGGTGGCTTTGTCTCCAGTCATTGCCAACAAAAGTTTGTACTTCGTAGTTTTGGTTCTCTTCTATACTACGCCGTAGCGCGGCCACATCTGGATGTGGGTGAGCTGCAAGAATAGCAATTTTTTGATGACCATCAATGACCTCTATGTTAAAGGTTCGATTGTTGTTCTTGACAGAGGTCTCTCCTTGTGCTACTGACAGATTTATACTATAACTTTGTAGTCCGGCTTCTTCGGCAGTTAGTGTCACAGGGATAATTGTACTAAAGTCGCTCCCAAGGTAGTCTATGGTTTTCGAAAAGACTTCCACACCTTTATGCCTAATGCTAAGTCTTTGTCTTTGTCCATTGAGAGCGGTGGCACGAATGGCAATTTCTATAGGAAATTGATTGCCAAGATAGGCTATCCGATTAAATCTAACATTGGATAGAGTTGCATCACGACGCAAGGTGGTGTCACCCAGTGCTACACTATATATAGGGTAGGGGAATGGTGGGAGTGTGGCTGGATTTTGTCCGACATTAACGATGCCGTCGCCCGTCAAAATCATTGCGCCAACGTTACGGCCGCGATAGCGTTGCTCAATATCCATTAATGCATCCGACATATTGGTTGCATTATCGCCATAGGAGGGGGTATCACCAGCGGTAAGAGATGTGCCATACAGATAAGGATGAACGTCATAGGTTTTTGACAATTCATTCATCATTTGCACCATCCTTTGGGCATAATCATCACGATAGTTTGCCGAATCCGCAGACAGCATCACTGACTGGCTATTGTCTTGAACTATGAGTATGATAGGTTTCTCTTGTTCGTTATGTTGGTATTTCACCAATGGGGACAGCAGCAGATAAGTGATTACGGAGATGCCTAAAAATCGTAATATTGACAATGCAATAACCAATTTTTTCGACATTTGACCCTTGTTGCTTGGAAGCCAATAGAGTAATGCCGCATATATACATCCTGCCATTAGGCAGAATAGTATAAAATACCATGGATAATCAGTTATCAAGTGCACGTGACGACTCAGACAATGATGCCTTTACAACAATATGTGGATGGATGATGATGTATTCTGGCGGGAGTCAATACCTATTTTATTTCATAGGTGGCTCCATCCTTGCCGTCTTTTACAACAACGCCTAATGCTCCGAGACTATCTCGTATTTTATCGCTGGTCGCCCAGTCCTTGTTGACTTTGGCATTAGAACGTATGTCCAGAATCATTTGCATTAGTCCGTCAATGAGATTGCTGTTGTCTTTGGCGGCTTCGTCTCTCATGCCTAAAATCTCAAAAAGAAAAATGTCGAAAATTGATTTTAGCTCATCAATATCGTCTTGGGTCAATGTGCTATGTTTATCTTTGGCGGAGTTGAGCAGTTTGGCCATGTCAAACAAGTGGGAGATGAGAATGGGCGTATTGAAATCGTCATTCAGTGCATCGTAGCATTTTTGACGATAGCCCGATACATCTACCGATGAGGTCTTGGATGGCTGCAAGGTGCGGAACAAATGATAGGCTTGTAATAGACGAGAACATCCTTTCTCTGCAGCAATAAGGGCTTCATTGCTGAAATCGACAGTGCCGCGATAATGGGCCTGTAGGATGAAAAAACGAATGGTCATAGGGCTATAAGCCTGAGTCAGTAATTTATGGCTCCCCGTGAAAAACTCGTCCAGCGTAATAAAGTTGCCCAATGACTTACCCATCTTTTGCCCATTGATGGTAATCATATTGTTATGCATCCAGTATTTGCATGGCCCGTGGCCGCAGACTGCGGTCTTTTGAGCTATTTCGCTCTCATGGTGAGGAAAGATAAGGTCCATTCCCCCGCCATGAATGTCAAAAAAGTCTCCCAAATATTTGCTTCCCATGGCAGTACATTCGGTGTGCCATCCAGGGAAACCAATGCTCCATGGTGAAGGCCATCGCATGATGTGTTCGGGTGATGCCTTTTTCCATAGAGCGAAGTCTGCCGTATTATGCTTCTCCTCTTGCCCGTCCAGCTCACGTGTTGTGGAAAGCATTTCATTTAAAACACGACCGCTTAGACGCCCATATTGGTGAGTCTCTTCTTGGAATTTGTTCACATCAAAATAGACCGACCCATTACTTTCATAAGCCAGCCCCTTATCCATAATTTGTTGAACTAATTCAATCTGTTCGATAATGTGTCCTGATGCATGGGGCTCTATGCTCGGACGCAATACGCCCAAAGCGTCCATGGCTGCATGGTATCGATTGGTATAATATTGCGCTACTTCCATTGGCTCCAGTTGCTCTAAGCGAGCCTTTTTGGCAATCTTGTCTTCGCCTTCGTCAGTATCATTTTCCAAATGACCTACGTCAGTGATGTTTCGTACATAACGAACTTTGTATCCAATGTGTGTGAGATAGCGGAACACCACGTCGAATGTAATGGCGGGACGTGCGTGGCCCAGATGTCCGTCTCCATAGACGGTTGGACCACAGACATACATCCCAACATGCCCCTCATGCACAGGTTTGAAAAGCTCTTTCTGACGAGTAAGTGTGTTATAAATCAGCAGGTCTTGTTTCATGACTTAAAGTGATGGATGAGATTTATATTATATGTATTTGCAAATCTATTGAATGTGCAAAATTACTAATTTTCTCCGTATGCGGTTGTTAAATCGAATGTTCGGAACTCTTTTAAAGGTCGAGCGAGAGAAGTTCGTCCACTACTTTTTTTACCCCAGTGCTGGCTTTTTCTGTAAAGGTATTGATGGGGCGTGAGATGGTTACGGCTTTGGGGTCAACCAGGTAGCAGGGACTGCCTTGTGGCACATAATGGATGAGTCCAGCAGCAGGATAAACATTCATGGATGTTCCGATAACCACAAAGAAGTCTGCTTTTTCGCATAGTTTTATGGCAGGTTCTATGTTGGGAACGGATTCGCCAAACCACACAATATGTGGACGCAATTGGGTTCCGTCAGGAGCCTTGTCCCCAAGATGGATGTCCCGATTGCCAATCTCAATTATAAGGCTGTCGTCTCGGTCGCTGCGGGCCTTGCCCAATTCTCCATGTAGGTGTAGCACTTGCGTTGAGCCTGCTCTCTCATGTAGGTTGTCAATGTTCTGTGTGATGATATGTACATCATAGGCTGATTCAAGCCTGACTAATTGGCGGTGTGCTTCATTGGGATTGACTTTGTAGAGTTCGGCGCGTCGCTCATTGTAGAAGTTCAATACCAATTCAGGATTGCGTATGTAGGCTTCGTGTGTTGCAACGTCCTCCACCCGATGGCGTTCCCACAGCCCGTCGCTGTCACGAAATGTGCTGATGCCGCTTTCGGCACTAATGCCGGCTCCTGTAAGTACAACAACTTTTTTTCTCATGATATATTCCCTTAGTAGGTATGATTTGATTTACTCTATGATTTCAAGTGTGGTTCGACGGTTTTGCGCTCGTCCCTCTTCTGTGTCATTACTGGCTACTGGTCGAGTAGATCCATAGCCTCGGAAAGATAGTCGGTTGGCATCTACGCCCTGGTTCACAAGATATTCATACACTGCCTTGGCTCGGTTTTCGGACAATGTTTGGTTGTAATCGGATTTTCCCACATTGTCGGTGTGCCCAGCTAATTCGATGTGTATTTCTGGATTGTTTTTCATTAGATTCACCACGGTTTGCAATTCTGCATTTGAAGTAGGTAATAGCTCATATTTTGCAGTCTCAAAAAAGATATTGCGCAAAGTGATTTCTTCTCCAACTTCAATAGGTGAGAGGGGGACCTGTAACGTCTGCGGAACTTCTCCTAAGCCATATCGGAAATCAAAGTTTTCTGAATAAAACAGATAGCCTTTGGCGGTGACGTGTAGGGCATAAGTGGCATTGGCTGGCAGGCTGACCATGAAACTGCCGTCACTACCGTCAGAGGTAATTGCGGCCACCTCTATACCAGTCTCAATATCAATTACCTTTACCGAAGCAGAAATTTTTTGGAGTGTTTTTTTGTCAAACGTTACACCTTTCTGATATGTTACGGGTATGGCTTGCACCGCTTCTGGCAGGGTGAATTGAAACAAATCCTGCTTCCCGTAGCCTTGCAGCTGATCGGATGCATAGAGGGCTGTTTTCCCATCGGCGGCCACAATAAGAGAACTTTCATTGCCTGCGGTGTTAATAGGGTAGCCCAGATTGACGGGTGTCGTCCACTGCCCGAGGCTGTCCAGTTCTGTTTTAAAAAGGTCCATTCCCCCCATTCCTATATGTCCATCTGATGCAAAATACAGTGTGCGGTCGTTGTAGTGAATGAATGGAGACATTTCGTTGCCTTCCGTATTAATGGTTGGGCCGAGGTTTTCGGGAGCCGTCCATTTTCCATCTTTGTACGTGGTTTTATATATGTCCATTCCGCCATAGCCTCCGCGTCGGTCAGAAGCAAAATAGAGCGTTCTACCATCAATAGAAAATGAGGGTTGCGACTCCCACATATTGGTGTTTACGGCTGGACCAAGGTTGCGTGGCTTGCTCCATTTTTCCCCCTTTCGAGTACACATATACAGGTCGCAACGGCCTGCGCCATCGTTACGTCCGCAGGCTGTGAAAAACATGATGCGCCCATCCTGTGAGATGCACTGGGCTCCTTCATTGTCGTGTGAATTTACGGGTTCGCTCATACGTTTAGCCTTTTGCCACTGACCATTTTCTAATGTGGAGATATAGAAGTCTTCTTCAAAAGGCGCATAGTGAACTGTTTGTTCGTTGCTGGGAAATCGTCGGGTAAAAATCAGCGTTTGTCCATCTACTGTCAGTGCTGGCAGGTATTCGTCATCACGGCTGTTAATGGCACTGCCAAGATTTTTTGGTTCGAAGGCAACGGGATTAGACAAGGATGTTTTCCTGAAATTTGCTATCGCCATGCCTTGCTTGGCGTGGTCTCGCCAACTCTCCATTCTTTGATTGTCTGGCGCATTTTTTAGAAAGGCTTCGTAGTGATTTATTGCCTCATCGAAACTATTGTATGCTAAATAGATGTCAGCAATGTCAAGATGGACCTCGTTAAATTCAGGGGCAGCCTTCAGCGCCAATAAAAAATCCTCCAAGGCCTTTCCTTGATTGCCCTGGTTTCGAGCCACGCGACCACTTTCGTAGTAGCGTAGAGCCTTCTTGCTGCTGGTGCCGAGTGGCTGGGCTATGACGATAGCCCCCAGCAGCATCAGCCATATCCATAAATAAAACTTTTTCATTACGATGGTTGTTTGATAAAACGAGCCAGTCGAAGTGTGGCTTCGACTGGCTCATCAAGGTTTTTGGGAGTTGGCGATTACTGAACCAGTCGATAGGTGTCAGAGGCAATGACATACTCCTCGTCCGTTGTCACCACGGCCACGGTCACTTTTGAATCGGATGTGCTGATGATACGGTCTTCCCCCATCATGTTGTCACTGGCAGAGGCATCAAACTTGATGCCCAAAAATTCCATGTCCTGAAGAATAGGTTTGCGCATAAACCATGCATTTTCACCGATGCCTCCTGTCATGATGAGCAGGTCGCATCCATTCATTTCTGCCATATACGCTCCAATGTATTTCTTTACTTTCAGAGCAAACATGTCAAAGGCGAAAGTGGCGCGTTCGTCGCCTGCATCACGACCGGCACGTACATCGCGCATGTCTTGTTTGTCGCCTGTGATGCCAATCAGACCGCTTTTTTTGTTCAGGATTTTACTCATGTCCTCGGTGCTGAGATTCTCTTTTTCCATCAAGAAGAGCAGGGCTCCTGGATCAACATCGCCGCATCGTGAACCCATAATCAGTCCTTCCAATGGGGTCATACCCATGGTGGTGTCGATGGACTTGCCATGATCAATTGCACATACAGAGGCTCCGCTCCCAAGGTGGCAGCTGATGATTTTCAGGTCGTTCCAGTCTTTTCCAATCATTTTAGCACCCTTTTCTGCCACAAAACGGTGGCTTGTGCCGTGGAATCCATAGCGACGCATACGATATTTTTTGTAGTATTCGTAAGGCAGTCCATATAGAAATGCTTTGGCTGGAATGGTTTGGTGGAATGATGTGTCGAAAACAGCCACCTGTTTTACTCCTGGGAGCACCTTTTGCATGGCACGGATACCCTGCAGGTTGCCAGGAGTGTGGAGAGGTGCCAGATCCTTAAGACTTTCTATGGCTTCAATTACTTCATCGGTAATGACGCAGCTGTCAGGGAATTTTTCACCACCTTGAGCCACTCTATGTCCGACGGCACCTATTTCTTTAAGGTCTTTAATAACACCTATTTCTGGGTCGGTTAAGGCCTTGAGAACTATCTGTATGCCAGCTGTATGGTCGGCTATGGGCAATTGTTCATAGTGTTTCTCGCCACGGTATTTGTGCGTAAACTCGCCCATCTCCAGCCCTACGCGTTCCAGTAACCCTTTGGCCATCACGCTGGCTCCTTCAGACATATTGATGAGCTGATACTTAATGGAGGAACTTCCACAGTTGAGAACTAAGATTTTCATGATTCTTATGTGTTGATTATTAATTATATTACAATTTTTTTGCACCTGTTTATTGCATATTCAAAAATACTATTTTATTTATTACTAGTCCTATAAACAAACATATATTATAAACAATCCATAGGGGATAATACTTGCTTGCTATGGTGATAGGGTTCTATCAATTGCGAATTCCAATAGAATGATAGGGACACGCCTTGTCTTAATTTTTGGGGGCAGCCTGTTCTGTGTCTGCCAAAATGTCATGACTCTGGTTTTGGCATACGAGTGGATTGTTATGAGGTGTCGATAAGAAAACGACAAGACAAAAATAATTCACCAATAAAATCAAAGAACTATGAACATTAAACCGTTAGCAGACAGGGTTTTAATTGAGCCCGCAGAAGCCGAACAGAAAACCGCCTCCGGAATCATCATCCCCGATACCGCCAAAGAGAAGCCACAGCGTGGCAAGGTCGTGGCCGTGGGCAATGGTACCAAGGATCACGAAATGACTGTCAAAGTTGGTGACAGTGTGCTCTATGGCAAATACAGCGGTACTGAGGTCGAAATTGATGGCACGAAGTATATGATTATGAAGGAGAGCGATATTTACGCCATTATTTAATTTATATTCCGTCCAGTGTTCGGTGCTACAGACTGATCCTAATGGTCTATATGTGGTATAAACCGAACAATCGAAATCAAAACTAATAAAATATCACAATCATGGCAAAAGAAATTGTTTTTAATAATGATGCCCGCGAACAGCTTCGCAAAGGCGTTGATGCATTGGCTAATGCAGTTAAAGTAACCCTTGGTCCTAAGGGTCGTAATGTTGTTATTGATAAGAAATTTGGAGCTCCTCAAGTGACAAAGGATGGCGTTACTGTGGCTAAAGAAATCGAACTCGAGAATAGTATTGAGAATATGGGGGCTCAGATGGTCAAGGAAGTGGCTTCAAAGACCAACGATCAGGCTGGCGATGGCACGACGACTGCTACCGTTTTGGCTCAGGCCATTGTGAATACTGGACTTAAAAATGTCACAGCTGGTGCTAATCCTATGGATTTAAAGCGCGGTATTGACAAGGCTGTGGCAGCCATTGTGTCCGACATTAAGGCCCAGGCACAGGAAGTGGGGGGCGATATCAGTAAGATTCGTCAGGTTGCCACCATCAGTGCCAATAATGACAGCGCTATTGGCGACATTATTGCTGAGGCAATGGAGAAGGTTACTAAGGATGGTGTGATTACCATTGAGAATGCCAAAGGAATTGATACCACCGTTAAGGTTGTCGAAGGTATGCAGTTTGACCGTGGCTACATCAGCCCCTATTTTGTCACGGATACCGAGAAGATGGAATGCTCTTATGATAGTCCTCTGATTCTTATTTATGATAAGAAAATTAGTACGTTACAAACCCTTCTGCCAATCCTTGAGCAGGTGGCTAAGAGCGGCCGTGCCCTCCTTATCATTGCAGAGGATGTCGAGACTGAGGCTATGGCAACATTAGTTGTCAACCGTTTGCGTGGTGGTCTAAAAGTTGTTGCTGTCAAGGCTCCTGGTTTTGGTGACCGCAGAAAGGAAATGCTGGAGGATATCACAATCCTGACTGGAGGTACCGTTATCAGCGAAGAAAAGGGTTACAAACTGGAGGATGCCACCATCGATATGCTGGGTACCAGTGAGAAAATTACTATCGATAAGGATAACACCACCATCGTTAATGGCGCAGGTGACAGCGAGATGATTAAGGCTCGTATCAATATGATTAAGGCTCAGATTGAGAAAACCACCAGCGATTATGATCGTGAGAAGTTGCAAGAACGCTTGGCCAAGTTGGCCGGTGGCGTTGCTGTAATCTATGTCGGTGCTGCCAGCGAGGTTGAAATGAAGGAAAAGAAGGATCGCTTCGACGATGCCCTCCATGCTACCCGTGCTGCTGTCGAAGAGGGTATTATTCCTGGTGGTGGTACTGCTCTGGTTCGTGCTGCTGAAAAACTGAATGGCGTAAAGGCTGAAAACGAGGATGAAAAACTTGGCATTGAAATAATTCGTCGTGCCGTTGAAGAGCCACTTCGTAAGATTGTTGAGAATGCAGGTTTGGAAGGCAGTGTCGTGGTGAACGAGGTGAAGAATGGCAAGGGAGACTATGGCTTCAACGCTCGCAGTGAGAAGTACGAAAACCTTTTCCAGAGCGGTGTTATTGACCCCGCTAAGGTAACGCGTGTTGCTTTGGAGAATGCTGCCTCTATTGCTGGCATGTTACTTACCACAGAGTGTGTGCTTTGTGATATTAAAGAGCCAGAACCCGCTGCACCTGCTGGCAATCCTGGTATGGGTGGCATGGGCGGTATGTACTAAGCCAATCGTTGTGCGGATATTCTATCTGCAATCAAAAAGAGAAGCGAGACCCGTTCGGTCTCGCTTCTCTTATATGTTTTCCTTCGCTATCAATTTGTGATTTTTCGTATCGTTACAGATGCAAGGTACAGTTATCCGAAAATCTATGCATCTGATTTATTGGAGAAGTAGGCTTATTGCGACAATGCCTTTTTCAAATTATTTATCCGGCAAAAGAAGATGGTATGTTGTGCATCGCAAGGTGTGTGTGTTGAGGCCACGAGCTTGGCGGCTGCGCCCGAGCGTCGCAGGTTGTGTATCGCCAGGTGTGTGTCTTCCGAGGCCACGATTCTTACTCCTACAGACACATCGTTAGGCTTATGGATGCTGGTCGCCAGAAAAGAATATCTTCATGGGGTATAGTAGTCGGTGCCGACTTGCATTTGTTTTTCAAAAGTTATGAACAGAATGAAGGTGGGGGAGTAAAAATAAAGTAACTTTGCAACTTACTTATTTTGAATTAAGCTTCTAATCAAGGATGAGGTATCTTTTCCTATAACATGAAATAAAAAAAACATAATTATATATTAATCAATGAAAAAAATCTATTTAACCCTTATGGCAGCAGGACTTTTTGCCGCTTGTGGAACCAGGAGTGAGGCTCCAACGTCAGGCGTCTGCCTCGACAATCTTGACACCACGGCCAACCCCGTGGACGATTTCTATCAATATGCTTGTGGGGGCTGGATGGCCTCTCACCCACTCGATGCCGAGCATAGTCGATATGGAACATTTGACAAACTTGGCGAAGAGAATGTCGAACAGTTACAGGGGATAATAAAGGAGGTTTCTGCCCGCCATAACGATGCTGGTAGCAGTGCCGATAAGGTGGCAACACTCTACAACATTGCCATGGACTCTGTCAAGCTGCAAGAGCAAGGCGCCGAGCCGATTCAAAATCTTCTAAAAGAAGTGGCATCTATCCAAACCCGGGAACAGATGGTTTCTCAGATTGCTAAACTTCACATGTATGGCATCGGTTCATTCTTTGGCATTTTCAACGAGGCCAATCCTGACAATAGCAAGATGCAGATTGCATGGCTTTATCAAGGCGGCTTAGGTATGGGCGATCGTGACTATTATCTTGTTAATGATGATAAAAACATCAAATTCCGCAAAGCCTACAAGGAAATGATGAATACTGAGTTTGCTTTGGCAGGCTATGATAAACTCTCGGCCCTGCCCAGCGAGCAACTTACCGACATGGTTTACAATCTTGAAACTCGTATGGCAAAGGCTCACTATGACAAGTTGGTGAATCGTGACCCGTATAAGACTAAGCATATAATGTCTGTTTCTGATGCTGACAAGCTGGCACCCAATGTCAAGATTCGCGACTATTTTGATGCCATGACGCTAACATCTCTGGAACAGTTTAACCTTTGTCAGCCAGAGTATTTGACAGAGGTGTCTAATATTTTAGCCACAGAAAATGTCGAAACGGTCAAAGCCTATTATGCCTGGAATATTATTCGTACCGCTTCCAGTTATCTTAGTGACGAGTTTGTAAATGCCAGTTTCGAATACTATGGTCGTATTCGCTCGGGGCGCGAGCAGAATCGTCCTCGTTGGAAACGAGCCATTGGAACTGTCGAAGGAGCCTTGGGAGAAGTCCTTGGTCAGCTTTATTGTGAGAAATATTTTCCTCAGGAAAACAAAAAACGTATGGTGACGTTAGTTGAGAACCTGCGTGAAGCCCTTGCTCAGCGCATTACGAACGCCACCTGGATGGATAAGGAAACCAAGGATAAGGCATTAGACAAATTAAATGGTGTCATAGTCAAGATAGGGTATCCTGATACATGGCGTGACTATAGCGGACTGGAAATCAAAGATGATAGCTATTTTGCTAATGTACTCCGTAGCAATGTGTTCGATATGCAGTATATGCTTAGCAAGATAGATAAGCCTACTGATCCTACAGAGTGGCTGATGACTCCGCAGACGGTCAATGCCTACTACAATCCTACTACTAATGAAATTTGCTTCCCTGCAGGCATCCTGCAACCTCCGTTCTTTGATGTAAAGGCTGATGATGCTGCCAACTATGGGGCTATTGGCGTGGTTATTGGACATGAGTTAACACATGGTTTTGATGACCAAGGTCGCCAATATGACAAAGAAGGTAACCTGAGTGACTGGTGGAAGGAAAGTGATGCTGAGAATTTCAAGAAAAATGCCAAGGTTCTGGCTGATTTCTTTAGCAGCATCAAGGTTCTGGACGAACCTGAAACCTATGCAAATGGTGAATATACATTGGGTGAGAACATTGCTGATAATGGTGGCCTTCACATTAGTTTCCTTGCTATGCAGCATGCTATTGCTAAAGGACAGGTGTCTTCTGACGTTATGGATGGCTTCACTCCGGAACAGCGTTTCTTTTTGGCTTATGCAGCTGTTTGGGCCAGCAATATCCGGGATGCTGAAATCGTAAATCGAACCATCAATGATGTCCATGCTTTGGGCCGTTGGCGTGTCAACGGAACACTACCACATGTCACCGAGTTTGTCGAGTCTTGGAATATTCAACCGGGCAATGGTATGTTCATCGCGCCAGAAGACCGTGTTATGCTGTGGTAGTGAGACCTTCAACATAATTCAACAAGTATTGTTTTTCAAGAAAAAGGCATCATTAATGATGCCTTTTTCTTGTTAATTGTTCTGGTCAATAAATGTCGAATTAATACGGGACAGCCAGCCTTTGTTGGGAAAGGCTGGCTGTCTCCAGTAGTGTGTGCTTACCTTATGATTCTTTTTCAACGGTTCCTGAATAGGCTTCTTCTGTAGCAGCATCCAATTGCTTAGATGTCTCTCCTTTTTCAATTTGGAAGGCAATATGTTCTTCTGCACCACTGCCCTCGGTAGTGATTCTGAGTGTGTCGCCAGGCAAAATCACTGCTTTGATAATTTCGTCAGCCAAATCATCTTCAATGTATCGTTGTATTGCGCGGCGTAATGGTCGTGCACCATATTGCTCGTCCCAGCCTTTAGCTAATATGTAGTCTTTTGCCTTTTCATCCAAAGTAATGCCATATCCCATGTCCTCAACGCGTTTGAATAATCCGCTAAGCTCGATATCGATAATTTTATGTATATCATCACGTGTCAGGGTATTGAAATACACGATGTCATCAATTCGGTTTAAAAACTCGGGTGAAAATGCTTTTTTAAGAGATTTTTCAATCACATCGCGTTGCAGTTTTTGTCGCTCAGATTCTCGTACCGAAGTACTGAATCCCACGCCTGTCCCGAAGTCTTTGAGCTGTCGGCTGCCGATATTGGATGTCATGATGATAATGGTATTTTTAAAATCCACCTTTCGTCCCATGCCATCGGTCAGCTGTCCATCATCCAACACTTGTAGTAGCACGTTGAACACATCCGGATGGGCCTTCTCTACTTCGTCCAGCAGAACGATGCTGTACGGCTTCCGACGCACACGCTCTGTCAGTTGCCCACCTTCCTCATAGCCAACATAGCCCGGAGGGGCTCCTATAAGACGGCTTACTGCAAATTTCTCCATATACTCGCTCATATCTATTCTTATCATAGCTGACTCGCTATCGAATAGATATTTAGACAGAATCTTTGTTAGGTATGTTTTGCCAACGCCGGTTGGGCCAAGAAACAAGAATGAGCCTATGGGACGGTTTGGGTCTTTCAAGCCAGCACGATTGCGTCGGATTGCCTTGGAAATCTGTCGGATGGCTTCATCCTGCCCAACCACGGATCCCTGCAATTCCTCCTCCATTTTCATCAGTCGCATAATTTCGTTTTCTGCAATACGTTGGATAGGAACTCCTGTCATCAGGGCCACAACTTCTGCAATGTCTTGGTCAGTGACGTGCATTCGGTTATTTCTCTCATCTTCTTCCCATTTCCGCTTAACCTCTGATAGTTTGCTCTCCAATTCATGAGCCTGGTCTCTGTATAGGGCTGCCTCGTTATATCTTTTTTCTGATAGAACCTCTTTTTTTAATTTATTGACATGGCTCAGTTCGTTTTCCAGTGTGACGATGGCTTGTGGTACCTCGACATTCGCAATGCGCACACGAGATCCTGCCTCATCCATTACATCAATGGCTTTGTCGGGTAAGAGTCGGTCGCTGATGTATCGTTCAGACAGACTGATGCAGGCCTTAAGGGCTTCTTCTGTATAGTGTACCAGGTGATGGTCTTCATACTTCCCTTTGATATTCTGTAGAATTGTCAGGGTTTCTTCGGGCGTTGTTGCCTCTACCAGCACTTTCTGGAATCTGCGCTCCAGAGCACCGTCTTTTTCTATATATTGGCGGTATTCGTCTAATGTGGTTGTCCCGATGCATTGCACCTCGCCACGTGCCAGGGCTGGTTTAAACATGTTGGAGGCATCTAATGATCCACTGGCGCTACCTGCCCCAACAATAGTGTGTATTTCGTCAATGAAAAGAATAATATCCTGATTTTTCTCCAGTTCATTCAGAATGGCCTTCATGCGCTCTTCAAACTGCCCACGGTATTTTGTCCCTGCCACCAAAGATGCCAAATCCAACGATACTACACGTTTGCCATAAAGTGTGCGGGGTATGCGGCCTTCCACAATGCGCAGGGCCAGCCCTTCGGCAATGGCACTCTTTCCCACTCCTGGTTCACCTATCAGAATGGGATTATTCTTTTTTCTTCTGCTTAGTATTTGTGCGATACGTTCCAGCTCTTTTTCTCGTCCTACTACAGGGTCTAAACGTCCTTCGGCAGCGGCTTTTGTCAAGTCTCTTCCGAAGTTTTCTAATGCGGGGGTCTTGCTATCACTCTTGTGTGGTTGCGGGGCTGGACGCTCTGTGGGATCTGGATAGGGGGAATCATCATTGTCGTCCTCGCTTGTCTGCATGGAAAAGTCCGTGGAATCGCTGCCGAACGTTTCTTCCATTTGTTCCCCTCGTATGTTTTTCACGGCCTTAAAGAACGATTCGTAACTGATTCCGGCCGCTTTCAAAAGTTGGGCAGGACTATTCTCTCCCTCCTTCAGCATGGCCAGAACAAGATGCTCCGTCCGCTCTGTTTTATCTTTCAGTTTTGTGGCCTCCAGAAATCCCAGACGTAGAATCTGCATGGCTTGCCTGAGCATGGGAATCTCACTCTCTTCCCTATAAACGACATCGCTGCTGGCTTGGCTGAACATTGCTTCCAGCCTTTGCTTGATACTTGTCATGTCCACGCCCATGGCATTGAGTAGTGAGTGTCCTGTACTTTCGGGAAGTCGTACTAAGGCAAGGAAAAAATGCTCCACGCCAATGGATCCGTTCTTCATTCTCAAAGCCTCGTCATGGCTTATCGATAACAACTTTTGTAAGTTAGGGCTATATTTTGTTTCCATAGTTTTTGTGAGAGTCTTTTGAGAGTTGCAAAATTACGATAAAACATGACGGGCAGAAGTTAGTGTAACTCTTTATTTTCAACACTATTTTGTTAAATCAGTCAGTCTCATTTATACTTGCTCCCGTGCACTTCTCTTGTCTTAAATTCAACGCTTCTATCTCTACGTCTTCACGGGGGGGGGGATTGGTCTTCTGGTGTTGAAAACTTCCCTCGCTTTCATGCCTGTCGGATTCCTGCTTTATTTCGATATTTTTTGTACCTTTGTCCTTTCAAAACGATTGGGGTTTCCCCTAATATTATTGTATTCAATATAATATAAATACGAATGATTTCTGACAACGAAAAAATCACACGGGTTGACATTGAAACTACTATGAAGACGGCCTACATTGATTACGCCATGTCTGTCATTGTCTCCCGTGCGCTTCCCGATGTAAGAGACGGTTTCAAGCCCGTACATCGCCGCATTCTATATGCGATGAACGATATGGGTCTTTATCATAATGTCGCCTATAAGAAGTCTGCCAGTGTCGTTGGTGAGGTGCTGGGAAAATACCATCCACATGGAGACTCTTCGGTTTATGGCGCATTAGTCCGGTTGGCGCAGCCTTGGAATATGCGTTACAAATTGGTTGACGGACAAGGAAACTTTGGCTCCCGCGATGGAGATGGTGCTGCCGCCATGCGTTACACCGAGGTCCGTATGGAGAAAATCTCCAACGAGATGCTGGCCGATATCAAGAAGAACACGGTGGACATGATTCCCACCTATGACAATGACCGTAACGAACCCACGGTGTTGCCGGCCAAGATTCCAAACCTTCTGGTCAACGGGTCAAATGGTATTGCGGTCGGCATGGCAACTAATATGCCGACCCACAACCTTACAGAGGTAATTAACGGATGCATTGCCTATATTGATAATAATGCTATAAGTATTGATGAGTTAATGCATTATGTTAAAGCTCCCGATTTTCCCGATGGCGGAATTATCTATGGCTATAACGGTGTACGCAATGCTTATACAACGGGGCGGGGGAGTATTATTTTACGGGCCGATACTTCTATTGAGGTTGATAGTCGTGAGCGTAATCTCATTGTTGCATCTTCAGTTCCTTATGGAGTCAATAAGGCTGAAATGATCAAGCGTCAGGCTCAGTTAGTCAAGGAAGGAAAGATTGTTGGAATTACTGACATTCGTGATGAGTCCGACAAGGAGGGAACACGTGTGGTCTATCAGCTTCGAAATGATGCTGTCCCCAACGTAGTTCTCAATAAGTTATTCCAGCTCTCCGAACTCCAATCCTCTTTTGCGGTCAATAATATCGCCTTGGTACATGGCCGCCCGATGCTTCTCAACCTTAAGGATTTGATTCAGCATTTTGCAGAACACCGCGAGGATGTTGTTACCCGTCGCACCAAATTTGAGATGGATGAGGCTGCCCGTCGTGCACATATCCTTGAGGGATTATTGAAAGCCATAGACATTATTGATGAGATTATCGCTGCCATACGCGCCTCAAAATCTGGCGAGGATGCTCGCAACCGTCTTATCGAACTTTGGCAGTTCTCAGAAGAACAGGCTTCCGCTATTGTAGAGATGCGTCTCAGACAACTCACAGGCATGGAACGTGATTCATTACAACAGGAGTTAGATGAAAAACGGGCTTTCATAGAGCGGTGTAAATCCATACTTGGAGACCATGGTATTTTGATGCAGGTTATCAAAGACGAACTTATTTCCATCCGTGACACTTATGGTGATGATCGTCGTACTACCATCAAGTATGACGCAGCCAATTTCCGCATAGAAGACACCATTCCTGATGATGAAGTGGTGATTACCATTTCCCATAAAGGTTATATCAAACGTACCCGCTTGGATGAATACCGTACCCAAAGTAGAGGCGGTGTGGGCTCCAAAGGGTCCTCTGTGCGCAGTGAGGATTTCGTGGAGCATATTTTCATGGCCACCAACCACAATTATCTGCTGCTTTTCACCGAGCAAGGTCGGTGTTACTGGATGCGGGCCTTTGAGGTTCCTGAAGGCGAAAAGAGTTCTAAAGGTCGCCCGGTACTGAATATGATTAATATTGATCCCAATGACAAGATTAAGGCTTATGTCAATGTGCAGACGCTTTCCGATCCAGAATATGTCATGAGCCATAACATTGTTATGTGTACCAAACAGGGCATCGTCAAAAAAACCACGTTAGAGGCATATTCTCGTCCGCGTGCCAACGGTATTATCGCCGTCGGTATCCGCGAGGGCGATGAATTGCTTACTGCACGGCTTACAGATGGCAATTGCCAGATGCTTTTGGCCACACGACAGGGTAAACTGATGCGTTGTCATGAAGAAGAATTCCGTCCCATGGGGCGTAGTGCCAGTGGCGTAAAGGGCATTACGCTTGAACCCGAAAATGACGAAGTAATCGGCATGTTATGTGTGTCAGATGGCAAAGAGGATGTTCTTGTTGTGTCTGAAAATGGATACGGCAAGCGCTCTGATTTGGAAGGTTATCGAACCACGCATCGTGGAGGAAAAGGTGTTAGGACTTTGCAGATTACTGATAAGACAGGCTTACTAAGTGCCATCGCAACGGTCAATGATGATCAGGATTTGATGATTATTAATCGTTCTGGTATCACTATTCGTCTCAAGGTTGGCGACTTGCGTGTCATGGGACGCAATACTCAGGGTGTCAAACTTATCAACTTGCGCGGAAAGGATTATATAGCATCTATAACGCCAGTGCCTGCCTCTAACGAAGAGGATTGTGTGGACATGGACTCACCGGCTCTATCCGAAACTACTGAGGCATTGGATGCGCTTCCTCATCCAGAAGAACCCTCAATAAACAATAATACAGCATCAGAAGACACTAAATAATGTAATCGATAACAACAAATTCTAATTGTTATGAAAAAACTGACTTTAACCATTGCTTTGATTGCGCTTGCCTGCACCAGCATGATGGCGCAGACAATCAATGTGCAGAGTGCAATTCAGGATTCTAAGAAAGGGTATCTCAACAAGGCCAAGCAGGAAATAGATTTGGCATGTGAGCATGAAAACACTAAAAATGATGCTAAGACTTGGTGCTATGCCGCTATGATTTACTCCCAGATTGGCGGCGAGGCGGACAAGCCTAAGTCTAAGTTCAAAAACCTTGACCCCGACTGGCTGGAGAAAGCCTACAATGCGGCTCTCCGTTGTAAAGAGTTGGATAAGAGTAATGAATATGCCGACAATATTAATACTGTATTCAACTTTATTGGCGATAAATATTATACAATAGCTGTT
This sequence comes from Bacteroidales bacterium, assembly GCA_017480145.1. Lineage (GTDB taxonomy): Bacteria > Bacteroidota > Bacteroidia > Bacteroidales > P3 > Colimorpha. Next base: position 37,288 of record JAFVBF010000026.1, read on the forward strand.
ACGGCTTATAATGATGAAAAGGATTTTTCAAAATCCATGATGAATGCTGAGAAAGCCATTAAGATTTTTGAGAGTGCGGGATATAGAAACTATGCTGATGATGCTTATTATCTTGCTGGTCTAAATGGTAAGGCATTGAAAGATAATGATATTGTTCTGAAAAATTTTAAGGCTTTAGTTCGTCGCAAAACTGACAAAGAGGCAGTCTACCAGACACTCTTTTCTATCTACAAGGAACAGCATGATACAATCGAAGCAGTCAAATTGGCAAATAACTATGTTAAAAACTGCCCAAATGACTATAATTCTTATCTTATGCTTGCTCAAGCACATCTGCTTCGTGGCGATATTGAGAGTGGCAAGGATATGATTAACAAATCTCTGGAAAAGGCCAAAGATAACCCTGAACTTTATTCTAAATTGTTAGGTATTACGGCTGCTATATTAGAGACAAATAACGATTATGATGGTGCTGAGGCCAAATATAAGGAGTCACTTTCTATTACCCCAAATCAGTTTGCAGCTAATTTCGGCTTAGGAAAGATGGTATATAACCGCGGTATTGATAAAATTGTCGCTGCTGAAGCTGTCCCCTTGGATGACGAAACGGGGCTGAATGAGAAATTGAATGAGGAAGCCAAGGCATTTTTCAACCAGTCCATACCTTATTTTACAAATGCTATCTCTTTTATTGACAACATCAAGGATGCAGAAGAGGCTCGTATGCAGCGCAAAAATCTATATGATTGTATGTCTGCTCTGAAAACAGTTTACGGCCGTCTTGAAATGTATGCCGAGGCAAAAGCCTTAGAAGCTCGTTTAAACGAAATTCGTTCACAACAGTAAGACGTTCTATTTTAGATTATGTGATGCGTCTATAATAGAAAGGATAAAATAGAAATAGGACACGCCGCAGCATGAACAAGAACTGCGGCGTGTCTTATTTTAGGGGTGCTTATTTCCAATATCTCTGCCTATGGTCGTGATGGATAGGTTTTGTATCGGTAGTAGTCACATAATACATGGCAATCGGTTGTAATATCGCATTATACTATTTTTATCACTGTTCCCAAAATCTAATTTATCTCTATTTTAACTGAATTTGTGTTTTTATGAGTCCTTCGATGAATCGTTCAACGCTTGCTCTAAAAAATAGAAGAATGTATTTTTGAAGCATTGAAGCACGGAGTAGATACCTATATGTTTCTATTCTGTTTTCCTCTTCCCAATATTGCTATATATGCAGCATATAAGTTATTCGCCAGCATTTACGGTTTAAATTTAACCACTTCAATATATTGCCTGTCCAATAAAGTGTGGTGAAGCATCGTTTAACCTCATTAGAGGGACTGGTAACTTGTTAGTGCTGCCCACTCGACGTATTGTGCTTCTCTGCTTGGATTGACTTCGAAAAAGAATGCACACAAACTTATAGTTTTAGACATCACATAAAAGGGAGGGGGTAAAACTATCGTAAAAACGGATAAGAAAAAAACATAAGTCCTCTGAAGAGCATTAATTAAATTTATTCAATTATCTTTGCACTATCTTTTCCAAAGGGATAGGGCTGATAATGCGTAATATGTTAAGTGGATTAAAACCACATAAAGACAATCCTCCTATGGATGCAAAGAGAATGATAACGTTCCTCGGACTTCAGCCTCACCCAGAAGGCGGCTACTACCGTGCTGTCTTGGGCAATGAAAATGATGAGACGCAAGCGATATCTTCTATCCTTTATCTACTTCAAGGTAGCGATTTTTCTGCCTTTCACCGTCTGCATGGCCTGACGGAAATCTGGTATCATCATACTGGCGCAACGCTCAAAATTTTTATAATTGAGGCTGACGGGCGGCTGACCACACACCTGATATCACCTACGCACGAGCCGCAGGTAATCATCCAGCCCGACCTTTGGTTTGCTGCCGAACTGGCTACACCCGACGGTTTTTGCCTTGTTGGCTGCGCCGTGTCACCAGCCTTTACCTACAACCATTTCGAGTTGGCGCGAAAAAAAGATTTGCTGTCGCACTATCCCGAGCACAGCGAAATTATCAACCGTCTTTGCCGACAATAAAAACACGATATAATCTGCTGCTAATGTATGTTGTATGAAGTGGATTAAAATGCTAATAACGACGAATTATGCAGACTAAAATCTTTACGAACCTGAAGAAGGCTGTTTTTCTTCTCTTGTTGATGACATCCATAAGTCTCAATGCCCAAACAGCGAATATATCCTCCAACACAAGGTCTTTCAAGTATGAGCAGAAGGTTGATTCACTCTTGTCACAAATCAATACACTTCTAATGATTAACAATGATTTGTTAGAACATTTGGAGATAAACTCATCATTGAAAGACCGATACAAACTGTACCAGACAGAGAATATATACACATTTCTTCAATTGGACACAAAAACAGGGATGATAGAACAAGTCCAGTGGTCTTTGGATTCAGACAATGAAGGAAGTGTTCTCATAAATGGTGATGATTTAACTATTGGTTATGGCTATGGTTTAGGGTCATTTGAATTATACCCGACAAAGAATATGTATCAATTTATTCTTATCGATAAGACAAGCGGCAGGAAATGGCATATACAATGGGGCATGGAAAGTCGTAAACGTTGGATTAGAAAAATTAACTAATCATGCTGCGCAATGAACACCTATCTCGGTTGATAATGTGTGTAATGTGAGGTGGATTAAAATACATTAGCACTATGTTTTTATGGCTTTGAGGATAGGCATAGTTTATTTTGTTGATGAGGAAATCCTGAAACCCTCTTTGCTGGGTAGGCATTTACATCAATGTTGCTCCTGACAAAGATAGAGTCCCTTTGTTATGAGCAAATATTTCTCAGTCGAAGACTGCTACGGCGCTGAAGGCAATTTTGAATTTGAAGTTTTAGAAGATGCTATCATGGATGGCGAGTATGTGCCTGGGAATCAGTAAAGGATAAATATTGTAACATATGCAGCATATAAGTTATCCGACAAATTTGTATGTTTTTGACATTCATGACTAATTATACTATTGGCGAATTAAAATTATAATTGTGTGACAAAAAAAAGGACGAAGATATTCTTCGTCCTTTTTTGTTATGATTCTTACTAATTATGGTAAAGATTCTTCTTCGAATCTTACTCTGCTGCGGGGACTGACTCCTCGTTGCTTTCGTTAGTTGCGGCAGCTTCGGCTTCTGCTTTTGCAGCAGCTTCAGCTTCTGCAGCGGCTTGACGTTTGGCAGCAACAGCAGCAGCTTTATTTTCATTAACCTTCTTCTCTGCTTCAAGACGGGCTTTCTTTACTTCGCGACGGCCGCTTTCTATTTCGCTGGCAGCCTTGCTAATCTTAGCTTCTTTTTCCTGAAGCCACTGGTTGAAGCGCATATCGGCCACTTCTTGGCTGATTGCACCCTTTTCAACGCCAATCTGTAGGTGACGTTTCAGCAATGCACCTTTGTATGACAGAATGCGACGAGCCGTAGTAGAGGGCTCTGCGCCGTTCTTGAGCCAACGGACGGCACTGTCTATGTTCAGCTCAATTTGAGCAGGCTGGGTCTGAGGATTATACGTGCCTAATTTCTCGATGAATTTACCGTCCCGAGGTGCACGACCATCCGCAACAACGATGTGGAAGATAGCTTGATTCTTCTTGCCATGTCGTTGTAATCTAATTCTTGCAGGCATAATGTTTTGTTTTTTAATTTGTTGTTTTGTGAGCGGGCTTTCCGCTTTGATGTGCAAAGATATAAAAGTTTTTGATTTTGAACAAATAAATAGTAGTTTTGCATTTTCATTTTTCAGCTGTGGCTATTTTTAAATTTCCTCATATTCCTCTGAGTTTAAACAGTTCTATCGTTACCGTAGGTATGTTCGATGGTGTCCATATCGGGCACCGGCATATTGTGGGAACTTTGATACATGAGGCTGAACAAAGGTTTTTACGTCCACTTGTGGTGACTTTTGACCGACATCCACGTAGTGTTTTAGGCTGTTCTGGGGTGAGTCAGGCGTTGTTATGTGATGCTGGTGAACGGGTTGAACGTCTACAGGCTTTGGGTGACATAGATATTGTTGTTCTGCCCTTCGATAAAGATATGTCACAGTTATCAGCCTGCGAATTCCTTCGGCAGATATTGGTGGCACGTCTGGGGTGTCGTGCTATTCTTTTGGGCTATGACAATTCTTTTGGCAGCAAACACAGGGATGATTTTGGACAACTGCCTATTCTTGCAGACGAGTTAAAAATATCTCTGTTGCGCGACAACCCTATCCTAATTGATGGGGCGCCTGTCAGTTCCAGTAGAATCCGTAAAACTATTGGGGCTGGTGATATGGTATTGACACGTCGATTGCTCGGTCATAGTTATGGGGTATCTGGATGCGTTTTTTCTGGACGAAAAGTCGGACGGACGATAGGGTTCCCTACGGCAAATGTTAGTCTGGCAGGGTCGGGGAGACTGCTCCCTAAGGTAGGTGTTTATGCCGTTCATGTCCACCGTCAAGATGAGAATCGAGCTTTGTTGGGCATGTGCAATTTGGGCGGGCAGCCTACGTTTGGTTTAGACGATGTGACACTCGAAGTGAATATCTTCGATTTTAGCGAATCGCTGTATGAAGAGGTTGTCGAGGTCTCTTTTGAATGGCGTTTGCGCGATATAGTTCGCTTTGATACTGTTGATGAGCTTCGTGCTCAATTGCAAAGTGATCAGGCAGCAATTCGACGGTGGTTCGCTGCCAATAGCCCTTACGACAATGTTTAGCAAAACATATATCTTGAGTCTCTGGCTTCTTGTTGGTCTATTGTTTTTCTGTGGCATCATTCAGGCACAGCCGGATAAAGTTTACAAGTCTCTGTCGGATATACGCAATGTTGAAGATGTTTATATCTTAAAACTCAAGCGGCAGAGACTGACTCAGATTCCCAAACAGATATTTTCTTATAGTAATCTTAGGTTTTTGGATTTAGGACAGAATCGTATTGATAGTATTCCTCCTGATATCGTTAGATTACAATCGTTAGAGGTCCTACGGCTGGGACGAAACAATATTGATTCTCTGCCCATTGAGATTGCGCAATTGTCTCATTTAGAAGAATTGGATTTAAGCCGAAACCCTATTGAATTTCTTCCAGAGGAAATGGGCTATATGTTATCGCTCAAACGACTTATTCTTTGGTCAACATTTGTATTTCGGTTGCCCGACAGCTTTGCTGAACTGGATGGACGATTAGAACTACTCGACCTTCGGTCATGCCAACTGTCGCTTAATGATCAGCGAACCATCCGTCAGTTGCTGCCCACTCCACGTATTCAATGGGATCAGGCGTGCAATTGCAAGTATTAGTCTTTTACAGCATGAATCAAGTTCCGTTACGTATCGCTTTCATCCAGCTGGATATTGCCTGGGAGTCCCCCGAGGAGAATTACCGTCGTGTAGAGGCTGCATTGTCAGGTCTAAATCAATCGGTAGATGTCATTGTAGTTCCAGAGACTTTTACTACGGGTTTTTCTGACCACATGGATGTGCTGTCTGAATCTCCCCATGGATCAACCTATCAGTTTGCCTATCGCATGGCAAAGCAATATGAAGCTCTGTTTGTTGGTACATGGCCTGTATTTGACAATTTGCAGAATGGCATTTATAATAGAATGCACCTGGTCTCACCAGATGGAGAATGCCGTATCTATGATAAGGCACACACATTTCGCATGAGTAGTGAGGTGTCACAGTTGAGCCGTGGTAGGCTTCGCGAAGTGTTTGAGTGGAAGGGCTGGCGTATCCTACCCGCAGTTTGTTATGATTTGCGCTTCCCTAAGTGGTTGCGCAATCGGTTTGATGGTGAGTCTTTGGAGTATGACCTCATGCTGCTTTGTGCCAACTGGCCAGTTTCGCGTAAAGATGCATGGAATACGCTGCTTAAGGCTAGAGCCATCGAAAACCTATGCTATGTTTTAGGCGTGAATCGTTGTGGAACTGATGGGAATGGAATCATCTACTCTGGTGATTCTGTTGCTCTTGACTATTGCGGCTTCCCCTTGGCTCATTGTCCGGAATACAAATCCTCGCTGCAATGCGTTACCTTCAATGCAGAAAAATTAGTTGAGTTCCGTCATCGCTGGCCATTCTATCTTGATGCCGATTAGCCCATAGAGTAGTGATATTACAAATCCAGTCATTTCCATGGCTCATCCGTGGTCAATGCATTTAGCAGGGTTTTATTTTGGTCAAAGAAAGTGCAGGGGTATCGGTTAAGCCCATGAATGAATTTTTGTTAGAAAATATTTCTATCGTACAATGCCTTCACATACACTATTGCACGATAGATTTGTGAACAAGATAACCTATAAGAAAAAATGTCCTCATGTCATTGGTTATTCATTTGTAAATAAATAGGGTGACGGTGGTTAACCGTCACCCTATTTGATTCGTCTGACATCAGGTCAATTAGCCCTCGTCAATAGCGCTGTTCGGACAGACGCTGGCACATGTGCCACAAGACACACAGGCATCAGCATCAATTTTGTAGATGTCGCCTTCGGAGATAGCCCCCATCGGGCACTCGTCAATACAAGTACCACAAGCGACACAACGGTCGGTGATTTGATAAGCCATTTTATTTTAGGGTTTTGGTTAATAATGCATGACAAAGATACAAAGAAAACCAGAACATTAGTAAATAAAAAAGGGTTACGTGAAGTTAATTCTATATAAGTGTTTGTTTCATATTTTATTGTATTTGTTGATTTTTTGTTAAAATCTTGATGTGACTTTCTTTCTAACTTCATTTGATGTGGTCAATTGAGGTATGTTTTGTGTGTACAGATAAGCGGAGTTTGGCCATGCCATACGGGTTTACTGGCGTATCTTACGTCTTGGGATGAGATTTGTTTATGTCGTTTATTTATCGTAATTTTGCCTTATGAAACAAGCGGCAGTTCTGCTGATGTGCTTTTGTATTGCCTGGTCTGTGGCATCTCAGCCCTCAGAGGTGAGGATTAGTGAAATTTTATTCAATCCTATTGATGATGGTGCTGATTATTTGGAACTTTACAATTCTGGGGTCAGACCGGTGTCTCTTGGCGATATTCGTGTGGCTCGGTGGCGAGGTAATGAAATAGACCGCCTCTATAGCTTGGAAACCCCGTATATATTGGCACCTAAACAATATGTTGTCATTACCACTAATGCCGCAGACATTCAGAGTCGTTACAAGGTTCAATATCCCAACCGTGTGGTTGAAGTGCCAGCATTGCCTGCCTATAATAATGCATCAGGGACCGTTTTGCTCTGTACCGTGGATACGGTGTTGATAGACCGTTTGGATTATACGGAGAATATGCACAGCCCATTACTTCGTTCCAAAGAAGGTGTGGCTCTTGAGCGGCGTAGTTTTGACCGTCCAACGCAAGAGACGTCTAACTGGTATTCAGCAGCGTCTACGGTGGGCTATGGCACGCCTACTTATCGCAATTCTCAGAGTCAAGAAGTGCTTTTTTTAGAGGACGCTTTTAGTGTTTCTGCAGACCTTATTTCGCCAGATGGCGATGGATATCAGGATTTGTTGGACTTGACGTGGCAGTTGTCTCGTAGCGACTTGTATGCCAACATAACCCTATTTGATGCTCAAGGACGAGTGGCACGTCACTTGCTGCGCAATGGCTCTCTTGGAACCGAAGGTGTGCTTACATGGGATGGTTTGTCTGATGACGGAATCCGTTGTCGTAGGGGAAACTATGTGCTATGGGTGGAGACTTATGATGTTTCTGGCCGTCAACAGACCTTAAAACGAACAATAACATTAATTATCAAATAACAATGAAAGAACTTGAGAACTTAAAGCCTGCTAAAGTATGGCAATTTTTTGGAGAATTGATGCAGATTCCCCGCCCATCAAAACACGAGGCACAAGTATCTGCTTATTTGCAGAAATTTGGTCACGATCGTGGCCTGGAAACTTTGAGTGATGAATTGGGTAATGTGCTTATTCGCAAGCCCGCTACTCGTGGATATGAAAACTCTCCGAGTGTATGTGTTCAAGCTCATATGGACATGGTGTGTGAAAAAAATGCAGACAAAAAGTTTGACTTCATGAAAGATGCTATCCAGCCAGTTTTGGATGGAGAGTGGCTGACTGCTGATGGCACCACACTTGGGGCCGACGATGGTATTGGCGTGGCAGCTGCAATGGCTTTGCTTGATTCCGATGACATTGAACATGGTCCTCTGGAGGCACTTTTTACCGTTGATGAGGAAACAGGATTGACAGGGGCTGCTGGACTTTCTACCGAATGGTTGCAAAGTTCTATGCTTCTCAATTTTGACGATGAAGATGAAGGCGAGTTCTGTATTGGTTGTGCTGGTGGTGTTGATACCACGGTCGCCATCCCTTATAACACCGAGTATGCCTCCATGGGTAAGGCCTATTGTATCAAAGTGAGTGGCTTAAAAGGTGGGCATTCTGGTGATGACATCAATAAGGGTTTAGCTTGCGCTATCAAACTGTTAGCGCGCCTGATATGGAATGGTGCCGAGCAGTGCGGAATCCGCTTGTCCAAGATTGAGGGCGGCAATCTTCGCAACGCAATTGCTCGTGAGGCATACGCTGTGGTTGTTGTGCCATCTGCTAAGGCTGGTGATTTAGAAGGTTTGGTTAAGGAATTAGGTGAAAATATGGCTTTTGAATTTCGTAGTACAGAACCTGGCCTGTCAGTGTCCATTCAGTCTACGGAGATGCCTCGTCTGCTTATAGATTCTGACACACAGAACAAACTGCTTAATGTGTTGTTGGCTGTGGCTCATGGCGTTCTATCAATGAGTCGTGAGTTACCAGGTTTGGTAGAGACGTCCACCAACTTGGCTTCTATTAAGATGGACGATAAAGAAATCCATATTGCCACTTCTCAGCGTAGTTCTGTGGAGAGTGCAAAGTTGGCTGCTGCTCAGAAGATAGAGGCCACTTTCCGTTTGGTAGGTGCTCGGGTAACACATGGGGATGGCTATCCTGGATGGACTCCTAATCCTGATAGTCGTCTTCTGAAAGTGTCGGTCGAGACCTATCAGCGTATGTTTGGACATGAACCTGTGGTCCGTGCCATTCATGCAGGACTGGAATGTGGACTCATCGGTGAAAAATATCCACAAATGCAGATGGTCTCCTACGGCCCCACGCTACGTGGGGTTCATTCTCCCGATGAACGTATTGAGATTAAGACCGTTCAGATGTTCTGGGATTTGACGCTCGAAATTCTAAAATCTTTAAAATAGCCATATCATGATAGTGGCGGATGCTCTGTGTCCGCCACAGAATTATTTAATTCTGTGCTATGAAGAAATATTTTTTGTATCCATTATTCCTTTTGTTTTTCTCCCCCATGTTTTCATGGGCCGATGAGGGTATGTGGATTCCCATGTTATTGCAGCGAAACGAGGCCGCCATGCAGCGGGCCGGCATGCGTATCAGCGCTAAGGATATTTATGACATCAATCATGCTTGTTTAAAAGATGCTGTACTATTATTTGGTGGTGGATGTACGGGGGAATTTGTCTCCCCTGAAGGACTGCTGCTAACCAATCATCACTGCGGTTATGGTCAGATTGTGAAGCACAGTACGGTAGAACACGACTATCTGACCAAAGGCTTTTGGGCCATGAATCGTCAGCAGGAATTGCCATGCCCAGGACTTACTGTTGTTCGTTTGGTCCGGATGGAGGATGTGACTGCTATTATACTGAAGGATATTACCAATCTGACCCCTGAGAATGAACGTGCAAAACTAATTGCACATCATATAGATTCTCTTTCCGCAAAGGCTGTTGAAGGCACCCACTACAGGGCGGTCATTAAGCCTTTTTATTACGGTAATCAGTATTTCATGTACATCAACGAGGTTTTCACGGATGTACGTCTTGTTGGAGCACCTCCCAGCAATATAGGCAAATTTGGTGGTGATACGGACAACTGGATGTGGCCGCGGCATACGGGCGATTTTTCCATGTTTCGAGTTTATGTCTCTCCCGAAGGGCTTCCTGCCTCATATGCTGAGGAAAATGTGCCTTATAAACCGTTAAAACATTTGGAAATTTCACTCAAAGGAGCCAATGAGGGTGATTTTACATTCGTGTTTGGTTATCCAGGAACCACACGTCGTTATGTTACTCACGACCAAGTTGATCTTTCGGCCAATCAAGAGAATCCCATCCGAATTGCATTGCGAGACATACGGTTGAAGCATTATAACAATGCCATGAACCAAAGTCCCGCACAACGATTAAAGTATGCCTCCACTGTGGCAGGTATTGCCAATGGATGGAAAAAATGGCAGGGAGAGACTCAGGGAATCAACCGACTTCATGGTGTGGAGCAGAAAAAAAAGCAAGAGCAACAGTTCCAGCAGTGGGCAGAAAAGAATCATTCCTTGTCCGATTATACTCAGGTGCTTGGGCAGATGGCGAAATCCTATGAGACTTTGCGTCCCTTAATATTAGAACGGACGTATTTTGGTGAAGCCATTTTGGCAAGCGATTTTATGAATCGTGCATTTGACCTTTATTTGCTATCCACACGCTATAGTGATAACGATAGCATGGCTCGTGTACAGGCCGACAATTTGATTCGTGACAATGCGTCTTTTTTTTCTGATTTCGAACAACACACATTAGTCGATAAGGCTATTTTCGTTGAAACCTTTGTCTATATGTGGCGGGCAGGCTATGCACCTTACGTGTCTTATAAGAGTGAGGATGATGTCGTTGCAGCATTAAATCAAATTTATGATAAATCAATGTTAACCAATCGCAACAAGATGGACAAGGTGCTGAAAGGATACAAGGCTAAACAAGGTAAAAAACTGCTTAGCGATCCTGCTGTGGCTCTTTTTGCCAAGTCTTATGAATATTGCTATAATGAAGAAAAAAAGAATGCTTATGCCGCTGCTAATTGTGATATTCAAAGGTATATGCGAACATATCTTCATGGCATGATGGAGCAGTTTCCCGATAGTAATTTCTTCCCCGATGCCAATCTTACATTGCGTGTGGCTTATGGGCATGTGGAAGGATTTCAACCCAAAGATGCAGTCCGCTATGAGCCATACAGTACTCTTGACGGCATTATGGAAAAGGAAAATCCCAATATTTATGACTATGTGGTAGAACCCCGGCTGAAAGAACTTTACCTCAATAAGGATTACGGACGTTATGCAAATGCTAAGGGAGAGTTGCCTACCTGCTTTATTGCTACCAATCACACCACTGGTGGCAACAGTGGAAGTCCAGTTATGAATGCCGATGGTCGCCTGATTGGACTCAACTTCGACCGTTGTTGGGAGGGCACAATGAGCGACTTACTTTTCGACCCCGACTATTGCCGCAACATTTGCCTTGATATCCGTTACTGTCTTTTCCTTATTGATAAATTTGCTGGTGCCCGACATCTCATTGACGAAATGACCATCGTGGAATAGCCTATCTATTTTGTGGAAACATGTGTTATAGGTCCTGTTCGGATAAAGGTGATATGGTATCTAAATCTTGAATGTTACATGGTGCCTATGTATAAAATAGTCACACATACACAACCATTTTTTAGACAGAAACTTTTAAATTGTTGGAGTTACAAATCCAATTTATAATAGCATTGTGAAATAATCCTGATGTTATAATATTCTTTTATGCGGCATTACTGACGTTTCCATTGCTTATGAATAGTAAGGTTCATTTTCTTGATTATTGCTGTCCGATAAAACTCAGATTGCTCAAAATAATCGTTCACAATGCCCATAAATAGACACTTTGGTTCTATTTTCTGAAAAGTAAGCCCCTTTCCTGCTAATCGAAGAGTGATGGCTCGGCAGTTGGCGGGTGGA
>JAFVBF010000027.1 GCA_017480145.1 Bacteroidales bacterium
AGTCCCTCTACATAATTAATCACATCAAAGATGTCATAATAGTTTCCATCTTCGAAACTATCAAGTTTGAGAAGAATATCTTCTGTGTGCGGAATATCAACTATATCAACCCAAAGGTTTCCATTGTCTTTCTTCTTCAGTGCTAAAATACAATCAATATTTATGTTCATCTTTGTTGGTTTATGCGTGATTCTTTTGAAGTTGTGGAGGCTTCTCGGCCTCCACAACTTGGGTTTGAGCGTAGGATTACATCTCGCTCGGTTTCTTCTTGGTTCTCCGCTTCGCTATCGGAACGGCCACTGGCAGTTCCTTCTCATTCGTAGCGCAGCAAGGAAGAAACGTCATACTATTAAAGCTCTGAAAGTTTTTTATAACCTTCATACCTTAACTTGGCGTTGCGCTCCGTGGCGACGAAGAGTTCTTCGGCGTGCTCCGGGAAGGTCTTCATGAGGCTGTTGTAGCGCACCTCGCCCATCAGGAACTCGCGGAATTTGGTCCAGTCGGGCTCCTTTGAGTCGAGGTGGAAGCCGTTCTGACCGGCGTCTTCCTCGGCGGGGTTGAAGTGCCAGAGGTGCCAGTAGCCGCACTCGACGGCCTTCTTCTCCTCGTTCTGCGTGCGGCCCATGCCAATCTTGATGCCGTGGTTGATGCAGGGGGCGTAGCAGATGATGAGTGACGGTCCGTTGTAGGCCTCGGCCTCCTTGATGACCTTGAAGTACTGGGCCTGCGAGGCACCGAGGGCCACCTGCGCCACATAGACGTAGCCGTAGCTCTTGGCAATCATGCCAAGGTCTTTCTTGCGAATCTTCTTGCCGCTGGTGGCGAACTTGGCCACGGCGCCGGCAGGAGTAGCCTTGCTGCTCTGTCCGCCAGTGTTGGAGTACACCTCGGTGTCAACCACTACGACGTTGACGTTCTCGCCGCTGGCCAGCACGTGGTCCAGACCGCCGAAGCCGATGTCGTAGCCCCAGCCGTCGCCGCCGAATATCCACTGGCTGCGCTTGGCGAGGAACTCTTTCTGTTTCAATATCTCATAGGCATTGGAGCAGGCGGCACAGGTGCAGTGGGTGCGACCAGCGGCCTTGGCATCCTGAGCGGCTTTCACGGCCTCGGGCTGTGCGTCGCCGTAAATCTGTTTGCCCATGTCAGAGCCGAGGAAGTCGATGCAGCTATCAATAGGTGTGATGCTGGCCTCTATGCAGGCAATGAGTTCGTCGGTAGCCAAGCGGTTGGCCATGGTGTCATTGTAGGTGTCAAGCCATTTTTGTGCGGCAGCCTTCAGGTCGGCATTGCACGAGGGAGCTTCCATCATAGCGATGACTTTAGTTTTCAGTGCATCGCGCAGTTTGCGGTAGCCGGTGGCCATGCCGAGGCCGAACTCGGCGTTGTCCTCGAAGAGCGAGTTGGCCCAGGCGGGACCGCGTCCGCTGCGGTAGTTGCGGCAATAGGGAGTGGCAGGAGCCGAAGCGCCGTAGATGGAGGAGCATCCCGTGGCGTTGGCAATCATCATCTGCTCGCCAAAGAGCTGGGTGATGTTCTTCAGGTAGGGCGTCTCGCCGCAGCCAGCGCAGGCACCGCTGAACTCGAAGAGAGGCTGTGCGAACTGTGCATTCTTGGGGTTGGCAAATTTGTCGATGAGGTTGTCCTTATAGGTGACTTTCTTCTGGGCATATTCCCAGTTGTCTTTCTGTTCCATCTGGCTCTCGAAAGGCTTCATGACAAGGGCTTTCTCCTTGGCGGGGCAGATGTCGGCGCAGTTGCCGCAGCCAGTGCAGTCCATGACGGAGACCTGCATACGGAAATGCATTCCTGCCAGTTCCTTGGGGGCTTTCATCACGATGGTTTCCATGCTGGCGGGGGCTGCGGCCTTCTCGTCGTCGGTCATTACCACGGGGCGGATGGCGGCGTGGGGGCAGATGAGCGAGCACTGGTTGCACTGGATGCAGTTGGCCATGTTCCAGTTTGGAACGGCAGTAGCCACACCACGTTTTTCGTAGGCGGTGGTGCCAGCGGGGAACGTTCCATCTTCATAGCCAGTGAAAGCACTGACCGGGAGGTCATTGCCGCACTGGGCCACCATGGGACGCATCACTTTGTGGATGAACTCGGGGTCATCGTCGTGTTTTTCGGCCACGAACTCGGTGCCACAAGGCAAGCTGGCCCACTCGGCCGGAATGTCAATCTTGACAATCTCGCCTCCGCGGTCCACGGCTTGGTAGTTCTTGTTGACCACGTCTTCGCCCTTGCGGCCGTAGCTCTTGACGATGAACTTCTTCATCTGCTCCACGGCGAGGTCATAAGGTATCACGCCGCTAATCTTGAAGAAGGCGCTCTGGAGGATGGTGTTGGTGCGGTTGCCCAAGCCAATCTCGGCTGCAATCTTGGTGGCGTCGATGGTGTACATGGTGATGTGGTGCACGGCCAGATACTTTTTCACAAAGTCTGGCAGCTGGGCCTTGGTCTCCTCGACGCTCCAGGGGCTGTTGTAGAGGAAAGTGCCGTTGTCTTTCAATCCGCGCAGGCAGTCGTATTTGCGTAGATAGCTGGGCACGTGGACGGCCACGAAATCGGGCGTGCCGACCAAATAAGGTGCTGGCAACGGCAGGTCGCCGAAGCGCAGGTGCGAGCAGGTGTATCCGCCGCTCTTTTTCGAATCGTAGTCGAAATAGGCTTGGCTGTACTTGTTAGTATTGTCGCCGATAATCTTGATGCTGTTTTTGTTGGCACCCACCGTGCCGTCGGCACCAAGTCCGTAGAAGCGGGCCTCAAAGGTGCCCTTGGGCAAGATGGAAACCTCGGGCAGCACGGGCAGCGACTTGAAGGTCACGTCGTCCACAATGCCGATGGTGAACTGGTTCTTCTGTTCGCCCTCCATGTTCTGGAAGACGCTGATGATTTGAGCGGGGGTGGTGTCCTTGCTCGACAGACCATAGCGACCGCCGATAATCTTCACACTGGCGTTGCCTTTGAATGCCTCCACGATGTCGAGATACAGCGGGTCGCCGTTGGCACCCTGCTCCTTGGTGCGATCTAGCACGGTGATGTTCTTCACCGTCTTGGGCATCACCTCCATCAGGTATTTCACGCTGAAGGGGCGGTAGAGGTGGACTGAAACCACGCCGGTCTTTTTGCCTTGGGCGTTGAGGTAGTCAACCACGGTTTTGGTGGTTTCGGTGACGGAGCCGATGGCCACGATGATGTCGGTGGCATCCTTGGCACCATAGTAGGTGAAGGGGGCGTACTCGCGGCCTGTCAGCTTTGAGATTTCCTTCATATACTCGGCCACGATGTCGGGCAGAGCATCGTAGTACTTGTTCTGCAACTCGCGGGTCTGGAAATAGATGTCTCCGTTCTGGGCTGTACCGCGGGTGACGTTGTGTTCGGGGTTGAGGGCACGGTCGCGGAAGGCCTGGAGGGCTTTCTGATCAAGCAGGGGACGCAGGGTTTCCATATCCCAGGCCTCAATCTTCTGGATTTCATGGCTGGTGCGGAAGCCGTCGAAGAAGTGCATGAAAGGCACGCGGCCCTTGATGGCGGCCAAGTGGGCCACGGGGGCTAAATCCATCACTTCCTGTACACTGTTGGAAGCGAGCATGGCGAATCCCGTCTGACGGGCAGACATCACGTCGGCGTGGTCGCCGAAGATGGAGAGGGCCTGAGCGGCCAGCGAACGTGCCGTGACGTGAAAGACGGCGGGCAATAGTTCGCCAGCAATCTTGTACATATTAGGAATCATCAGCAACAAGCCCTGTGATGCGGTGTAGGTGGTGGTCAGAGCACCGGCTTGCAATGAGCCGTGCACGGCGCCGGCTGCACCAGCCTCACTCTGCATTTCGACCACGCGGACCGTCTCGCCAAAGAGGTTCTTTCGTCCACCAGCGGCCCACTCGTCGATGTACTCAGCCATCGGGCTGGACGGCGTGATGGGATAGATTGCGGCCACCTCGCTGAACATATAAGCCACATGCGCAGCTGCCTGGTTGCCGTCACAAGTCATAAATTTTTTTTCTTGTGCCATTTTTAGATTTGTTTTTATTATGGTTAATTGAATTTAGTTTTTAGTTGTTGGAATATGATAATAACGTTCAAAGGATATAGTTAAACTTACAATTTTTTGCTGAGTTATGTTATGATAATGTATTTTCCCTTTAATATGTTTGGTTCCCATGTATTTAATATCAAAATAACCATCGTCTATTCGCCATGGTTTTTTATCAAGCAGTCCAATGATAGGGAATCTATATTTCTCCTTGTTTCTTCAATTTTTCCATAATTGATGATACGTTTAAGGATTAATTATTGAATTTGTTAATCAAACAATAGTTCTTGTTGGGGAGAATATAAGAAATACTCCAAAGTATTGATATGTTGGCTGCTAACTTTTCGCAAGTTAATTCTCATAAGAAGTTCTTTTGTTATTATTCGTTTTGCATCTTGAAATGATACAGATTGAATAAAATCTCGAACGGGAGTATCTGTTAATAAATCATACACCAAATGGGCATTTTCATACTTATCAAAACCGACAAGATAACAGGTATCATCAGGTATAACGCATTTGCCATTGATAGGGGATAAGAGTACAAATCTCGGCTCCTTGTATAAACTTGAAACGACAATTTTATAAGGCATAAAGGTATAGTTTCCAATACCAAATATGCTAAACGGATATTGCTTTTTGTATATTGAACTTTTTCTTTGGTCGAAAAAGTTTTTGTGTTGCAGCAAGTAGTTGTATGTGAGTGGAGCTGAGTATTGTAGTAATTCTGTATTCTCGCCGATCTTCTTTTGAGGTACGATAACATACCGAACATGATTTTTCTCAAAATTATCCTTTTGGATGTCAGAACTTTTTACATAAGGATAAATGTATTCATCCTCAATTATCACTTCTTCTCCAAGTTTATTTACATACGTATCACCACTCTTTTCAAGTTCCAAGACCGATTGGCAGTCATGCTTTATTCCAGAACGCCAATTAATTGGAGATGATCCATCCAAATATTCTGTATTTTTGTAGCTGTGAGTATCCGAGACGAATTTCCCATTTACCCAACCATATTGGTAAAGCATCTGCTTGGTGTAGAAATCATAGACATTGCACGCCGCCTCCCCATTCCCAGATTCATAGATAAAAAGCGAAGCATCTACCGATGCACCAAACTCCTTTTTGGCATCAATGCAATATTGAGACATGTTTTTGATATGCAAATGCATCTTAGGCACAGAATTACAGATCTGTCGAATAACAGAGTTTTTGAGAAGTAGGGCGAAGTAAGTGCCTTTTTCTGTGAAATTCTGAATAAGTTGGTAACAGATGTATTCGGCAATATCAAAATTCCCCTTTCCTGTGATAGCAGATAGACCTTTGACTTGTTTGATATTTGCCTTTTGTGGCAGATTATTACTATCTATACGTCCTAAATCAGAGTTTGTAACCCAAGGGGGATTACCCACTATTAGCAGTTTTTTCCCGTTGACTTCACGTTTTATTGCTTCCCAATCCACATCAAACACATTGTAATGCATCAAATGAAAGTTAATCTTCCGTTTGTATTTCCCATCAAGATAGCCTTGCAAAATATCATACTTTAATTGTTGCAGATAAGGTTTAAAAATTTCTATGGCGTAAACGTCTGTCAGGGTTTCAAAAGAATCTAATGCGGCAAGAACGAAATTACCTTTTCCACAGGTGGGTTCAATGAGCACTTGAGGTTGGAAGTTGGTATTAACCAGTTGAATGACCTTATTCGATAAATCCTGGTTTGTCTGCCAATCGCCATACTCATAACCATCTGTTCGTGTCTCGCGCAGAGTAGAGCATACGTCTTTGGTATCTGAAAAGAAATCAGATATGCCACAGACCTCTTCTAGCTGACTATTAATATCGGACAGAGGTAATTGGCTTAGTGATTGAATGTATTCCTCAACCTTCATACTTGACAATGGTGTTTATTCCCTTTATCTTTTCGCTTAAATTCACAATGCGTCCATATTGTAATCTCTATTGTAATGCATTGGAAATTGTCAGATAACCCTGTATGGGTGGTTTTTTGACAATCTCTTCTGCCAAAATACTAAGAGTTGTTTCATCACCAGGCACTCTGCGGTCATTCAGAAGGGCAAAAATATCGTCCACATTTCCATTGTGCTTAAGAATCTCCAATATACTATAGGTCAACTGGTAATCTGCGGTTCTTGTGGCATCGACAAATATACAGCTTACAAAATGTAATGCACCTTTCTTCTTTTTTACATCGTCCTCTTTCCGATAGACAAAAACAATCAAATTATAGCCCAGCCCATAAATCTTCTGCCGACTGTCCTTGTATGGACAACTTGACTGAGGCTGAGTGATGGACGTTACCTTAATATCTGTATTTACTAATGGCAAATCCAATCCATTTGCAGAATTGCCAGCTTCAATATCATACTGCGTCTTCAAGAAATCCTGAAACTTGTGCTCTACAAAAGTACCAATAGCCTTCTCATCAGTGACCCCAAACAACTCTTTCTTCATCATACCAGACTCTTGTGCGCAGAACATTTTGGCGGCGACACATAATTCTTTTACTTTGAGTGTTTTTTTCATCTTGTTGTTCTTCTTTTTTCAGCAGTTTTTATCTCTTTTGGTGGTCGAATTTTTCGACAACAATCTGTTAATCAGTTTCTTTACTTTGTTTATACCCTATTTTCTTCCTTGGTTTGACTGGTTGTTCGTGCAGTTGGTCGAGGGTGTCGTTGATGGCTTCTCGCATAGCGATGAATGCGCGGGTAACCATCACACTCATCTGTATTCTCCACTTCTATCAGCACGGTTATTTGCTGTCGCCTTTATCTTACTTGTTTGACGGTATGTTTAATTTTACCAATTGTAAAGTTGATTTCCAACGATGATCCCGTTTCGGTGGTCTCAAGGTCGGGCATCACGATGTCGGTCAGCATCTCGCCGAGGTGCTGCATCTTGTTCTTCCGCACATCCTTGTCGGTTTCTTTGTGAAGCTCCACCAACTCACGTTTCAGATTTGTTTTTATTATGGTTAATTGAATTTAGATTGATTATATATCTCTTGTAAAATTTTATTGTATTAATCGTTGTTCCAAAACCTCTTTGATATGGAAAATATCATTTCCGATTCGTATTGGTAGCAACCGTTGTTCTATTTGTGTCATCCAGCAAACATACATGTCTTCACCTGCAAGAAGCGCAGGATTATATTCCCTGATATACGGAATAATAGGGGAATCTTTGCATAGTAGTTTTCTCACTCTGTCATAGTTCTTTGCCAAAGTCCCCCATATTCTAGGGAGCCCCTCTTTATGAACTTTTCCTGCAATGCACTTAATCTTTCCTCCTGCTGAAAAATTATCCCTAATACAATGATTAACTATGCCTTTAGCACTTGCCAACCACATAGCGGCATTGTCGTAATTACCATTGACCACTTCCGGAAATAGAATTAAGATTTGTGTTCTTAACTCATCCAGTTCTACGGCACGGAGACTACTCCACCGACGTATATTCATTGCAATAGGATCTGTATCATCGTCTTCAGTGCCAATCCACCAAGGCATTTGTCCTCCCCTCTCCATAGCCATTCTTTTATAGTATTTTTTCACATACTCTATTGAATCTGAAGACTGACGTAACTCATCATAGGACGTCCCCATCTTGTCAAAGATAGTCTCCCCATCATTAAGTTCCATGTCAATTAAGTAACGAGGTGAGTGTGTCACAGCAATATCGTAGAGTACCTCTTGGTATGGACGGCATCTAAACTCCGCAGGACATCCCCCAAGTTTTCCAAATAGCATATAGATGTTTTCTACACCTTCTATTCTTGTGTTTTCCACTATGCTGCTACCTGTTGATGTCCAATGGTTCTTATTAGTTGACTTTACCTCTACTCCATAGAATCCTTCAGCAATAATATCTGGGAAATGCAATCCTGATACCAATTTTACACTCTCTGGATTAAAAGGTGTATTGATACAGGCTTTTTTAATAATCTCGTAACTTTTGATTTCCAAATCATTCGGTTTCATTTTCCGAAATTTTTCTACATATTGTTGAGCCTCTTGGTTCAATATGTATTCCACATTTCCCATAAGGTTTGCGAAATGCCTATTGGCCGCTACCACATCTAATTTTCGAATGGCAATAATTGAAGAGTTTTTTTCCATAATCAACCAAAATATTTAGGCCAAAGTTCCTGAATCCTTATAGCAATATTATATGCCAGCATAGGTGGGACGGCATTACCTATTACTTTGTATGCACCTGATTGATTCACTGCAAATCCCCTTGAAAATGATTTCATGGTGATAAATGGATAATCAGGAGGAAAAGTCTGAATCAAGGCACATTCACGCGGGGTAAGCCGTCTTTCCAGCAGACCTTCCGATAATTCGTCAAGATACCGTCCTCCGTGTTCTTCGCTCAACCGTCGAAATTCAATGTTTCCATGATGTTCAGAACGAATAGTTGGTCCTAGGCCATCTAAATGTATTTCTGATTGTCCTTGACAATGCTTACCCATATATTTCGCCCTTGAGTAATACCGTTGAGACAGGTCTATAGCAATATCTGGCTCTTTTAATCCTTCAAATACGTCTCGACACGTTACGGGGGGGGGCAATCTTTTATCCCCTACATTATAATTGTGTGTTGGGGAAGGGTAAGGGTTGTATTCCTCTGATATTGATTCGGAATCAAGTATGCTTAAAGTTTTTTTTGACAATGCGTTCCGCCGTATACCAATAAAGATAACCCTTTCTCGTGTTTCTGGTACGCCGAAATTGCCTGCATGAAGTATCTGGGGAGGCAACACAATATATCCATCTCCATCAGCACTTGCGAAATCTTGTTGTATGATATGTCTCACATCTCCCAAACTTACAAGTCCTTTTACATTTTCAGCAATAAAAATATTCGGCTTCGTAATATCAATTACTTGCTTCATCCAATAGTATAGTTTGCCTCTTGTCTCTTCGGATGGAATATCAATTCCACGTCTTGTCCCATCATGAGACTTATCTGACTCAAAGCCTTTACGCTTCCCGGCAACACTAAAATCTTGGCACGGGAATCCTCCCGTAACAATATCTACATGGTCAGGGAAAATCTTTTGACCAGCATGGTGAGCTTTTACAAGATCCACAATACTATCTGTATGATAAATCCATGGGTCAGTATTAAATCTCCGCATATATTGTGTCCACGAACACACAGCCTCAGGCAGAATGTCATTTGCAAAAATCGTACGGAACTTATTCCGTTTAAGCAAAACCCAGTTTTCGTTTATTTTTCGTTCTATTCTTTCGTTGTTCTCTCCAACAGATTTCTTATGGCAGATAAATCCTCCTTCAAATCCTAAATCCATGCCTCCACAACCTGAAAACAATGAAAGCATCGACAACTGATTTTCTGTCTGTTTCCCTCCATAGGTAAATATTGGCAATTCGGCAGCCGTTAGTTGCTCGGAAAATGTATCAATCTCATATGGAATAGTTTTCATATTAAATATTCAGTCGCTTTTTGAGTATCAATTTCTCTAAAATTTCGACTCTTTTGATATCAGTAATCAAAATACAACTCTTTATGGTTGCAATCTGTGACTTGAAAGCCTCCCTTTTTTCAAATTGTATATGAATTTCTTGATAGGGGATGTGAATTTAGGTTAGAATTCGTATCGTAAGCCCAGATAGACTATCCAGTTGCAAAAGTCTGTGGAACTATAAAACTTGCTGAGAATCTTGAAGAAGTTTTCGTAGGTTATTCCGCAGAAGGTTTTGCGGCCACGGTCTGTTAGCATTTGTTCGTATCGGGGTATGGTCTTTGTGAAATGGGTGTTGCTATTAGGGTATATCGTCACGGAGTTGAAGTGTTTCAGAGGATGCTCTATGTTGTTGTTCTCCATCATGGATGCACCTAAGATGTGGTTGCGCCAGATTTGTCTGAATTCATTTTTCACCAATGGCGATTGGCTGAGGGGTAGGGATAGCACCTCGTTCGTGTAATATCCGCATTTATGTGTAATGTCAATATACTGTCGGTTTTCACCATTCATGATGTCGCGTTCCTCTTTGGAGCCGCGCTTTAGTGGATAGCCTGCCTCGGTATATTTTATCTCGATGCCAATACCTCCGGTGCTACCATCGTTATGCCGGTACAACACGAAGGTGTCAAAAGCCGTCCCGTCGTTCAGTGCGAACTGTTTTTCCGGGGCGTACTCTATCTTGATGCTGATTATCTGTGCGATGGATTCTTCTTGGATTAATGCATTGAATGCCTTAGCGGCGGCATCTAAGTCATCCATCATTGGAACGAAGAAATTGAATGGGATATGTTCGCTCCGTAGCATATTTGCGTAAATGGGTGCTAATTCCCAAGACTGGCTGTCGTGGTATCGATTTGTTATTGCCCGCTGAATTTTGTCCCAATAGGGGGCATAGAAATTTCTACCGGCCATAGCATCTTCCCACAGCAGGTATGCGCCATATTTGCCGAGACGATGGTTGGTGTCGTGTCCGCAATGAAGAACCTTCCAACGGAAATCGGACTGGTGTTTTCGTGCCTTCCGTTTGTACTCCGAGTCGCTTTTGCATTCTTCTGGAGCGGGTTGTTCAATGCTTGGCCATGGGTTTATTTTTAGTTTGTACATATCAGGGTCACTTGATTCCTCCATTGGTTGTCTATTCTTTGGGGCTTTGTCAATTCACTTCTTTGCGCTGCTTTGCTAACGGTATATGGTTTGCGGATTAATGTGTTTGCCTCCATTTAGATATTCCTGCTTATTCCAAATGCGCCATGGATTTTACTATTTATTGTAATAAAATACCTTACCCCATCCCTGTGGCGGGGATGTAAAGTCGCAAAGTTAGGAAAAAATATTGAGAAAGAAAAATTTAGGAGGCTTTGGAAGACAATGGGGCGGGGAGGATTGTGTCGGATATTATGCCCGTTTGTGATGTGTCTTTGATGAACTGAATGGTGGTTGGTGGTGGTGGCGTGTCAATGGCTGGCAGTGATATTGCCAGAAGTCGGTGTAGGAGCGGTATTCGCTAATTCCGTTTCGGGTTGGAGGATATTTATTTCCGCAGGCTTTCTACGGCAGACAGGTAGTTGCGCAGTGAGCTGGTTTTCATGAGTTCTTTGTGTGTTTTCTTGGGTATCATCTTTTGTGGATACTGCCAGAAGGCGTGCAGGTGCGTCAGTAGTTGCTGGTCGCCTTGCAGAGATGATTGTGCCTTGACAAAGAAATAGTCGTGCATTTGCAGCAGGCGTGATAGTCGCTCGTCGTCAGTCAGTTCCGGAAGGAGCATTGTTGGATTGGCCAGCAGTCCGCGGCCAATCATCACTCCGTGGAGGGCGGGGAAGGCCTGCAAAATGCGTTCTATGTCTTCTCGGGTTGTGATGTCGCCATTGTAAATCAATGGCTTTTTGCATCCTTTATAGAAATCGGAGAATGCTTCTATGTCTGGTTTGCCACGGTACTGTTGTCGTCCGATGCGGGGGTGCAGCGTGATGTTTTCTAATGGTGTTTCGTTAAGTATTGGAAGTAGCTGTTGTGCTTCGGTGTTGTCTTTCTGCCCCAGTCGCATTTTGACAGAGAACGCCACTTCGGGTCGTCGTCTCGTTTCTTCCAGAATGGAGGCCACGATGTCGGGGTGGGATAGCAGCCCGCAACCACGCCCAGCTCCAGTCTGCATAGGGAAAGGGCAGCCCATGTTGATGTCTATGCGTCGCCAACCGAGTGCTTGTAGTTCGTCACAGAGGTGGCGAAGCTCGTCGCAGTCTCGTGCTATGACTTGTGGAACAACGGGGATGCCGGCATTGACTTTGGGGTCTATGTCTCGCAAATCCTTGTTGCGTAGGCCCCCCTTTTCCCATCGCACGAAAGGAGTGTAATAATAGTCAATGCCACCTACGGCGTCAAAATGGACTCGGCGGTAGGCTGCATTTGTATAGCCTTGTAGCGGTGCAAGACAGACAATGGGACGAGGCATTGCGGTGTTATTCGTCTCGAAGGATGTAGTCCATGAGTTGGCACAGGCGTGTGTTGGTCTCGCTGATTTCGCCGCCTCCGTCAATGCTGACCAGTAGGCCGGACACCTTGTAGTAGTCAAGCACGGGTCGTGTTTTTTCCTCATATTCTTCCAGTCGGTGACGAATGGTTTCTTCGTTGTCGTCGGCCCTGTTGGAGATGGCTGCGCGTTCGTGGATGCGGCGTATCAGTTCTTCGCGACTTACGTCTATGGAGATGACTCTGTCAAGGCGCATGTTGCGGTGCGAGAAAACAAATTCGAGCATTTGTGCCTGTTGCACAGTGCGTGGGAATCCGTCAAAGATGATGGAGGGGATTCGGCGTTCAGGTATTTGTTCACCTGCCTCGATGGCACGTTGGCGGCGTTCTTCGTCCCATTCGTCCAATGGCTCACCGGATATATTGGCTGTCAGAGCTTTGTCTATGAGGCTGAGGACGATTTCATCGCCTACGAGGTCTCCCCGTTCCATGATGTCTTTCACACGCTGTCCCAGAGAGGTGCCCGCGGCCACTTCCTGTCGCAGCATGTCGCCTGTGGATAGATGAACAAGGTGGTATTTCTCGGCCAGCAATGATGCCTGGGTCCCTTTGCCGGCCCCTGGCGCACCGTATAAGACTATGTTTTTCATTGGAGGGGTTGATTAGGGTTAATCATTAATTTTCTTTAACTTTGCAAAGATAGTATTTCTTTTGAACAAAGAAAAGACAAAAATGCCGTAATCGTATTCCCAATATCAATAAAATCTGATGCAGATGGTCGGTGTGTCGGTTATAGCATGGGCAGTTGGAATGAGTCCTGCGAGACATCTCCTAATAGTTCGCGAACTTTGTCCTGTGCCTGTTGTCGAATATTGTCGTCTATGTTTTTTTTCACGATGTTGAATACCGTTATCAAGGCGGTTAGGTCATCGCTATAGCCTATGGCTGGCAACAGGTCGGGGATGAGGTCCGTGGGCAGAATCAGGTAGCCCAGAGCACCGAGAATCAGTGCCTTGTCTTTGATGGGTACTTGTCGTGCCGTCATGACATAGTATAACATCAATGCTACGTATAGCACTGTGGCTCCTGCCTTGGCAGCCTCTTTCTTCAGCTTGCTCCAAAAACTGCTTTCGGAAAAGTATTTTTTGAATCCCGACGCATTGTGTGTGGAAAATTCCTTGCCTGTCATGATTTCTATATTTTTTAGGGGGGGGGATTGTCAGTTTCGTTTATTGGGGGATAGGGTGAGTGTGCCATTGGCTTCGAGGGTGGCGTTGATGCCAAATACGGTGTGTATTCTTGCGGGCGAAAGGCCTTCGAGTGTATTGCCTTGGAAAAGGATTCGACCTTCGTGTAGCAGGATGAGCTGCGGGCAGTATCTGCGGGCTATTTCGATATGGTGCAAAGCCATCAATATGGTTTTCCCTTCATGCAGGTTTATGTCTCTCAACAATTCCATGATTTCGAACTGGTGTGACAGGTCCAGGTTGGCCAGTGGCTCGTCAAGCAACATCAGTGGCGTTTGTTGTGCCAAAGTCCGTGCCAGCATGACGCGTCGTTGTTCTCCACCGCTCATTTCTTTGGGCAGGGCATGTCGCAGATGCCATGTGTGGGTCTTCCGTAGCGCTTGTTCGACAATGGTGCGGTCTTTTTGTGTTGCTCCCTGCAGCGGTCGTTGATAAGGGTTGCGAGCCATCATCACCAGATCATAGGCGGTAAATTCGAAATCGGCAGGAGGTTGTTGGCCGAGGTATGCCATGTGTTGTGCCTGTTTGCGTGCCGGGTAATCCGATAGTGGCCGATTGTGTAGCAGCACTTGTCCTTCAGTTGGTTGCAGTAGTCCGGCGCAGCAGCGTAGCAACGTTGTTTTGCCACATCCGTTCATTCCCATCACGGCATAGAATCCACCTGCCTCCAGAGTGGTGGAGAGGTGGCTCAGCACGGTCTTTGATCCATACGTGTGTGATAGGTTCTGCAGGGCGAGCATGGCTAATATTGTTTTCGGTTGCGGTATAGCAGGGTGATGAACAGTGGTGCTCCAAGAAGTGCAGTAAGGCTTCCAACAGGCAACTCGGATGGCTGAAACAAGGTGCGGGCCAAGGTGTCGCACAGTAGCATGAACAGTCCTCCCGATAGTACTGCCAGGGGTAGTATCTTGCGATTGTCGGCTCCGGCGACAAGGCGTACGGCATGTGGAACTATCAGTCCCACGAACCCAATGACCCCGCAAACTGACACGGCAAAGGCCACCATGACCGAAGTGATGGCAAGTATTGTTTTCTGCACACGTTCAACTTCTACGCCCATGCTTCGGGCGGTGTCGCTGCCCGAAAGCAGCAGATTGAGATTACGGCCATGGTAGAGCAGTATGGATAGTCCGATTAGTGTCACGGGAGTCATCACCACGATGTCTGTCCAGTTGCTGCTGGCGAAACTGCCCATGGTCCAGAAAATGATGCGGTCCATTTTGTCGTGGTTCATCACCATGAGGAATGATACGGCTGCGCTTATCAGCAGTGTTAGGCATACGCCCGTCAGCAGCAGTGTGGTGGTATGTAGGCGGTTGCCTGTGGATGCCATCCGATAGATGATGGCGACTGTCAGCAGTGCCGATGCCAGTGCGCACAATCCCACGCCGTAGATGTAGGATTCTAATCCCAGCAAAATGGCAATGGCAGCACCAAGCGAAGCACCTGACGAGACTCCTAACAGGTAGGGGTCTGTCAGCGGGTTGCGAAATACCGCCTGATAGGCGGTGCCACATGCTGCCAATACGCCTCCCACCAGTAGGGATAGCAGTTCGCGTGGCAATCGCAAATGCCAGAAAATCTCGCTTTGCCATAGCTCGTGCCAGTTTAGATGCGTGGCTCCAAGCAGGCTGCATCCTGCCAATGCGGCAAGACACAGCAGTGCCAGCAACACTATGGGGCATAGGCGTTGTCTATTCATGATTTCATAAAAATGCTGCAAAAATACTTGGTAGGCCTTATTCTTCCAGTAGTTCGCGCATGGTGAAGAAACCTTTCTTGTCGTGCAGATACTCGGCTGCCAGCAGGGCTCCGAGTGCCAGGCCTTTGCGACTTTTGGCTTCGTGGCGCAGGGTGAGGGTGTCAATCTCGCTGTCGTACACTACGGTGTGAGTTCCTGGGGTCTCTCCTTCGCGTAATGCCGTGATGGCGATGGCATTCTTGGGAGCGGGGTCATCGTTGGATAGTATCCATTGTTGTTTTCGTTCCAACTCCTCCAGTATGTCGCAAGCCAGTGTGATGGCGGTGCCACTGGGGGCATCCAGTTTGTGTATGTGGTGCGTCTCGCTGATGGAAACGTCATAGTTTTCATAGCGGTTCATCAGCCGTGCCAGCCGGCGGTTTAAGTCGAACATGATGTTCATCCCGATACTGAAATTGGAGGCTACGAAGAGTGCCTGCTGTCGATTTTTGCAGTCTTGCACTACCGTTTCAAGTTGGTCATACCATCCTGTTGTCCCCACCACAACAGGCAGGTTGAGGTTGAAGCATTTCATGATGTTGGACACGGCGGTGTCGGGGAGAGAGAAATCGATGGCCACATCGCATTGCCGTAGGTCATCAATATGCTCCATCCAATCGGTTTCATTGTCTATCCGCACGGCAATTTCATGTTTTCTTTCAGTGGCTATAGCCTCAATGGCTTTGCCCATTTTGCCGTAGCCTAAAAGTGCTATTCTCATAATCTCATTAAGGTATTTCGGGTGAATAATTATTTATTTCTGTCTTGCGTATCCTTGCCGGGTTCCGCGTCGTTGCAGTTCTTGTGTCACCAAGGGTGCAATCTCTTCATTGCGTACATATCGTCCGTCCTCATGTCGCCAGGCTCGGTCGGGCAGGGCCTGATAGCGAGGTGGCACTTCTCCGGCGAAGCGTTCGATGGCTATGTCATTGCGCAGATGTTCTACAAAATCGCACACCAGTGAGATGTATTCCGTCAGCGTGAAAGAGTGTATTTTGATTTCGCCTCGTTCCACCTCGCCCGCCAGTAGGGTGTTTTTTAGTACCTGCAGCTGATGTAGCTTGATGCTCTCCAATGGCAGGGCGTTCAGTATCTCGGCCTCAGCAAGCATCTCTTCTCGGCTCTCGCCAGGCAGGCCGAGGATTAGGTGTCCCCCGCAGGCAATGCCATGTTCTGCGGTCAGTCTTATGGCTTGCCGGGTAGCGGCGAAGTCGTGGCCTCGTCGCACTCTATGCAGTGTTTGGTCGTAGCAGCTTTCAATGCCGTATTCTACCATCACATAGTGCTGTTTGGCCAGTTGTGCCAGTAAGTCCATAATCTTTTCATCTACGCAGTCGGGGCGAGTGCCTATGATGATGCCTTCCACCTGCGGGTGGTTTAGGGCTTCCTCATAGCGTTGCTTCAAAACCTCCAATGGTGCATAGGTATTGCTGTAGGCTTGGAAATAGGCTAAGTATCTTCGTGCCTTTCTATAGCGCCATTGGTGAAAGCGAATGCCCTCGTCTATCTGCTGGCTGATGGGCTTCACTTCGCGCAAGACTTGCTGGCTCTCGCCATGGCAGTAAGAGGGGCTAAAGGCGTTGTTGTTGCAAAAGGTGCATCCTCCGCTGCCTTTGCTTCCGTCGCGGTTGGGGCAGGTAAATCCTGCATCGATGGACAGTTTCTGTACCCTGCCGCCCAATTTCTGGCGTATGAAAGCGGCGTAAGAGAAATATCGTATGTCGTCTTCGGCTGACATTGAGTATATCAGTTGGCCTGGGTAGCATCGGGGTAAAGCAGAAAACGCTTTCGGTACTGCTTGAACGCATCCAGCTGCGGTTGCCATGAGGCTCGTATGGCCTCGTCGCCCTCGCCCTCCAGCAGTTGCTTCCTCAGCTGTCCATTGCCTGCCAGTTTTTCAAAAAAGTTGTTCTTCAGAAAGAAATTATCTTTTTCGCTGTGTGCCAGCATCTCGCGCAGGTAGTGCAGGTCGAAGCGTGCCGCTACGGGCACGGTTCGCAAATCCATCTTGTAGTCGTTTCCTATCACCTCGAAAGGGTAGGGAGTGCCACGCCCCACGCTGATAGTCGTTCCCTCAAACAGACATAGCGATGGGTAGAGAGCTACGGCTTGTGCCGTCCGCAGGTTGGGCGATGGCGGCACGGGCAGCTGGTAGATGCTGTCGTGCGTATAGTTCAGCAATGGTATTACTGTCAGGTGATAGCCCTCTTTTCGATGTGTCAGTTCGCTGTCAATCATTTGGGCGTATTCGCCCATCGTCATGCCATAGACCACGGGCAGGCCAGCTTTCATGCCTACGAACGAGGTGTATTCCTGCTCCATCACTGGACCATCTACGTAATGACCGTTGGGGTTTGGCCTGTCAAGAACCATCAATGGGACTCCTTCCTCGGCGCAGGCCTCCATCACATAGTGCAGCGTTGAAATGTAGGTGTAAAAACGACAGCCGACATCTTGCAGGTCGAAAATCACGATGTCTATGCCTTGCAGTTGTTCTGCTGTGGGTTTCTTGTTTTTGCCATAGAGAGACACGATGGGCAGGCCTGTCCGTTCATCACGTCCATTGGCAATGTGTGCGCCTGCTGCCGCTGTACCCCTGAATCCGTGTTCGGGGCAGAAAATGGAGTGCAGATTGCATCCTATCGATGTCAGCGTGTCCACCAGGTGGCGTGTGCCTACCAGTGACGTGTGGTTGGCCACTACGCTCACGGCGTGTCCCTGCACCAATGGCAGGTATACGTCCATTCGCTCGGCTCCCACTACGATGCCGCCCGTGGTCTGTGCCCCAAGCCCTTTCCCGTTTAGCAGGCAGAGTATTATTCCCGCCATCAGCAGGAGTCGCTTTCCAATATGTCTAAACCATGGATTCATGATGTGAGAAAAGAGAGCGTTTCTGTCTCAGTTTACGACAGGGTTGTATGGGCAAAGCAGTTTTTATTTGTCTAATCATGGACAGTGGCTACGGATGGTATTACTTGGTCCCCGTATGGCCGAATCCGCCTGCTCCACGTTCGGTTTCCGACAGTTCCACGGCTTCTTGCCATTGAGCCTGTTCGTGCTTGGCCACCACCATTTGTGCGATGCGTTCGCCGTCGTTCACTATGAAATCTTCTTGCGACAGATTCACCAGCAGCACGCACAGTTGTCCGCGGTAGTCGGCATCAATGGTTCCAGGAGAGTTCAGCAGTGTGATGCCTTTCTTTAGTGCAAGACCGCTGCGCGGTCGTATCTGCGCCTCGTAGCCTACGGGCAGTTCCATATACAGACCGGTGGGAATAAGTGCCCGTTCCAAAGGCTTCATCGTTACGGAACCTTCGGGCAGATAGGCTCGCAGGTCAAGTCCCGCCGACTGCGGTGTCTCGTACTGCGGCAGCGGGTGGTGAGAGGTATTTATAACCTTGATAATCATGGTATTTTTGCTATTAAAAAGGGCTTATAAAGCATGGTTATGCCCTATAAGCCCTTTGGCATTAACAATTATTGGACATTTTTGACCAGCACTTCGTCAATCATGCCGTACTCACGAGCCTCTTCGGCAGTCATCCAGTAGTCGCGGTCGCTGTCTTTCCACACCTGCTCGTAGTCCTTGCCGCTGTGTTTGGCGATAATTTCATACAGTTCCTTTTTCAGTTTCTGTATTTCGCGTACGGTGATTTCCATATCGGTGGCCTGGCCTTCGGCTCCTCCCATGGGCTGGTGAATCATCACACGGCTGTGTGGCAGGGCGCAGCGCATGCCTTTCTCGCCAGCACAAAGCAACACGCTGGCCATTGAGGCCGCCAGTCCGGTGCAAATGGTGGAAATCTTGGGCGAAATGTACTGCATGGTGTCATATATGCCCAGTCCGGCATAGACCGAGCCTCCTGGCGAGTTGATGTAAATCTGGATGTCTTTCTCTGAGTCGGTGCTTTCCAGAAACAGCAGCTGTGCCTGTATTACATTGGCCGTGTAGTCGTCAATGGCCGTACCCATGAAAATGATGCGGTCCATCATCAAGCGCGAGAACACGTCCAGCTGAGAGATGTTCAACGGTCGTTCCTCAATGATGTAAGGTGTCAGCGAGTCGTTGATTACCGATGTGTATTTGGCCAGCGTTGTGCTGCTGATGCCACGGTGTTTAGTGGCAAATTTCTCAAATTCCGTCATACTTATTCTGCTTTTAAGATGTTTGTATTGCTATCATGAGTAGATTACTCCTCGTCGCGCAGCAGGCCTGGCCTCCGTTCGCGTGTTCGGGCTACCGCCTGCTCATAGCGCCATTGTTCTATCTTGGCATGGTTGCCACTCAGTAGCACTTCAGGGACTTTCCAGCCTCTGAACTCTGGCGGTCGGGTGTATTCCGGCGGGGCCACAAGACCGTCCTGAAAAGAGTCGCTAAGTGCCGACTGCTCGTCGCCTATTACGCCGGGAATCAGACGTATCACAGCATCGCAAATTACGGCGGCTGCCAATTCACCGCCAGTCAGGACATAGTCGCCTATGGAGATTTCTTGCGTTACGAAGTGTTCACGAATTCGCTCATCCACGCCTTTATAGTGCCCGCACAATACCATAAGATTTTGTCGCAGTGACAATTCGTTGGCTATGGGCTGGCTGAACATTTCTCCGTCGGGAGCTGTGTAGATCACCTCGTCATACTGACGCTCTTGTTGTAGTTTTTCAATGCAGTTGGCCACAGGTTCTACTGCCATCACCATGCCTGCACTGCCACCGTAGGGGTAGTCGTCCACGCTGCCATAGCGCGTCAGCGAGTAGTCGTGCAAATCGTGAAATACTACCTCCGCCAGTCCTTTTTTCTGCGCTCGCTTGATAATGGATTCCTCGAAGAACATGTTCATCATGTTCGGGAACAACGTCAGTATGTCAATTCGTGTCATCCGTGTATTGTCGTTATTCCATCCAAGTCAGGATTGAATGATGAGGGAACTTATCTGATTCGCAGTTGCTTTCCTATCTGTAGCACTGCGTCTCGGTGAATGCCGTTTAGCTGGCAGAGTTTGCTTACTGTTGTTCCGTTGCGCTGTGCTATGCGACTCAGGTTGTCGCCACTGCGCACACGGTAGTATTGTTTGCCGTCCTTGCTATAGGTTCCGCCACCAGTTCCTGACTTTTGGCTGCTGCCTCCACGACGGAATGTACTCTTGTTTAGCGTCAGGGTGTTCGCTTTAAGGTCGCGGGTTTCGGGATTAATCACATCCTCGGGATTCATGGCGTTGCCCATGTAGCGTATTTCCAGATGCAGATGGCTGCCTGTCGAACGACCGGTGCTACCGCATAGCCCCAGGATATCACCCGCTTTCACAACGTCGCCGGGCTGCACGTAGCGTTGTGCCATGTGGGCATAATAGGTCTCCAGCCCGTTGTTGTGCCTTACCACTACCAGATTGCCGTAAGACTTGTTTCTTACTGATATTCTAACTGTTCCGTCAAACATTGTGTGGATTGGTTCCCCTTTAGGTGCTGCCAGGTCAAGCCCGTAATGATAGCGGCGGCGGCGAGGGCCAAATTTTGATGACACTCGTGCCGTGCTGGAGATGGGTATCGAATAATATTCGCCTCGCTCGGGATGCGTCAGCACCAGATGCACGTCTTCCGTCATTGTGTTCACGTCCAGCTTGGGATAGTGGATGTGATCAGAATCAAACGAAACATACAGGATTTCGTCCTCGCTCTCGGCCCCCTCGTCCTCATTGGTCTGCAGTACGTAAGGGAAATCGTCTGGGTCATCGTCTTCCACTGCGTTTTGCATGGGTGGCGGTGGCGTGATAATAGAGGTGGTGTACATATGGCTCTCGTCCTCGTTGGTCGTGGCAGGAGGCTCGATGATGATATTCACATATTCTTCATCCTCGTCGTAAATCACGTCCAGTTGGTCAATCTTCACCACAGGGGGCTGCTGCTGGCTGCCGGTATTGCTATTCTGCCCGTAAAGTCCTGCGGGGATGAGGCTGATGAGACCGATAATGAATGGTAGTGTGTGCTTGCTCATGATGGATGTATAATGGCGTGCCTTGTGCGGGCACGAAAATTGCAAAGGTACAAAAAAAAGAAAATACTGTGCTCCAAAAACAAAATCGATTCTCGCAAGAGTAGGGATGGGGGTGGGAAACTTTTTGTTTCGTTACAAAAAAGAAACGTATCTTTGCAGCCATTATAAAAAGTAATTAAATACCTATTAGATTATGAAAAAAATCCTATTCTTTTTTGCCGTCGCCACTCTCCTCTATGGGGGAGTCAATGCCCAGGCCATTACCCAATATCCTTATCACATGGGATTTGAGTTCTTCGGTGCCGATAGCGACTACTACAAACATGGCTGGGATGTCTATAAAAGTTCTACCAGTACTACCCGTTGGTTTATAGACACCTCTCTCTTTGCCTCTCATGATGGTGCATCCAGTATGTACATATCCACTTTTGATATTTTTTCTGAGAACATGGTGGAGACAGGCAAGATAGATGCGGGCGTTTATACTGCCAATTTCGTCATACCAGAAGATTTGGATGCCATAAAATTCAGTTGGTGGATGCAGCTACGCAATTATGACACCATCGAACTCGGAGGTACTTTTGACCTCATGATTGGCAAGAACTCTACCGATTTCAACTACCTTTATAGAATTGATGTTTCTAATCTTAAATTCAACGAATGGTTTGAATTCTCACTGGAAAATTACGATCTTTGGGGAGAGGCTCCATTCGCCATTGAGGAGGGCGATACTATCTATTTCATGCTCAACCTCACTAAGTCAGCCGATGAAAAGGGTCGCTACATCCTCCTTATTGATGACTTTTCCGCTACTGCTACTTTCTGCGGCGAAACGCAATACCCCTATCATGAGAGTTTTGAATCGCTGGCTAATTGCTGGGAAACCGAGGCTTGGGGCATAGAGAACGGCGGTGTCGATGGGTATGTGCAGGCTGCATCCTGGCCCAACCTCTACGGTACACGCCTCAATCGCGAGCATGGTCTCTATAGCCCTGCCATTCATCTTCCTGCTGCCAGCAGCCTTTCGCAGGGTCAGACTATCAAGCTGACGTTCTATATGGCTTCTTATCGCGCCTCCAACGGCTCTGCCGACATCAATGAGGATTATGCTGTATATGTCACTACTGACCCCAGCAACTATGGCTCTGCCAAACTTAGCGGCACGCTCCACGTTGCCGACTCGGCTTACAAGCAATTCACTCTGGACCTCACCCAGTATGCAGGGCAGACCATATACCTCGAATTCAGCCATAAGACTGGCGACAACGGAGCTCTCCTACTTGATGACATCCGTATCCAGACCTATAATGCCAATGGTACTGCCGGCATCAATGGCATTGACAATAGCCTTATTTCCGTCTTCCCCAATCCTACGCGCAACATGGTCTCGGTCTCGGGCGTTGCAGTCAACCGCCTTCAGGTGCTTGACATGGCTGGTCGAGTTCTCAGCACTGCCGATCATGCCAACACTATTGACATGAGCCATCTGTCCAATGGAGTCTATCTTCTCCGAGTTTTTGCTAATGAGGGTGTCTCCGTTCGCAAGGTCATCAAAAAGTAATTTTTTTTTGAAACAATCTGTGCAATTGAGGGGGATTTGTCCAACATCGGGCAAATCCCCCTGTCATACCCCCGAGCAACGCTTGCTCTAACCACAGTTACCCACCCGAAACAAATCAATCCCAATGAAACGTTTTTGCTTGTTTATTGCCCTTTGTTTGTCTGTTCTATCCGTAACGGCACAGCAGTGGAGCGATGCCGAGATAGCCGCAGCCAACACGGCCAAGGATATTTCGCAGCTTAGTGTTGAGGAGAGGGAGACCATCAAATACCTCAATCTTGCCCGCCTATATCCACGCAAATTTGCCGATTTGGAAGTGGCAGACTACTATGGGGGCGACCGAATGGGCCAGCCCAGCCGTGTCTCGGATGACCGGCTCACCCTTATCGCTGAACTTTACCAGATGGAACCCCGTCCAGCACTGGTTTTCAGCCCTCGCCTTCTTCCGGAAGCCCGCTGTCTTGCCGATGAGCAGAGCCGTAATGGCGAAGTGGGGCATACGCGTCACAAATGTTCAAAGACTTATGGCGGCGAATGTTGCGGCTACGGGTTTGAGCAGGGACGTGAAATAGCCCTTCAGCTCCTTATAGATGATGGCATTGAGGGCCTCGGACACCGAGCCAACTGTCTTAATGGTGGCTTTGCTTCCGTGGCTGTTTCCATCGCTTCTCACCCTCAATTTAACTATGGTGCCGTTCTTGATTTTGATTGGGGCAATCCCAGTGATAGTACTATCCTTCGTTATGTTCATCTCGCCGACCTTGCTCCTGATGATCAGGCTCGTTTCTATGCGCTCATGACCCGTCGTGTCGATCCCGTACTCCTTGACCCTAAACCCTCTGGCTCAACCATGACACATGCCGAGACCACTGCCCAAACTACTACATCCTCAACTGGGACTACTACCGTTGTGAAGACTGAGACTCGTTACCATGCTGATGGCTCCCGCCAGATTATCACTACTACTACGGTCATCGGTCTTGACGGGTCATCTTCGACGCAGCGCACGTCGACCGTGGAACGATGAGCCAACAGATCTGCCGGCGAAATAGAATGCATCAAAAAAAATAGCGGGGCTGCAAAATTCTTTGCAGCCCCGCTATTTTATATTCAAATAAGCAATACTTATTCGGCTTCGCCTTCGGCCGCAGCGGTGGCAGCGGCGCGGGTGCTGTTGATGACAACGACCTCGCTGCTCTTCGGGTTGAGGATGCAATAGTTCTCGGTGGCGATGTCCTGAACCTTAATGCGCTGAGCCACGTCCAGCTTGGTGATGTCAAGCAGAATCTCGCTTGGCATATTGGCGGGCAGAGCCTTCACGTTGAGGCGTTTCTGCTTGTAGGCCAGTTTGCCGCCCTTCATCACTCCAACGGAGGTACCGGTGGTGTGGACGGGGATAGACATGACGATGGGTTTCTCGTCGCTCAGTTCGTAGAAGTCAGCGTGATAGACGATGTCTGTCACAGGGTGGAACTGGATGTCTTTCAGCATGGCGCGGCGTTTTTCGCTGCCCAGTTCAATGTCCACATAGCATGGTGCGGGGTTGAAGAGGATGCGCTGAAAATCCTGTTGGTTCAGTGCAAACTGCATCTGCTCGGTTTTGCCATACATTACGCAAGGCACTTTGTCCTCGCGACGCAAAGCCTTAGCATCTTTTTTCCCTACGTTCTCTCTCAGAGAACCGCTCATAGATACTATTCTCATTTTTTTAGAAATTAATGGGTTATTAAATCTTGATGCCCTTGGGCATCGGTTTGTTACAATTTGAAAGGTACACCTTTGCGGTGGATGGTGGTCTCGTAGAGGTTGTCTATAGACTCGTGGCGCACGATGCGGTTCAGTGCCTCGGCCAGCAGCCAGTCGGTAGGCAGAACGCGGATTTTGTCTGACTGGCGTTTCAGGGGGATGGTGTCTGTAACGACAAGCTCTTCCAGGGCAGAGGCTTCGATTTTCTCTATGGCATTGCCAGACAGCACGGGGTGTGTAATCATGGCCCGTACGCTCTTGGCACCGTTTTCCATAATGATATTGGCGGCTTTGCAGATGGTGGAGCCAGTGTCGATAATGTCGTCCAGCAGGATGACGTGTTTGCCCTCGACATCACCTATCAGACGCATTTCTCCAATCTCATTGGGCTTGTTGCGGTGTTTGTAGCACATCACGAAGCTGTTGCCCAGCGTCTTGGCATACTGTCCAGCGCGGCGGCTGCCACCCAGGTCGGGAGAGGCAAACATCACGTCCTCTTTCTCGAAGTTCTCGCGTATGTAAGGCATGAACAGTGAGCTGCCAAAAAGATGATCCACGGGGATGTCGAAATAGCCTTGGATTTGGTCGGCGTGAAGATCCATTGTCACAATGCGGTTCACGCCAGCAGCCGAGAGCATATTGGCAATCATTTTGGAGGCAATGGGTACGTGGGGCTTATCTTTGCGGTCCTGACGTGCAAAGCCATAATAGGGGATGACGGCCACTACCTTGTCGGCGGAAGCGCGGCGGGCGGCATCAATCATCATCAGCAGTTCGAAGAGATTGTCCGTAGGAGGGATGGTGGACTGGATGATGAACACTACTCCGCCACGGATGCTTTCCTCAAACGAGGGCTGAAATTCTCCGTCGGCATATTGGAAAACCTCTGATTTGCCCAGAGGGATGCCGTATTTCTCGGCCACGCGGCCAGCAAGGTCTCTTGTGGCACGGCCTGCAAAAATGAATACTTTATCGTTATTATGCTCAGCCATTGTGGTTTGATTTTGGAGACGCAAAGGTAGCACTAATTTTCCGTCTGTCAAAAAAAATTTTGCAGGTAGCGAAAAAGTACGTACTTTTGCAGCCGATTTCGAGCGTAGAAGTCATGCCCAGGTGGCGGAATAGGTAGACGCGTCGGTCTCAAAAACCGATGGGGTAACACCCGTGCCGGTTCGACCCCGGCCCCGGGTACAAGGCTTCGGGAGTTTAGCTCAGCTGGTTCAGAGCGCTTGCCTTACAAGCAAGAGGTCATTGGTTCGAGCCCAATAACTCCCACTCGCAAGACGGCAGCCATTCTCGGATGACTGCCGTCTCTATTAAAAGCAATATGCAATGAAACAGCTATTGGTCATGGCTATGCTTACCCTGTCGGTGGCTTTTGGGGCTTGCTCGCACGGGCTGCCCAAGGGCATCATGTCAGAGCAGCAAATGGTGGATTTCCTTTCGGAGGCCTATCTGATAGAGGGGTTCTATGCCATAGAAACGGGCTATCATTATGAGTCCCTTGGTGAAGAGATTGTGAGTGCCTACCAGCAGCTTCTGGCCCGTCAAGGGCTGACGCAGGAGCAATTTGAGCAAAGTGTCAGTTACTATATGCACCATGCAGACCGCTATGAGGACATCCATCGACAAGTGGTGGAACGTCTTGATGCCGCGCTGCCCGACGAGGCTAAGCACCAGTCTGAGCCCGTCAGCCTCCCCATCCGCCCACTTTCGGCTGATCGTCAGCCGTAATATCTATTGGAAATAGGGCTTATGGTGCACGGCGGGAATTGATTGCCGGATTTCATTTTTCACACACACCGGCTGGGTTCCATTGATTATGCGACAGTATCGGACCGATTCGTCGTCGCCTGTTCTAAATGTATAATTAGGCGCAAGGTGATGTTATGGTCGAGGTGTCTTATTGTTTTTTGTGCAGTGATGCTCTCTTTAGGGATGACCTCCCTGTGGGCACCGTCACGCCATGTCGTCCTGAAGGTATTATGCAATCTGATTCTTGATTCTGAACAAGCCAGAATCAAGAATCAGATTGCATAAGTCTTATTAGCCGTAAGTCTTGCCTAAGGTTATTATTGTTTCTACCGCCTTAGGCGGGCTTATTTACAACTCTCGCAATAGCATTCCAGGGTAGAAGCCAGAGCCGGAGAGCACTTTGAAGGTTGTGGCTTCTAAATCGGCACCCTCGGCACCCTCTTCGTGAGCCATGAAGCGATTGTCCCAAACGAGGCCGCTGATGGGCTGGACTGTGCCAACCTTGTGGTATTCTATGCGTCCGTTACTTTCGCGAACTTCGAGTACTTCGTATTTATGCATTGGATCCACGCCTTCCTTTTTCCCTATAGGTGCTTTCACCACGACACCGCCAGCCTCCACGACATCGGATATTGGCGATTTGACGCGGAATTGTGGAAATTTTCTTTGCAAATCGACCACGTTTTCGTCTATGGCGCGTTCGGTTGCCTTGCGTATCATTTGAAGTGGTTCATCCTCGCTGATGCCGAGAAAAGAAGTTTTGTTGCCTTTGGAGACTACCTTGCCGAGGTAACGCATAGTGAATTTGTCGCGATTTTTCTCGAAGTTTTCCTTTTTTACGGCATCCGGCTTCTCGGAGTAGCATTGGGAGTAGAAGAAATTGGATATCGTGTCGTTCCAGTTTAGCTGGAACAGGCGTGTGGTAATTTTCACACGGAACCCCTTGAGCGAGGATGCGAGGTCGTCCAAACTCTGTCCGGTGTTTTTGCCTAAATCCATTAGATCGCTTGCCGTCGAGGCATCACCGCCAGCCGCTATCAGGGCAATGGCACCTACTGCGCCAGCAGTCATAGTAAGCACGTTTAATGTCGTACCGACAATCTTTGATGTCGCACCCTTATCAACATAGCGAACCTCGTTGACTATCAGGTAGGTATTCCCGATTAAGTCCTCTCCGGCATCCTGCAGCATGGCCAATCCGCGAGTGCTGTGCGAAGCCATCTCTTTGTCAAACTCTGTAGCATCGTATAGACCGCGTGCTTTCACTACATTCATGTTACACTCGCCTGTCTGTTTGTCGCGGTCGAACCATCGCCCCACCAACCGTGAAGCAATATGGTTTTCACTCACAAATCGTTGCACGTTGTTGTCCATTTCTTTCTTAGATGGCTTGAATGCGACACCCACCACCCTTACCGAGAGGTTGTGGTCGTTGTATTTGTCGGAAACGGGAATGGCGAGGAACTGGTTACGTATATGGTCGGCATAGCTCTGGTCGGTATGGTTCACAATTAGGCTATAGATCGAACTGCGGCGGTATTGGTCGGTGGAATTGCCATTGTTTTGGGCAATGACGGAAATGCCTGATGCAATGAGGAGTGCAAAAAATAAAGTTTTTTTCATGATGTAATGGTGTTTAATAGTCCCAATGAGAATCGTCGATTTTCTCGGAAAGTTTTAACTCGCCCTTCAGCATGTCCTTTTTTGTTTGAGCTATGCGTCGCTCACCGTCAACTGCTCTCCAGTTGGGCAGGCCGTCACGGGAGCGCATCTGATATTCATTTTCTGCATCTTTAAGTGAAGCGAATTCGCAGGGCAGGACGGTTTCTCCCTTGATGGAGACCATGCCCCAGAGTTTGTTGATCAATACAGGCGCCACGTCGTTGTGGAGGGCTCCGAAGGCGAAGGCTTTTTCGTAGCCGTTTTTGAATGCCTGTTCGTTTGAAAAGATTTTGTAGGCGTGATAGATGCTATCTGTGTTTTTCATGGCCCAAAAAATACTATCGTCTTCCATTGTGTATTGGACAATAATATCCTTGAAATCAGGCTGTAATAGATATTCTCCATTTTCATTGATTAATCCAAGCTGTTTGCTGACTCTATCAGTGACCATGGCTCTGCCTTTACGGAAGTGGCTTATACTGCTGAATGATGCGTTTTCTAATTGGGTCACACCACCTTGTCCGTCGAGTTTTGCCAAATTCTCTACCTGAATGTCGGAGGGCTGAATGATTAACAGTCCATTGGTCTCGACACTTATCGAAGTGCATATTGTGGAAATGATAGCGTTGCCTGCTGCATCGATGAGTCCGTATTTTTTGTTATTCAGAACCACATACACCCCATGTTTAGAAGGGAATACGGCATCGTAGGTTTTCATAACAACGCCTGTGGCCAGGTCGGTTAGGTTGACCTCGGTGGCTTTTTGTTCTACAATCATCGCCTTGCCCGCTACAACGGGGCTGACGGCGATAGCCTTTTTCCACTCATTGAAAGCCAGTTTCTGGGTCGCGATGTTATAGTAATTTACCTTGAACTCTCCGGATTTTAGCTGAGCGACAGGTATATACCCTTCGGAGGGATTGTAGATGATGTCGTATTTCCCGGTGGGTAGTAGCAACTGTCCCTCTGCCGAATAGACACCCCAGCGGTTTTTGCCTCGTTCTTCGGCAGAGAGATAGACAGGGCGGTTATAATAATGTTTGGATGGTGCTGCCTTGTATTTCGATTCAAGTACTGCTATATAGTTGCCTTGTGACATATCCAGTTTGCTGAAAAGAATCGGCTTTAGCGGCATTGGCTCATGGATGTCAAAAAAGCATTCGTTTTGAGCTATCCACTTAATGTTTGTTATGGCATCCGATTTGTTTTCGGGGGCAAACATGGCGTTGGCTTTATGGTTGTACTTGCCACTTTTGTACATTTCTTGAAAAGAGAGTTCCGACAAGGCGGGCAGTAGGAAATACGGGCTGCCGTCGCTGCTTGTCTCAGGATTGAAGACCCCAATGGTGTAGTATTGTATAGGGATGATTATTTTACCGTCTTTATTGTACACGCCGAATTTTCCTCCGGTTATCTCGTTAGTCCCGGTTTTGAACCATCCTCGGCTGTTGACCCACACGAGGCCTTGTTCATTGAATGACCCAACGGCGGAGTAGTTGCAGGGGATTACTTCCTGTCCATTGGTGTTCACATAGCCGTATTTCTTGGCGTTTCGGACGACGGCCAGTCCCTCGCTAAACTTGCCCACCTCGTCATATATGCAGGGGATGACCTCAAGGCCATTTTGATCCACGTATCCATATTTGTCGTTTTTTCGAATGATGGCCAGACCATCGCAAAAATCTCCTATTTCGTCGTAGTTGTCCATCCAGGTCTGTGCGCTGAGTGGGATTAGGAATCCCGCAGCAAGCAGTATCGTTATAAATCTTTTTAACATTTGTTGGTTTTGTTTGGTTGAGTTGCTGTGTTGGGCTGGTTATAGTTCTTGTTGCCGAAGGCAGGGATGAGATGAAGGTGCATGAGTCATCCCATCCCCCCCCTCTTTGGCGGTTTTATCGCACCAGCCAGTTCACGTTGTAGTCTACGGGCTGTTGGTGGTTGCCATAGGCGATGCCGACCTGACGCCAAGCGTCAATGCGGGCGCGTTCGAGGTCGATGCCGTCCTGATAGCGTTTCATCTCGAAATGCCAGTCGTCCAGCACTTTTCCCTTGATTTCCTGATAGAGGGCTTCTGCCTCGCCGTAGCAGGCGGCTTCGGGATAGATGGTGGACAGATATTCACCTGCCTTTGCGGCTCCGCTACTGTTCTGTTCGGCCGCCCACAGCGTCCGTGCCTTGGCCAGATTTATCTGGCAGCAGTAGTCGGTGTACTGGGCAAAGATTTCGTTGCCTGCCGTTAGGGCTTTTCCGTAGGCCGATGAGCACTCTGACGGAATGCCGGCCAGTAGGTAAAAGGCTTCTTCATACTGGTGCTGTGCGGCTAACGAGCGTGCGGTGGCAATAATAGTGCTGCTCTGTGCCTCATAGTAGGCTATGATTTTGCGTTTGCCCTTGGAGAC
>JAFVBF010000028.1 GCA_017480145.1 Bacteroidales bacterium
AACGACCATGTCATCACAAGGCAATACAAGAAAATCTTAGACTGTCTATGTGAACTTCTTGGTAGGATAAATCTCACTCCTTACGAGAAACCAAAATTCAAGGACGAGAGCGTACATGTGCTGCTGAACTCGCTGTATCAATTCCCATGGTATTACTTCAAGTGCTTTTACTCCAGCAAGCATGTCCGAAGGTTCTTCAAGACCGTTGCATGGTCAGTCTGGCTGATTAGCCTCGGACTCCTGTTCTTCATCGCCCGAGACAATGCCGACCTTCACAAGCAGCAGAACATCAACCGCTATGTCCATGCGTATTTCAGCGACAATGTTGAGGTGATGATGGAACTTGAAGGCATCGACTTCTTGTTCTCCGACCAAAAGGTTACGCCTATGCCTGTCAAAGAGTACCGTAAATACATGAAGGAAAGGAAGAAAGAGTCGAAAGGCGGCAAGCAGTAGTGACTTCTGCCTTTCTTATTCCTTTCTGAAAAAATGCTGTGGTGATAGCCAGTTGTAGCGAACCGTTTCATTCACTTGCATATTCCCAACAAAATTTCTAAAAGAATTTCGTGAACAATTAGCCCACTGGCTTTGGGCATAGCTGCTGGAAGTCCGAGGGTTTCTTTTATCCTTCTTGATAAAATGACAAGTCGATTTCTCAATTTATAACAAGGATTGTCTTATACATACCGCATGGCAGTATGCTTGCTATATATTACTTGGTTTCTGCGGAATGTCCATCATAATGTGGTTCAAGAACGAGGAACGGATGTTTTATAACCCCCGATTTATCCTCAAATGGAGCCTTATACCAGAGGTCAAAATCTGTTGATAGAATCTTGCGCAGTTCTTGCGCCAATTTAATGCCACGATTGTGGTATTGCTCCCAGTCCATTGAATAAGGATATCCCGTCTCTGAATCAATGACTATTTGGTTAATTTCATTATGCCAAGTAACAAAATCCTTTATAACAATAGGATTACCATTCCTGTCATAGATAAAATCAATTGTTCCATCTTCTTCTGCTTCATAAGAAACACCATCTTCATCATAGAACAGTTGGGCAATGTCTGGGGCAATCGTAATGATGTGCTTTACTACAGTTTGTCGAATGGCAAACAATTTGTCATTACGGTCTCTGAATCGCCCCGTGATATAGTCTTCTATGAGTGGCGACTTAACCATGTTGTATGCATTCAACATGTCTGGCACATCTTCATTTCCTAAAACGGGATGGTCTAAAGCCATACGCAAAATACCATTATAAAGAGCTTTCATCACTTGTCCTTTATCACAATACCCCATGAATATTGGTTGTTTCACAAATTCATTTGGTATAATCGTTAGCAGCAAATAGTCCTTATACTTGAACCCAACACCTTTTCCAGTTTCGTTGATTTCGCTGATTACGCTTGTGTCCTCCATCTTTATGATGGTTTCAGACATATCAAACGTTATTTTAACCTCTGCCTTATGCTCAAATGTGAAAGATTCAAATTGATGGCGAATCCTTTCAAGGTCACCGTCCCAATGTGAGAACCATGTAGAATAGGAACGGTCTCCTATTCCAATAGTGAAACCTTCCCCGTCATTCCCTTTTAATACATCAAACTGGAATTCTTCTTTTTGAATATCCTTAGTCGTTTTGTGAATATAGGAAGGCCATGTACACTTTACCTTCAGTTGCTTGTAACATGAAACAATGCCATCCTTGCTTACGTCACTTTTGTCATAGGCAAGTTCGCAGCCAGATGTCATCGCTTCATGTAAAAGTGATACTGTGTCAAATATTTTAGACACATATTCTTCTTGCACAAAACGATTTTCCGAGGAGAAATCAAGCAGATTATGCGACAGTGCCCAATGGTAGCAGTATGATTTTTTCTCGACCTCTACAATGAAATATTCTGGGACATTCTTCTTTTTAGACTCAAGCAAATAATATGTGCCATCTTCGTATATAGAACTGACTAAATCTAAGGGGTTAACAAGCAATGTGTCATCGCCAACCTCCAGCCAGATACCCCATTTATTGTCAATGGCAGAGCACGACAAGGCAAAGGTTCCACATTTCTTTAGTGCAGCCTCACGCATTTTACGGACTATCGCATTTTCACGCGCGATAAAATCAGACTTGCTATAAACGATGTCACCTTCCATATTACATCTTCTTTTACAAATGTTATACAATCAATTCAATTGAGTAGGACTCAGAAATATCTAACGG
This sequence comes from Bacteroidales bacterium, assembly GCA_017480145.1. Taxonomy (GTDB): domain Bacteria; phylum Bacteroidota; class Bacteroidia; order Bacteroidales; family P3; genus Colimorpha. Next base: position 2,226 of record JAFVBF010000028.1, read on the forward strand.
CCAATCGGTGTGAATGAGCAATCTGGTTGGCGAGCTTTGCTTCACAGTCCCCGTTTGGTATTTGGGACAACCATATACACCGAGCATAACTCGGTCATTTGGGTGGATGTCATGTTCATATCCGTTAAAATTGAACATATAATTGTCATGCCCATCATCATTAAATTCCCAATCAACGTATGCATTTGCTATATACAAGCCTTCGTCTATTCTGTTTTGCATGTGTCTGGGGAATGATATGCGTAAAGATTCTGTATTCAGGTCTGTTCCTTCTAAAACCCGAACAGCCTGACTGCCACGACCATATGTTAGTTCTATGTCCTCTGGAAGAAGTTTCCTTATTTCTTTGGCAAGCCCCCATCCTTTTGACCACCATTTAAGCCATCCTATATTATCAATGTTTTTATATCCATCGTGGACATTATCTTGATAAAACTTATGCCATGCTTTGAGGGCATCATGCCAGCCAAAGTTCGTCAGGTCTATCTTCTGCGATTTTTCGTCCTTGTATATCGTTAACTCATCAATTGTCCCCATTTCAGAACCACCTTCGTTCCAAAAGATTGTCTTTGACTCATCATCGGGTTCCATATTTACATACAGTCCTTGATATAAAGGATATTGGTCATGCCCTTCAAGAGCGCATTCTATCGCCTTTTCAAGAGTAATGATATAATAACAAACATCGCCTCCTTCTCTCTGCTCATAACAAGCAGGTTTCTCCCAACCATCAATAGAACTAACCTCAATGATGGCAAAAGTATTGTTGGGGTCGTCAATGTATTGTGTACCGTCTTTTATATTGGCAAACCTATCTACAAACACAGATTGAATTTTCACCACCTTGCCACGTATCAAGCAATTGGCACCCTCTCCGTGGTGTTCTTCGTCGAAGTCAACATTCATGCCACAAGCACAAGTGTATGGTTTACTCTTTATGCAGGACAAGTTAACAATTTGTCCTACATTGATAGGGTCACCACAGCACTGCATCTGCCATGAGTCATATTTTATGGTGCATCGTTCAATTCTTGGCTTCATAGTCACTAAAACATTATACCACAAGTACTTTCTTCAGATTTTTTACATATAGACTATAACGGTGTTTGACTTCGTCAAACGCATCGTCTGTAATCTCAGCCCCATTGCTTTCAAGTCTATCAACAAACCCCTCGCCAGACCAATAGGTGAGATATTTTCCGTCTCAAATCTGAAAAGGTCATACTTGGTCTTATTCCCATTTATTTCAGTAATGGTTTCTATATGCCTATCCCAATAATGACCACCAATCCTTACTTTGAAACCTTTACGATTGCAATGAGCTTGCAAATAACTCGTTGTTTCTTCCACGAATTTATTCATAGATTCTTTTACTCTGTCATACGTTCCTTCTGGAAGGAGAATGGCATCCGTAGGTATTTCATCATCATATTCATTGGCAACGTCCAGCCCTTGCACCATTTTGTCATGGACATATATGCTTAGGGCTTGTATCTTGTCACCGTTTATATCCGTAATGTAATAAAGCGTCATAGGCTCATTGATGGTCAAGCCTTTCATTAGGAAGCAATCGCCTATTTTCGGTGCTATTTTCTCCATATAGTTATAATTTGATGGCATCATCTAATATGTTCATGTATGTAGAAACGAAATCTTTGGGGTCTTTTCCTTCCGAGTATATAACATAAGCATAGACAGGTTCTCCGAGGGGGAGTTTCTTCTTGATAGAATAGCCTTCCATACTTAATCTGCTCTCAAAAATCTTGACGACTTTTTCGTTGTATTCAAAGACTCTGAGTTCAAACTCATATGATTTAAGGAAGAACCTTACTGCATATTCTATCTTCGTTTCTTTACCATCAATCACAATAGTGCAATGAAATCCATAAACAGGAAATTTATCTCGCTGCTTCTTCCGGTAAGATGCGTTGCAAGGTCGCTGCTCAGTAACTTGGCATTACTGCCAGTTAGAATGACCTGCATCTTGGTTCGAAGGAGACGATTGACAAAGAGAGGCCAACCCTCAATATTCTGTATCTCATCAAGTTGAAGTCACCATAAATCTTGTACAGCACTTCAAGTACGTCATTCAGTTGACTGGTGCCAAGACCAGCAAAGCGCTCATCGTCAAAATCTGCGTAAGCAAATTTCACCTTTGCATCTGTAAGCGTTTGCAGGCAAAGAGTAGACTTGCCACTTCGGCGAACCCCGACAATCACTTGTGCCTGTGGACTATTTAGGTCTACAAGGCTTTCTTCATTGCGAGGACAAAGGTGGTTGTTTTGCCAATTGCCCACCTCTGCTTTTTGGTCGCTAAGTATTGCCTCAAGCGTTCTTTTGTCTATGAGGGTCTCTTTCATGGATGCAAAGGTAGTAATTATATTTCATGACATGCCTTATTTTGCAAAAAAAAGTTCATTTCAAACGCCTTATTTTGCAAAATTCAGTTATTTCAGATGCCTTATTTTGCAGATAATATATAGCTTGACTTAACGCGCAGTATGGGAACATACCCACAGGATGGACGCTTTGTCGGCTCGAAGACATCGTAGAATATGAGCAACCACAAGAGTATATTGTTCAATCAACAGAATATAGTCCACAATACAAAACACCTGTTTTGACAGCAGGAAAATCTTTCATTATTGGTTACACTAACGAGACAAAAGGCGTATTCAAAGATGTTCCCGTAATTATCTTCGACGATTTCACGACAGACTCTAAGTTTGTTGACTTTCCTTTTAAAGTCAAATCGTCAGCAATGAAGATTTGTCATGTAAAAGATGACGTCAACATCCAATATGTGTGCCAGTTTATGAGCATCACAAGATTGATAGGCGACACACATAAACGGTATTGGATTTCTGAATACTCAAAAATTCCAATTCCAGTTCCTCCAAGAGCAGAACAAGACCGTATAATAAATAAGGTCAATGAATTGTTTCAGATGTTGGATAGTATTAGTGCCGAACTATAGGTTGGCACTGATACCATCAAGGATGCTTTCGTACTGCTGAATAGCAGCCACTATTCGAGTTTGCTCATTCAGAGGGGTATAGGTATAACCAATTCCCTAAACATCTTTTTGTTTAGGTGTGGGATAGCTGAACCCACTTTGTTCTCTTTTAAGGCTTTCTTGAACAGTCTTATGAATTGAAGTACATACTCTTCATTCATATTTGTCTCAATGTTTAGAACCTTCATAGTGCTACCCTGATACCCAGCCGCCTCCGCTTTGAAGACCTCGCCAGAGTTTTCCCCATCAACAAGTATGAGTATAGTTCCTTTTTCTATATACTTACCACTACTCTTATGAACTATCAGACCTGTCCTGTACGCATGGCTTTGACATCAAGGTACGGTAGTTCGGCGTTTTCTTTTGGCTTACCATCCGTCAATTGACATACCTTTCCAAGTTCTATGAACTGCCAACTTACAGGTATATTCCTCTCATGCGCGTTATCACAAGGAATAAATGACGGATTAATACGCTTCAACAGTTCTATGGCAGGCTCGTCATTCGGGTTTTGGGGAACGAGTTTTCCGTGGATAGCGAGGTCGAGAATTCTTGATTTGGTCTGTTGAATGCTGACAGACAAATCGCTCGTCTCATTTTCTAACGCCTCTACAACAGTAAGCCATTGCTCAACAGCATTTACTATGCGCCTTTGTTCTGCATAAGAGGGGATTGGCAACAAGAAATCATTCATTGATTGTAGGGGAACATTCTTAATGGTGCTTCCTGTAGCAGACGAATAGGCATATTTAAGGAAGTATGCTGATTCCATGATTGTGCATATATATTCTTTTATCAAGTATGGACTGATGTTAAAGAAACAGGCACTTTTCCCAAGAATTACCTTTTCTCCCTTAAATGTTCCAATATTGCCAATAGTGCCATTAATAGAAACCAAAATCGTATTTTTGTTTAAAGGTTTCTTGTATTTTTCGTACTCGTCATATGATACACGTTTTGTATCATCCTTAATTCGTATCTGCCGATTGGAAAGGTTGTTCCCGTTTATAAAATAATAAATCCCATTGGGATCATAATTTGGGGTACCGTGTATTCCATCACCAATGATAGATGTTACATCGCTCAAGCCTTGTCCACACCCAACCCTCAGGCACTTCAAACGGCACATTCCCATAATGGGGCGTATCGGAAGCAGTTTTTTTGGGGAAGATGTGGCAATTCTCATCCGGAGACGTTGCAATCCGACGATTATCGGTTATATTGAGAACTTCATCAACTGGTGAAGACAGTTTTTTTTTGTCTCCAGTTTATTACAAAGCAAGTTGTCGAGGAATTTGGGAACAAAAAAAGAGCAACTACCTCATTTATAGTTGCTCTTCGTTGTCCAACCTGGATTCGAACCAAGACTGACAGAACCAAAATCTGGAGTGCTACCATTACACCATTGGACAAACTCTACATCCAGGATACCCCTTCAAAAGCGGTTGCAAAAGTACAACATTTTTTTGATAAAACAAAAAAAGTCTTCCGTTAGCGATAGTGAACCACATTAGCTCAATCTTTAAGGCTGTGCGTAAAATGCAGATTGTCACAAAGTCCACATAGATATCAAGAGCCAGCACTGCCCTGTCCTATAACAAACAGGTTATGACAACTGCACGAGAAAAAGGCATCACAAAGAGCCTGATTACATTTTGTTGATGGAAGTTTATCCCCACCGTAGAGGGGTAGAAAAAACTCATTGAGCGGGCTTATTATTATTGAAGGGAGCCTCGATGATACGACGGACACACTGCAAGGTATGGCTATATTGATGGGTGTCCTTATTGTAAATACCCTTATCATCAATGGGATCTATACGCACATATCCAGAAGAATGAATAACGGATCCGTCGGAAATCACCATGGCGACGTGTGTGATATGGTCAGGCGAACTACCGAAGAAGCAGAGGTCATCAGGCACAACTTGTACCAGTCCTGGCACCTCCCTGCCCTGCGTGACCTGCTGGCTGGCATCACGAAGGAGCTGTATGCCACAAGCCTGAAAACACACCTGTACCAGTCCCGAACAATCAATGCCAGCTGGCGAACGTCCTCCCCACAAATAGGGGGCACCCAGATAGAATCGACGAGCCACCTCTGACGGGGAGGCAATCCGTTCCCTCATGCCACGCACTTGCGCTTCGTCCTCTGTGAGCAAGGTGCCAAGAGAGTTCTTATTTTTAGCCCCATCCAAGATGTGGTACTGCTTGTTGTCTACCCAGCCTTCATAGCCATCGTGGTGGCAGCGGACACGGCTCCATTCTGGCTGCGACTCAACCACATCAAACGTTTCAGCCCTCAATAGCTGGCTGACCATCTCCGAACGGTGCGATGGCTCTCGGCGCAGAGGCACAACGGATAAAAAACAATAACCCTGAGTCATGTCTATTGTCAAAAAAAATGACCTGAACCCTTTGCCGTCATACCTGCCCGTATTTCACAGCCAGAATAACCCGCTCCATCAACTCGTCATCCTTGTTGTTTCGTGGGTCATAATGCACCTTGAGATTCAGGCCAAAAATGCGGGCAAAAGTCTGGTAGAAAGCAGCCCTGAACGACCCCCGTAGTTCTCCAACCAGATTATAGGAAGTACGTCCGGTCTCGCGGTCTATGAGCTTGATGAGTACCTTGCCCTGAGAGAAGGTACATTTCTTCAAATCATCTTCAAAGTCGTCACGCAGTTTTTTCTCAGCAGCCTTGATAGCCTGCTTTCTGTCCTTCTTAGGCATCTGGGCAATCTCGGCTTCGAGGACATCCAGCCGCTGTTTGCCAATCTGCGCATAAGGCAGCATTTTCTTTACATTCTTTATCAGCTTCTTGTTCTTCTTTATCTCCGCCGCTGTCAGAAAGTCATAGGAAGAAAATATCTCAATATCATGCAACTGATACATCGGCAACGTGTCGCCATCAATCACCGTGGCAAAACGGGTCAAACCTTGTGGGGCCTGGGCAGAAACGGACACTGCATAGCCCAAAGCCACAATCAGCAGAAAGAACTTACGCATATTCATGGGTTCCTGTTTTTTCAAACAACGTGTCACTTCTATAACTAAATCTTCACTGATTTTAGTATCTATTTGTCCCTGTTTCTTTCGATTTTCAAAGCATTTAAAGTCCAACTAACGGCTCACGGTATGCCATATCCCGAGATAATATGAACATCGGCGATGGCGGCATAATCATTGCATACGCCATTACTAAATAGCGTCATAACCTCGCACAGAAGCACCGAGCTGGATGATTGCAGAAGGAAAGGCTGCAAATGGCAATAAAAAGACGTAAACATGAATTTGTGGCCGCCAAACATTCGCAACGATGATGCTGCAAATGAAAAAAAAAGACGTGAGCACAAATATGCCCACGTCCAAAACAAAATGAAGAAAAAAGAAATTTACTTTTTTTTGCATTCGGCCCGGCACGACTGCTTAAGCTGGGCACGCTGCGATTCCGTCAGGATGGCATCAATGCGAAGACGGGTCGCATAGCACTCTTTGGAGATGCTGGCCTGCAGGGCGGCATCCCTGTCGAAGAGTTGGTACAGGAGTGCCGTCATGTCCTCATCTTTGGAGAGAAGCAACTGGACGCTGTCGCGAACAGATTGTTGCTGCGCCTTGAGCTCGTCCACTCGCTTTTTAGAATCCTCCTTGATAGCATTCAGCTGACGCTTCTGCATAGTAGAAAGATCACTAACGATATTCTCGATTTTAGGATGCTCTTTCTTAAGGGCATGATGTTCCTTTTGCGCGAAGGAGGCCGAACCACACAAACAGAAAATGAAAAACACTAATACAAATTTTCTCATGATATGTCGTTTTTTTTAACGAACTCCGAATACAATAAATTCTCTTCTATTCGTCTACCCCGAGGAGGTCTATCAAAGAAGGATCGGCATAACTCTCAATGGACTGAGACATATATTGGTCGTAGCCATAAACCGAGGCAAGCATACTGGTGAGCTGCGGCTCGTTGTAGTCTTTGGTAAAGAAGATGAGCACATTGATTGAGAGAGCCACCACCACACAAGCGGCGACGGCGGCGACATAACGGCCCCAGCGGTGCCAGACTGACGGCCGGGGGAGCGAGAGCCGCACCTGAGACATCACTCCCTCCACAAGATTTACAGCGTGGGGATATTGCATCTGTCGCAACTGCTGCATCATTATATCATCATCATATTTCATGCTTCTGTCAATATTTTTCTAAGGTTCTTTTTTGCTCTAAAGATTAAGGCCTCGACTTTGGTCAGGCTGCACTGCATAACATCGGCAACATCCTGATAGCTGAAATCATCAAACGTACATAGCACCAAGGCAGTACGCTGCTCATACTTGAGTTGGCTTATGGCGTTATAAAGTTGTTGCATACGTTCGTCGTGAATGATGTTCTGCTCCACATTACGGCTGTCCGAAACCATTTCGGGAGCGTTTTCAGCCTGAGGGACAAGCCTGTTGGAACGCGCCAGATACTTGCTAACGACATTGACCGTGATACGATAGATAAAAGTACTCAATTTCGACTGGAAACGAAATCGGGGCAGAGCAGAATACAACTCGACAAACACCTGTTGCGCAACCTCCTCGACATCGAGCCTGCTGCCACAAATCTTATAACATAGGTTTACAACAATGTTTTGGTAGCGCACAACAATCTCGGCATACTTTTCTTTGTCGCCTGCTAAAACAGCCTTTATGATTTCTTCGTCACTCACTCGAATTTATATATTTGTACAATCAACAGCCAATTTATTGTAAAAAAAAATCAAGACTATCTGTATTTGAATTGCTCAATGTCGCGCCTGTCGCGCTTGGTGGGACGTCCTAAACCGTGCTCGCGCTTTTCAAAAGAATACTGTCGCGCCATCTGGATACGTTCATATTCTTCCGGCGAGGTAAGATCGACAACGTAGTTTTCCACCAATTTGGCCGAGACCCTATTGCCCAAGAGCGCCTTGACCTCTATTTCTTTATGCAGTTGCTCGATAGAGATGCTATAGACCTCGCCCACCTTGACCTCGTGAGAGGGTTTGAGGATTTGGTCCCCCATCTTGACCCGTCCAGCCCTACAGGCATCGGTAGCCAACGAGCGGGTCTTGTAGAGACGAATAGCCCACAGATACTTGTCTATCCTAATTGACTCGGCTGAAGACATAGGTGATGGTTCCTTTCTGTTTTTCAGCCGCAGTGGAAGAAGCCGAGAACTTGGCTTTGCGTGCTGCCGCTATTGCCTGACTGACCAGACGTGCGTCGTCTATGGTAGTGCCGCGTTCTTTTTCGGCAGAGATAACATTGCCTTGCTTATCCACCTGAATGGCAATAACGATACGTCCCTGACGGTTGGACTTATAGTCGGGTTCGGGGAGGCTGAGAGCCTTGCGACCTGAAAGCGAATAGCTCGGTCCGTTGCTGCCGCCATTGCCCCCAGAGCCAGTATATCCAGTGGCATTAGGGTTGCCGTTCTCCTTGCCCATATTGCCTTGCCCCGTGGTGTTGCCCTGGCTGCCATTAGCATCGGAACTGGCCTGCTGCGATTTCTTAGAAGTGAACAAGGCCCTCTGGTTGAGTTCAGGCTCTTTGGGTTTTTCCTCGACCTTGGGAGTCTCTTTGGCCTCGGGCTGTGGTTGCGGCTGAGGCACAGGCTTCGGATTCGGGCTGACTTTGTCGGGCAGGGAGACGCTCTCCTCCGTGCTCTGGGTAGAGACTTCCTCCTGCGCCTGAGCATTTTGCGACACAGCCGGAGCCGGCGTACTGGTGGAGCTTACCTCTTGCGCATCACCATAGCCTTGGTCGCTATAGCCCAAATTGACCTCGACGCCCGATTCGGGTATCGGAGGATCGGGAGGCATATAGCCAAAGGAGAGGCAAATGACCAGCAGCAGCACCATCATAGCCGCGGTGGTGACTGCCGAAATCACCTTGTTTTTTGTTTCCTCTTTAGAAGCCATGATGTGTTTACTGTTTGGGCGAGGTCGCCAGAATCACCTTATGTTTAACTGAATTGCGCTCATTGATGCTATTGACGGCATCAATCACATTGACCACATACTGAACAGGGACGGTCTTGTCGGCCCGGAGGACAACGCAGGCATCGGTGATGCCAGGCTCAATGCCAGCGGCAATAAGGGTTTCAAGATCGCCCACAGCAGCCGGAGTGCCGTTGACATTGAAAGCATTATTCTCATCAATATAGACCGTCACATTCTGCTTGGCCATGGTGCGACTGCTACTCTCGGGCAGCAATAATTTGACGGCATTAGGGCTGATGAGCGTTGAGGTAATCATGAAGAAGATGAGCAACAGGAACACCAAGTCGGACATGGTGGATGAGTTGCTTTCTATCTGAAGCTGGTTATGACTGCGTATCATAATAGGGAAGATTTAGGCAATCATGCAGGTTCGTGAAGCAGGTCCATAAACTCGGTGGCACGCGATTCAAGAGTGTTGACCACCTTGTTTATCTGCGTGACAAGGACATTGTAAAGGAAATAGGCTATAATGCCAACGATAAGACCCCCAACCGTTGTCACCATGGCTTCATAGATGCCCGTGGCCAAAATGCCAATTTCGATGTTGTTGCCAGCATGGGCCATATCCTGAAAGGCCGTCACCATGCCCGTCACCGTGCCCAAAAAGCCAAGCATGGAGCCTAATGATGCAATAGTGGCAACCAGAGAGACACGCTTTTCGAGTGTTGCAACTTCAAGTTGTCCCACATTCTCTATGGCGGCCTGAATGTCGGGCAGTGGACGTCCCAAACGGGAGAGCCCCTTGTCAATCATGCGGCCAATAGGAGTGTGTGTCTGCTTGGACAACTGACGGGCACCATCGATATTTCCACTATGGATGTACTGCCGAATGTTGTTCATAAAGGCGTTGTCTGACTCTGCCCGAAGGGCGTTGCGCAGGGCAAGGAAACGCTCGATAAAGATGTAGAGAGCCAGAATAAGCCCCAGAAGGAGGACGAGCATAATCCAGCCTCCCTTGAGGGCCATATCGAAAATCGTAATTTTCTCAACAGCCGCAGCAGATTCGGCCACGGCCTCGGTGGCAGCCTCAGCACCAGTCGAAACGGCCTGAAGCATAAGAAACAGGTTTAACATTTTGGTTGTGTTTTACTTATTTATAGTTGTATTGTTCGTCTCCGACGTAACGCATCTTCATGTAAAAAGGATTCTGCACGAAGATGCAATATGAATAACGTAAAATTATAAAAAAACTTATTTCAACGTTATACCAAATGCAAGATATTTCGCCATGGGAGGCGAAATATCATGAGGACGAGACTATCTGCTAAAAACTCAAGGTTAGGCCTACCGCAGGAGTGAGTCCAAGCGGGTGTTGTGGATCAGAGACAAGCCCCGGAGACACAGAAAGGGAGAGGTCGTTGTCTATTTGAAAATCAAACAGATGACCATAGACGTAGGCATCAAGCAAGTTGAGGCCATAGACAAGGACCGTCAAAACTATTCCCAGTTGAAAATACTGATTATTGGACTGATAGAGATTATAGATACTGGCATCGGAATGTCCAGTGTAGCCCTCTAATTGAGGCGTGCCCCCATTGACCCTCAGCAGGTACTCGTCTCGAAACATTTTCATATCTCCATAACAGCTGTAGGACCAATACGACAATCCCCCCATAAGCCCATAGATAATAGGGACTTTCCAGGCCTGATGGTTGTAGATCTGTCCGGCCCCGGGCAGAAAGGAGAGATAGAGGGCCTTGTTGGGGGAATGCGTTTGTGGAACTGCCACCATGTCAGACCGAGGTGTTCGTGTCGAAGGCTGTCGGAGTGTGTCGGGCAGAGCCGTAGAGACGGCCGAAGCCCGAGGCTCTAAAAGAGGAACGGCAGCCGTGCTGACGCGCGGCTGTCGTATGTTGTTCTGCTGTGCCACAGCCTCAACAGAAAGGCATAGGCATACAAGGGTTATGACCCAGACAAAGCGGTTCACTGGTTAAGGAGTTTCATGATACGCTCGAAGTCGGAATCATTGTTGAAGTGGATGGTCAGCGTGCCTTTGCCGCGACGTGAGCGGCGCAGCTCTACCTCAGACTGGAGGTACTGCTTGAGCGAATGCTGCCGTTCCACATAGACCTGTGGCAGTTCGGCCTTTTTCAATACTGCACGTGGGGCTGCCTCCTGCTTGACGGATTTGACCATTTGCTCGGTCTGATGGACCGAGAGCTGGCGGCTGATAATCTCATGAAGGATGCGAAGATGGGTCTCGGGGTCGTCCACGTTAATCAACGCACGCGCGTGAGCCATGCTGATTTGGTCGGCGTTGAGAGCCATCTGGGTTTCGGCAGGGAGGTTGAGCAGACGCAGGTAGTTGGTAATGGTAGAACGGTTCTTCCCCACCCTCTCACTGAGTTGCTCATGGGTGAGCTGGCACTCGTTGATGAGGGCATTGTAGGAGAAGGCTATCTCCATGGCGTTGAGATTTTCACGCTGTATGTTCTCCACAAGTGCCATTTCCATCACCTGGGCATCGGTAGCCACACGTATGTAGGCCGGTATCTCTGTCAGCCCAGCGCGTTGAGAGGCACGATAGCGGCGTTCGCCCGCAATCAGCTGATACCTTCCGTCGGGCATCTGGCGCACGGTGACCGGAGAGATGACCCCCTGCTGGCGTATGGACTGGGCCAGTTCGTCCAAAGCCTCTTCGTCGAACTCCTTGCGGGGTTGGAAAGGATTGGTGTCGATGAGACCGATGGGGATGCTGGAAATAGCGGTGGTCAGAGTCGCATTGGCCTGTTGAGACAGCTTGTCTAAGCCCGCGTCGGCCAAAATAGACTCCAATCCACGTCCCAATCCTGTAGTTTTCTTAGGTGATGCCATACGCTATTTACTTATCTGGTTGCGGCGTAGCAGCTCGGCGGCCAGGTTGAGGTAATTGACGGCTCCTTGGCAAGAGGCATCGTGCATAATGACGGGCAACCCGTAGCTTGGAGCCTCGGCAAGGCGAGTATTGCGGTAGATGAGCGTCTCGAATACCAACTGGTTGAAGTGCTTGCGCACGTCTTCGACCACTTGACGCGCCAGTTTGAGGCGAGCATCATACATGGTGATGAGCAAGCCCTCAATGGTAAGTGACTTATTAAGACGGGTCTGCACGATGCGCACAGTGTTGAGCAGTTTGCCCAGGCCTTCGAGGGCAAAGTATTCGCTTTGTATGGGGATGAGCACCGAGTCGGCTGCCGTGAGGGCATTGACGGTGATGAGGCCCAGCGAGGGCGAACAATCAATAAAAATGAAATCGTAGTCGTCTTTTACCGGCGACAGGGCTTTAGACAAAAAGAACTCGCGGTTTTCGAGGCCGACCAGTTCTAACTCCGCCCCCACCAAATCGATACGGGTGGGCAGCATGAAGAGGTTGGGCGTAGTGGTCTTGACGATGCAGTCTCTGACCTCGGCCTGTCCCAGAAGACACTCGTAAGCGCTTTTTTCGAGGCCTTCGGGATCGATGCCCAGACCCGATGTGGCATTGGCTTGCGGGTCGGCGTCAACCAGAAGTACCTTATAGTCCATCACGGCCAACGCAGCACTCAAGTTGGTGGCCGTAGTGGTCTTACCCACGCCTCCTTTTTGATTGGCAATGGCAATGATTTTCCCCATATTTATACCGTAAAGTTGATATCGTCTAATGCGGCAGATCCCTCAATGTTGATGTCGCTGGAATGCACATGGTCACGAAATTCTTCTTCGACAACCACTGGAGGGGGTTCGATGCCTGTCTCTATGAACGAGAAAGCATTGGCAAGGCCTTTCTGGAATTTCTCAAAATCCTCTTTGTAAAGGAAAATCTTGTTTTTTTCGAAATAAAACTCGCCGGTGTTGTTGTCGAAAATCTTGCGGCTTTCGGTGACGGTGATGAACTTGTCGCCGCCGCGGGTGGCCTTCACGTCAAAGAAATAACGACGCTTGCCAGCGGGGATGACCTGCGAGTAGAGTTCGTCTTTCTGCTTGTCTCTGTAATCTCTGTATTCCATAATGTTTTCTTTGGTTTCGGGGGCAAAAGTAGTAAGAATATTTAAAGTGCTACCCGTGGTCGGGCAAAAGTTATTAACACTGGATTTTCAACAACACCTGCATTTATATGGCTTTCAATAGGCCAACCGCGGCGGAGGGAAAAGAAAAGCGTTATGCGGGAAGAACCTCATAACGCGCTGGTGCGGATAGGGGGACTCGAACCCCCACTCGGTTAAGAACCAGATCCTAAGTCTGGCGCGGCTACCAATTACGCCATATCCGCTTGTGGATTTGCGTTTGCAAAGGTACAACTTTTTTCGATAGCGGGGTATTTTTTTGTTTGTCGCCTGCTACTTTAGGGCGGGCACTTGCCTCCCTCATAGACACTATCAACCACTCAGAGCACCAACCGCCACTCCACAATCATAGACCCTTCATTGCCCTGCATGAGGATAAAACCGATGCTTTCCGAAATTCCTCCTGCCGATGATGGAGGGGCTTGTTCCTCACGCACAATTGACTGCCAAATCGAAGAAATCCGAACCAGAATATGCTCCGTCTAACGAAAGTCTCCCCCACCCCGCAAAAAATGTGTCGGCAATGATTCTGCACTGCCGACACATTTTATTTACTAACAAAAACAGGGCGATTATTTAGCAAAAATTTTCTGCCAGTTTTTGTATTCGCGTTCCTGCCATGCGTTGTTGTGATAGACGTAGGAGGCGATGGCGGGGATAACGGTGGTACCCTCGGCATAGACCATCTGCTGCAACTTGTCGTCTACCTTGCCCCAGCTGCCAGCCTCAAGCAGTGTAGAACTGGAGCATGCACCGTCGCGCACGTCGGCCACGGTAATCTGAATGGCGTACTTGTGCATGGGGACCTCGTGACCCAGAATCTCGGCACATACCACGGTGTCCTGAGCGAAGTTCTTGGGGGTGCCGCCACCCACCATAAAGAGACCCGTCTGGGGTGCCGCCATCTTGATTTTGGTCAGTTCCACAAAGTCGGCCACGGAGTCGATGCTCAGGTAGGGTTTGCCCTCCTTGGCGCGCTCCCACTGGTGCTTGCCAATGCCGAAGCCAGCACTACAGTCGCTGAAAGCGGGGACGAAAATGGGAACGCCACACTCATAGCAGGTCTGGATGAGGCTGTCCTTCTTGACGGCACGGCCATTGTGAAGCCATTTGCCCAGCTCGTAGATGAACTCGCGGCTGCTGTAGGGACGTGCCTCCAGCATATTGGCCAGCTCGAAGGTAGCATTGTCGCAAGCCTGTAGTTCTTCCTCATCAATAAAGGTGTCGTAGATGCGGTCGATATAAAGTTCTCTCAGGGTGGTGTCGGGAATGACGTTCTCCTTGGTTCCCACATAGTGTTTGAAACCCAGGGCCTCAAAGAGATCCATATCAATGATGGAAGCGCCTGTGGAGACCACCACGTCAATCATCTTGTTGCGCACCATATCAACATAGACCTGCATACATCCGGCGGCGCTGGTGGAGCCAGCCAAGGTGAGGATGTTGGTGCAGTCCTTCTCGCGGCACATCATGGTGAGGATGTCGGCGGCGCGGGCGGTGTCGCGGCTGGTGAAAGACATGCCACGCATGGCATCAATGAGCGAAGTGGAGTAGTACTTCTTGTTGTCGATGTGCTGGATGGTTTCTTTCAGTAAATCTTTCTTTTCCATTTTTATTATTTGTTTTGGATTATAACTTTCCTTGTTGATGGGAGAAAGTCTGATCCCTTAGGCTATCAAAACGGACTTTCGTTGTCCTCGACGACACCGAAAGCGGGCATATCGTTCGACCCGTTGCCCGACACATCGTTGTTCATGGCGGATGAGACCGTGATGGTCATAGCCCCACCATTGCCGGCACTATCGAAGTTGTTGTTATTGGGAAGAGCTGTGGCATACTGGCCTGTAGGGACGACGTCGTCATTCTCAAAACGGACGTATTTCTTGACGAAACGGACACGTACCTCGCCTGTGCTGCCGCTACGATGCTTGGCTATGATGATGTTGGCCTTGCCAGCGGTGGAGCCTTGATCGTCCTCATCCAATCCGTAATACTCAGGTCGATAGACGAAAAGGACAATGTCGGCATCCTGTTCGATGGCGCCAGACTCGCGCAGGTCGCTGAGCTGGGGTTTCTTATCGCCGCCACGCGTTTCGACGGCGCGGCTCAGCTGAGAAAGAGCAAGTACGGGTATGCTCAATTCCTTGGAGAGAGCTTTCAACTGTCGCGAGATGATGCTAATCTCCTGCTCTCGATTGCCGCCACGACCCAGCTCGCTGCCAGCGGTCATGAGCTGTAGGTAGTCGATGAAAACCATCTGTATGTCGTGGTTCTGCTTCAGCCTACGACATTTGGCTCTGAGGTCGAAAATGGAGAGCTGAGAGGTAGAGTCAATAAACATGGGGGCATTGGCCAGCACTTGTGACTTTTGCGACAGGGCCACCTGCTCCCAGCCTTCGAGGGCGCGCCCTTTTTTGAGGTCTTCGCCTGGAATACCCGCCTCGCCCGAAATGAGACGCATGGCCAATTCCTCACCCGACATTTCGAGAGAGAAGAACGCGATGGGCTTGTTGAAATTGACGGCCATATTGCGTGCCATACTGAGTGCCAGGGCTGTCTTGCCCATGGCAGGACGACCCGCCAGGATAATAAGCGTGCCCGGTTGAAATCCTGCCGTCTCACGATCCAAAGCCGTAAGTCCGCAGTAGATGCCTGTACGGCCTTCGCCATTAGGATTCAACGCTGCCTCCTGAGCACTGACAATCTGGTCGTTGGCGACCTTTACCAAATCGCCTATCGGCAGGATGTCGCGCCGAAAGTTCTTGTCGTTGATATCCATGAGTTTCTGCTCGGTACGATCCAGCAAATCCACCACGTCGGTAGTTTCCTCATAGGCCGATGTGAGGCTCTCGGTAGAGATACGAATAATCTCGCGCTGTATGAACTTCTCGTTAAGAATGCGAGTGTGATACTCAATGTGGGCCGCACTGACGACATTGTTGGTCAGCTCGGAGACATAATAAGCCCCGCCCGCAGCCTCCAGTTCGCCATCCTGACGCAACTGATTGACTACCATCAGCAAATCGACAGGCTTGTTGAGGTCGAATAGTTTGCGGATGGCACGAAAGATGGCCTGATTCTCGGGACGATAGAAACAACCCTCGTGCAGCGACTCGATGGTGTTGGAAAGCGCATTCTGATCCAGCATCAGTGCCCCCAAAACCGATTTTTCCAAATCCACAGCCTGCGGCGGCGTTTTGCCGTTGAGGTCAAAGGCTTTAGCGTAAGACATTCTGTCCCTACTTCTTGCAATGGTTCGTGTGGCTGTTTCCATGACTGCAAAGGTACATAGTTTTTGGCAATGCGAAATGGAAATTTAAAGCCGATGAAGCGACAGGAAGGCTATCCATTTCCCATCTTTATATTTAATTATATCACCCTAATAGGAGCATCATCATCTCATACTATCATCAGAACAAAGAGACATCACAGGAAATGGCATTATGCAATCGTCAATGATTTGTCTAACCGATGATGCAGGCACACATATAAGTTATTGAAATACAGAAACTATTTAATTTTATTACATCAAAACGGTGCATCTCTTGCCCAGAGATGCACCGTTTTGGTTTTGCAAAGGTAGCAAATATATCCTTACTTGCGGGCAGAATCGTTAAAATTATTCCGTAAGGAACTGATTTATACGGTTTATTGATATTGGCTATCTGCCCT
>JAFVBF010000029.1 GCA_017480145.1 Bacteroidales bacterium
AAAATGAAAAATCAGCAACTTGAATTTCTTCTAAGATGCTAATTTTTAGTGTGGACCAGCAAGGGCTTTAACCTGGGACCTCCAGATTATGGGTTTGGGGAATGGTGTTGGTTTGGGGATAGGGGCTAGAGGTTTAATTGTGCAGATTGCTCCAGCATCATTTGGATGGCGGGTTCACGTTCGTTTGGGATTCTGCCGTCAAGGATGGCGTCTTTGATGGCATCCTTGATGATGCCTATCTCGTGGCAGGGACCGATGCCAAAGGTACGCATGATGTCTTCTCCCGAGACGGGGGGCTGGAAGTTGCGTATGCGGTCTTTCTCTTCCAGTTCGATGAGTTTTTTGCGTACGATTTTAAAGTTCCGCATGTATTTGCGCACTTTCTCTTCGTTCTTGGACGTGATGTCGGCCTCGCACAGCATCATGAGGTCGTCGATGTCGTCGCCTGCGTCGAAGAGCAGGCGTCGCACCGCCGAGTCGGTCACGACGTCTTCGGACAGTACGATTGGACGCATATGTAACAATACAAGTTTCTCCACGTATTTCATTTTGCTGTCCAATGGCAGTTTCAGCGAGGCGAAAATCCTCCGCACCATTTTGCTGCCTCGTGCCTCATGCCCGTGGAATGTCCAGCCGAGTCGTTCGTCATAGCGCTTGGTGCCGGGTTTCCCCACGTCATGCAGCAGTGCCGCCCAGCGCAGCCAAAGGTTGTCGCTCATCTTTGCCACGTTGTCCACTACCTGCATGGTGTGTCTGAAATTGTCTTTGTGGCCTCGTCCGCCCATGGTCTCTACGCCTTTCAGCCTTGAAAGGTCGGGGCACACGTAGTCCATCAGTCCACACGTCAGCATCAGAGTCAGCCCTATCGAGGGTGATGGGGAGAGTAGTATCTTGTTCATCTCTGTTGAGATGCGTTCTTTTGAGACGATTTTGATTCGCTCGGCATTACGCAAGATGGCTGCTTTGGTGGCGGCATCTATGTGGAATCCCAGTTGTGAGGCAAAGCGTACTGCTCGCATCATGCGCAAAGGGTCGTCGCTGACGGTGATGTCGGGGTCTAAAGGTGTTTTCAGCACTCCCTGGTCCAAGTCTCGTATGCCGCCAAAGGGATCTATCAGGTGTCCAAAGGTGTCGGCATTGAGCGATGCGGCCATGGCGTTGATGGTGAAGTCGCGGCGGTTTTGGTCGTCTTCGAGTGTTCCGTCTTCCACCACGGGCTTACGGCTGTCGCGGCTATAGGATTCGCGTCGCGCGCCGACAAATTCAATCTGCCAGACTTCTCCGCCGTGGTGATAGTTGAAGGAGGCTGTGCCAAAGTTGCGAAACACACTCACTTCTTTGTGTGGGCTGATGGCCTTGGCTACGGCTTGTGCCACAGTTATGCCTACGGCGTGTTGTTTTGTTGGGTCGCCAACGCATACCACGTCGATGTCTGTGCAGTGTCTTCCGAGGAAGTAGTCCCGAACCACGCCTCCCACGGCGTAGGCCTGCACCCCCATCTGGTCGGCTATTTGTCCAATCAGGCGGTAGATTGGTAATTCTAATGCTACATCCATCGTTTAAAAGACTTTGGATGAGGTCATTTGTCCGGCAGCGTCATAGAATTCCCATTTTCCTGTGCGTTTGCCATCGCTGTATAGTCCTCGGTAGTAAGGTATTCCGTTCTCGCGGTACACGCAGTAGATGCCGTTCTCTTTGCCATCCACATAGTCTGCTTCTGCCTGCGTCAGCCCGTTGGCGTGGTAATAGACCCAGTGTCCTTGTCTCAGGCTGTTGTGATACTGCCCTTTGGAGCGTAGCGAACCGTCACTGTAAAATTGGTATTGGGTCTCGTCGGCACCTTTGGTTAGCACGACGGTTTCCGGTGTTTGCTGGTCGCTTAGTTCTGTGACTTTCATGGAGTCGTAGGCTTCTTTGAAAAGGGGCTGCCCGTTGTGGTCGTAGAATTTCCAGTCCCTGCCCAGAGGGTGATTCTTGTCGAATGTGGCCGTTGCGAAAGTGCTGCCATCCATATAGTTATATATCCATTGCCCAGTGGGTGATTCGTGGTTGCCCGAAAAATGTTTTTCGTATTGCAAGGTGCCGTTAGGGTAGTATTTTTGTTCGCCTGTGCGTATTTCTTTGTCACCATTTCGTTTCACCTGTAGCACCTGCTGTCTGCCTCCGTCTGCATAGGTTTGAGACACTTTCTCCTCTACGTGGCCGCAGGCACAGCATAGCAGGGCTGATAGAAATAGGGTTGAAAAATAGTTCCGCATAAGTATAAGTGTGTTGTATCTTGTTGGTAACGTTATTTCTGTTAGATTAAGAGACGTGGGCAAAGATAGTCAATTTTGTTGTAATACTCGCATTTGTCATCCCGCTGAAGTGTC
The DNA here is from genome assembly GCA_017480145.1 of Bacteroidales bacterium. Classification (GTDB taxonomy): domain Bacteria; phylum Bacteroidota; class Bacteroidia; order Bacteroidales; family P3; genus Colimorpha. The sequence continues at coordinate 2,373 of JAFVBF010000029.1, forward strand.
CACCACTCGTAGCCGGCTGCGGCTTTCGTCTGTGCGCGAGGCTTGTATCTGGATGGGGATACGCGAGGCGAGGTGTTCGATATGGCTGATTATGCCAACTCGTTTGCCCTGCTGGCGTTGCATGTTCTCCAGCAGGTCTAACACTCGGTCCATCTCCTGTTCGCCAAGTGTGCCAAATCCTTCGTCGATGAACAGCGTGTCAATGTTGAGGCTTTTGTTGTTGAGCGAGGCCAGTGCCAGTGCCAATGCCAACGAGACCAGAAAACTTTCGCCGCCGCTCAAGGTGTCCACGGGGCTTTTCACCCCTTCTTGGTAGCAGTCGCGTAGGCTGATGGTCAGTGTGCCCGGAATGCACTCCAGCATATATCGTTTGTCCAGTTTCTGGAGGTGGTAGTTGGCGGACTGCAGCAGGTATCCCAGCAGATGGCTTTGTGCTATCTTTTTAAATGCACCGCCGTTGTTGGCTCCGAAAATGTCATTCAGCGTCCGCCACTGGTCGTATTCTCGTTTTATTTGGCTCTCCTTTTGTTTCTCGGCCTCGGCTTGATTACGGTCTGTCTCGTCTTTGTGTAGTAGTCCTTGCTGAATCCCTTTCTGTCTGATGGCTTCGGTAAGGGCGGTGTTAAGGTCGGCGCACTGCTCTTTCAGTTTTTGTATTTCTATGTTCTCGGCCTCTGTAGAATGGACTCTCGTCAAATGTTGCTCCAGTTCGCGTTGTTTGCTTTCTACCAGTGCTTTGGCTGCGTTCCGCTGCTCTGACATGGTTTGGTGGCGTGCCTGTGTCTGGGCGATAGTTTCTGCGGATGTTAGGGATAATTCGGTCAGCCTGGCAAGATTCAAATCCTTGTTTTCTGCTATAAATGTGTCTAAACTGTTTTGTAGGCTGTGTCGAGACTCCTGGTGGGTGCGGATTTTGCTGCTGAGGCCGCTGGCTTGATTGTTCAATGTTTGAAATGCGATTTCCAATCCGTTCACTTGACGGGGAGTTGGGGAAACAGCGGGTTTCCAGTCGGGATGTGATTCCAGTATGTTCTTTTCGTGAGATTGTATTCTCTCCAGAGCCTCGCATCCTTTCGTCAGGTTCTCGGTCTGCTTGCCGATTTTCTCTATCAGCAGAGTGTAGTCTTTGTGTTTTTGCTGCCAGGAGTTGTAGAATGCTGTAGGGGCCGTTTCCCAGGCAGTCTGCCATTCGGGTACCACGTTGAGTCGTGTGCCGGTCTGAGATATGAGTCTTTGTCTCTGTTCTTGGTATTGTTTTGCCAATGTCTGCTTGCTTTCAATCTCTTTGGCGATGTTGCCCTTTTCGTTGCGAATGCCTATCAGTCCCTTTTCGACATCAGACAAGATTTGGGTTAGTTTGTTTAGTCGCTGGCTTGCTTGCAGGC
>JAFVBF010000030.1 GCA_017480145.1 Bacteroidales bacterium
AATGCATTTTTCTTCATTTTTTTCAACGTGGCACGAACGCAAGAAGAGGGTGCCCCAAAACTTTTGAGACACCCTCTTTGAAGTAAAATGTACTTTCAATTGTTTAGTACATACCGCCCATGCCTGACGGATGGGGTTTGTACCACGCCCTGCGGGCTTAGTACATACCGCCCATGCCGCCCATGCCGCCCATGCCGGGGTTGCCAGCGGGCATCGGGGGTTCGGGTTCTTTGATGTCGCAGAGGACGCACTCGGTGGTGAGGAGCATGTCGGCGATGCTGGCGGCGTTCTCCAAGGCCACGCGGGTTACCTTGGCGGGGTCGATGACACCGCTCTGGAAGAGGTTGCCTCAACAAGTTCGGCAGCCATGGCACTCGTACTTCTCGGTGCGGGCGTTGCTCACTACATTTGATTTATCTCATTGGTGTTCGCAGCCATAGCAGTAGCCGTAGTCGGCTTTGCCATTCTTCACTTCGTTCACGACCACGCTGCCTTCGAGGCCGGCGTTTACTCCACAAGGTCGTAGGCCAAAGCACTCGACAATCATGCGCAGAGGCTCTTCCACCGCGCGGCTGATAATCTCGATGCAGAGCTTTACTTTTTCTTGAATGTCCACCCTCCAGAAACAATTTCATCTCCATCCCATTCACCAAACTCCATTCCAAGCATATTTGTTGGGATATCCCCTCCACGGATACGGAGTTTGTTTTGACTGTCAATTCCACCCGTGTAGTATACATCTGTATAGCCCATTCTACCTGTGATGACGAAATCTTTGTTTTTGTCTACAACAATCTTTCCGTTCTCGTTTCCACTGCTATAATAATATGTTCCTTCAGGAGACTTGTTGTTACTTCCACTGCAACTCTCGCAAGACTTAGCAATACCTCCAATGATCGCAAGAATCAGTATTCCATATAAAACTTTCTTCATTTTCTGCTTTTTAATTGCGTTCGTAGAATTCGTTTTTATGAATGTAATCAACCACTTCGCCGTCACGATATTCTATTTTTGAATCCTTGCACGTCCCGAATATGAATCCTTGAGGCAAGGTGGTTATTACTGCGTTTTCTATGTCTTCGTAGGTACCTTTTTCGACTATCAGTTGTCCGTCTTTATCAACTTTTCCACTGAAATCAATCTTACAAATAGAACCATGGTATCCCATTGTACCCGAAGCACGCCATGTGCCGTCTTTATTTATTTTGAACACGGCATCTGTCAATTCATCGGACGCTTGGTATGTGCCCGAATAGTCAATACGTTTTTCGTATGTGACATAGACATCACGTTTTTCGTATGTAACATAGACATCGTCGTCCTTCTCCGAAATATCGAAGTGCATTTTGGGGGCATTTGTGTCCTGTGGGAAATAAGTTAAATCATATAGGGGTCCAGCAGCACTAAATACGTCCAGTATAGTATACGCCTGACGCTCCTTGTCGCTCATTTTATACTCCTCCCCCTTTTCCTCGGCTTCATTCCGTTTAGCAACCATTTTACCCCTAATCTTTATTGCCTTATCAAATGGCATGGCTGGTTCGATTCTGATAGCCCCGTCATCTAACATTTTAATATTAGCGACATGCGAACCATAAGTAAGATCGCTAAAGAAATGATTGGTGTTTCGTTGGGCTTCTATTATTTTCTCCCCTTTTACAAAAAACACATTTGAAGGCTTCGCTATAGGACCGTCAAAAGGAACGACGTGCCATGCTCCAGGATACTTGTGCCATTCAGAGATAGTGCATGCAAGCATAGTATCTCCGAGAAAAACAAGTCCATTTGAGACTCGAATTTCTGGATGGAAAATGACATGATTGGGAATTTTGGAACCGCCAGTAAGATTACCGCACGAGCAGAACACTCCGGCCAATAGCATAACCTGTAAGAAAATCCGTTTCCTCATTTACAACCTCCTTTCTCTTCCCAATAGGCACGACAGATTGCTGGTGGATTTGAACGGAATACCATATTGACAGCATGGATTGGTGCTTTCCCGTATCTGTTTGATATATAGCGTTCAGCATAAGGAAGCGTTCCCATAAATTGCATTACAGCATCCCATCGGGTTTTGTCAAACCGATAGATGGTGCTGGGCTTGCCATTCAAGCCATCATCGCCAGTAATGAGTATGGTTTTGCTTGTTGGTTCGTAGGAGCTAAAGAAATGGCAGACGATGCCATTCTTCTCTTTGCGCCCCAGTTTGTCGACCCACAATGGTTGTTGTTTTGTGCACAACCATTGTACGATTTCTTCGAATGAAACTACTTTAATCATATCGCTTGATATTATCTGTATTTTACATGTTATCTACATAGTTGGACATGTCGCGTCCATAAGCTTTTGAAAGAAAGTCCGTGAGTGCTGCTTTGTTTTTTGCAGTGCTTAACTTTGATTCAAGTTCGAGTTTCTGAATCTCGCTCAGTCCGTCTGTACCTTCTGGCATCGAGATAGACTCTCCACGTCTTTCAATTCATCTGCGCTGTCTGCAATGTCTCTGATGGAGTCCGCAACACCTGCTATGTTAGCGATATCGGCTGCTGTTTTCCCGAACTTGAGGAGTTTTGCAAATAGACCTTTTTTCATGTGGTTTGTGGCGGTTTTATCCTGTCGCCTCTTCAGTTTTATAATGATTAAACAAGTTTCGGCCTCCTGCCATTGCGCTGGAAGCCGATGTTTGAATAAGGACATAAAGAAGGCGTAAATCCTTTCGTTTATGTTTTCCTTATTCACATAACAGGTGCTGGTGATACCTATGGAACGAATAAGTTACGAAATAATTCACGCCATGCGTGAACCCTCCGCATCCCATTCCCGTTCCATATAAGTTACCAGCTTTGTTATGTGGGAACAAGCGCTTCAAGCTCAATGATTCAATTCTATATTTTCAGTCTTATGTCATATTTTTCTTTTCCAAATTTGGTGCAAAGGTACGAATAATTCTTGAATCAATAAGAATTATTTTTTCTATATTTTCTTTTGTGGAAGTTTCTTTGTTCCTTCGGCTATTTGTTTTTCTTCCTTAGCCATGCGGCGTTCTACCTTTTTGATGTCCTCGGCTGGCGGAAGGTTCTCGGGTCTGATGCCACGCTGACCAAGCATTTCACGGACGCTCATGTTGTTCTGGATATGTTCGTTAGTGATAGACTGCTCTCCGAACATGTCCTTCTGTTCCACATTGTAGTTGGTCATTTCTGTAGCAAGGTTCTTGGCGGCAATAGTCAAAGTGGGTAGGCGGTCGGCAAGGGCACCGCTTTTGATGCCAAGTCGCAGTTTCATCTGTTCTGTTGTGAGACCACCAAACAATGCACTGTCGCCTTTTGAACGTATGCGAGCAAATCCTTTGTCGTCAACACCACGTTCGTAGATGTTTTTGCTCAGTTGTTTCTCAGAGGAACGTAGCCTGTCGCGAGTCTCAATCCGCTCAAGCATGTGTAATCTCTCTTCAATCACCTCGGCATGTCGTGTTTGCACAGCAAAGTAACTTTGCGCAAACGCAATCTCCTCTTTTTTCGGATCGCCATTTTGGGCAATGAGATAGCATGCGTAGCGAGTCAGCATGAAGTCTTGGACTGGACGTTGGGCACTTTTGGCAAGTTCTATCATTTTCGTGACCTCACGAAAATGATTATCGACGTTGATACCCTGCGTCTTGCAAGATTGCATTGCTCGTCCGATAGCTACGGCGAAATTTTCCCATCTAGCATATCCTAGAACGTGTTGCAATTCTCTGGCATACCACACCTCTATATCTTCGCCATTGTCCCCAGAAATGTGCCGTTCTATTTCGTCAAATGTGCTTTTGTATTTGTTGATTTGTTGAATGTCCATAATGATGTTTTTTAGATAACGGAGATTGTGCAATAATATTGTATTGTAACTAACATAGAAAAGCCTTGGCTAGTGCTGCCAGCCAAGGCTTTTCTATTGGGTTTCATTAATACATACCGCCCACCGCTGGGGCGGGGTTTGTACTTTTTAGTACATACCGCCCATGCCACCCATGCCGGGATTACCGGCGGGCATCGGGGGTTCGGGTTCTTTGATGTCGCAGAGGACGCACTCGGTGGTGAGGAGCATGCCGGCGATGCTGGCGGCGTTCTCCAGGGCCACGCGGGTCACCTTGGCGGGGTCGATGACGCCGCTCTGGAAGAGGTTCTCGTACTTCTCGGTGCGGGCATTGTAGCCGTAGTCGGCCTTGCCATTCTTCACTTCGTTGACGACCACGCTGCCTTCGAGGCCAGCGTTCTCGACAATCATGCGCAGAGGCTCTTCGACGGCGCGACGGATAATCTCGATACCGAGTTTCTCGTCCTCATTCTCGGGCTTCACACCTTCGAGGCACTGGGCAGCGCGGATGAGCGCGGTGCCACCACCGGGGATGATACCCTCTTCGACAGCTACGCGGGTAGCGTGCAGGGCATCGTCGAAGCGGTCTTTCTTCTCTTTCATCTCCACCTCGGAGGCTGCGCCGACGTAGATGACGGTCTCGACACCGGCCAACTTGGCGAGGCACTCC
>JAFVBF010000031.1 GCA_017480145.1 Bacteroidales bacterium
TAATTTTCAAGCAAATCACAACTATGCGGTACTGGTGGCAGAGGTTCCACAAGATGTTTATCAACTATGCAAAGATACTAATTTTCAAGCAAATCACAACCCGCTTTAATGATTGGCTCAATTGTCTCTGGATGTTTATCAACTATGCAAAGATACTAATTTTCAAGCAAATCACAACTGAACTCTCGCATTGTCGCTGACTTCTGCGATGTTTATCAACTATGCAAAGATACTAATTTTCAAGCAAATCACAACTTTTTAAAATAATTCTAACTGCTGGCCAGGAGCGGAGGGAGGCTGGGGCTTTTGTCCAAAGAAGAGCTCCATGCTTCCAAACTGTTTATCAGTGAGGCAAAGGATCCCTACCTTTCCAAATTCAGGTAAAAAAGAGCGCACACGACGTTTATGGACTTCCGCATTCTCCATACTAGCACAATGGCGGATATAGGAGGAGAACTGGAACATTGTGAAACCATCACGTATCAGATTCTTTCGAAAAAGAGTATAGGCACGGATATCTTTCTTGGTCTCAGTAGGAAGGTCGAAAAAGACGAGCAACCACATGACTCGATATTCACTGAAGCGACTTACACTCATAACTCCGGATAAGCAATCTTGCGCAATTCTCCACTAAAACACTTGTAAAGAGATGCTGTGGTCTGCGTCACCCCAACCATTAAGGGGCTCCGTCTGCCATCTATTTCTACATCCAGCGTAGGGATAATAAGTAATTTAGCCTTAACCTCTTTGGTTAGCGATGTCGTCACACCACAATGTTTCACAATATTAAAAACAAGTTGATCCACATAAGGCCGATAAGGTTCCATGATATCATCAGCCAAACAATAAGCGTTGTATCGATTATGATGATGGATGCCAAATGTAGGAAGCAAGCCACTGGAGACCAATGCTCTCGCCACAATGCTGCGCAGAATGGCATAGCCATAGTTAAGTAAGCCATTTGGGGCAATGCCATCTCGGTTGCGGGCAAAGTCGTCCACAAACCCAAAGAGGCAGTGCCAATAATAGTGAGCCGCTCGACCCTCCAAATTGTCTGGGTCACCACTACGAACGCCAGAAGCCCATTCTGACATACACCGGGTTTCGGCAGAGGTATTATTACGCAACACCGCAGCCTGATTGCGAATCTTGCTCTGTATGGTTTGCTGCCATAGTTGTTTGCGGAGCGGGAGTGATGCATTGATTTGATCTTGAAAACGCTCGCTCTGTATGGTGTTGCCCGCCAGCGGCAACAATAATCCTGTAGGCATGGAATGATTGTCGCAGGTGATAACTGCGCAATTATTTTCCAACATGGCGTTCAATGCTCCTGATGTAATGGTGATTTGCTTATGCTCCAGTACCACAACACCAAGATCCTCAATTGGACGTGTAGTCTCAGTCATCGGGAGAGAGGATGAACCAGCACTCTCGTCCGCCCCAATTTCATGTTGCCGTATAACCAACTGCCCATCTTTTAATGAAAGATAAGAGGGGCTGCTGAAAAACAAAGTTTTTTTAATCATGGTGTATGAATAGTGTAAGTAGAATTGGGAAAGATAAATTAGCAGCTGTTTTAGTATTCCCCTACGGCAACAATCTGTCCAATATGATTTACACGGACTTTGACTACACCATTAAGATATCTTATTGCCGTAATCCTTTTCCATGCGATATCTTTTAATTCTTTTACATCCTGTACATTGGTTTCTAAATGATGACGAAAAACATAATATTTACTGCTAAATTTCTGTACCCTGTACAAATTAGGACTGATTAAGGCTGCATTTTTCGGATCAAGCAAATCAATCTCTGAGGGATTGAAGCCCGTTGCGGCATTAGGGAATACGAAATACTCGTTCTTTTTCATAGAAAACACGAACTGCCATCCATCGGATTTATGATATTCCTTATCAACAATGGGCAATCCTAAAAGAGCATTGGTCGTTGCCTCGAAGAAAGAGACTACGTGTTCCTGCCAATTGCCATCAGCATCCTTGAAGATAGATACATGGTGATTGTCGCCAGTTTTTACGAAATCCGCAGGAATTGGGCCGCCCAAGTCATTATGCATAACCTGTCCTGCCGCATCATGTTTACACCGAATGGCCTGAGCCTCAGAGGTGAGACGAGCCCTGATTTTGATTCGCTTGATAGCAATCCCTTTCTCTTTGTTTTGCCAAATGGGGTTTGTATCCAGATTGACAAATGCTTTTTTGGGATCACCGCCATATTCCTCTAACCGTTTTTGCAAAATACGCCGCAGTCCAACATCAATTACTTTCTCGACATTTAGGTCTGGGTCCACCTTCGCCGTGATAGTCATCACATCCTCATAACGTGCTATCCTAACCCTTTCTGGCACACAGGAGGAATGCGCCACGTCAAGGTAAATGGGATTCTTGTCAAGAGCGTTTTTACCGGTAAATGCCTTCTTAGCGTCTCCACCATAGGTTGTCAATCGTTGCAGCAACGCATTACGATAGCGTTTGTCGCATACACGTATTATCACCTCTTTGGTCATATTTCCTCCGACTTTTACCTCCTCTGTCTTGTATTGCCTGATTTTTCCATAAACCGTCTCCTCATGCAGTCTCCCGCGAGGTGTCAGTTGCTCTTTACTCTTGTAACCTCCATGAAATTTGGTTTTATTTACATTACATGTTACCACTTTGTTTTTAGCCTTCACCGAAACTAAAATATTTTCCAATTGCCTTTTTGCTTCGATGCGAAATTCGTCTAAAGGCATAGGAGGCAGAAACCGTAATTTCCCTTTATCATTTCGATAAGATATTTTTTGTTCAATGCGATAAATACCACTTGATTTGTCGCTATGAGCATTTAGATTGTTCAGATACTGTATAATACTACTGGTCGTAAACGCAATGGTCAGGGCATCCATGGCATGATGGCGATGATCATTGCGTTTGGTCCAGTCTTTAATGACTTTGCGGCATCTACCATCCTTATCTACACGGAGTTCCGTAAGTCCGAGGGATTCATATTTTGGCATATTCAGTTCTTGCATCACATCCACCAACTGCCAGTCTTCTCGCAGACGGCTGGTGATTGAGCCAATAGTAACCACCACGGTAGGCACCATGTTCTCAAGAATTTCACAAGCCTTTTTAACTATATATTGAGAATTACGTAGGTCACGCTCCAAAAAGTCAGAAGGGATATCAGCCTCTTTGCGTAACAGATTATCACGCTTAGTCTGGCTGATTCCCCCATTTTTGAACAATTCTTCTACACGGCTTTGATAAGCCTGCAAGTCAGGCATGCCTTTGGAAGCCACATAGTCATATGCAGTCCTATTACCTTTTTCGAGATTGACCTTGCGTGCCTCCAGCGTTTTGTTAGAAAACGAGTCATCAAATAACCGTGACTGGGGTATTATATGTTCAATATCGAACTCTTTACTAAAAATCTTTTCTTTCGGGATATAGGTATGCGAATAAAGAGTATGGTATCCATTGTCCTTCAGTTCCTCATAAAGACGAAAACGAAGAATATCATTGCGTGAAACCGTAGGAAATCTAAACTCTTTTTCCAGAATATTTCGTATTCTTTCACCTTCGACCGTATTCTTTTGAATGCTTTTGACCGCCCTATCTCGTTCCTCCTTACTTTGTTTCAGTTCTCGTGCTAATTCTATTCGTATTTCATCCGGCTTCCCATAAGTGGCAGACAGCTCGTTTACCACATTAATCATTTGATTCAATATTTTTTCTACAACAGGATTACGCAGACTGTTGCGCGGCAGTATTTTCAAATGATTGCTGTAGCTTTTAGCCACCAGTTCCTCTTTGGTGAGCGAACGTGAAGAATGCTTGTATCCAGCCTCTTCGCATGCCTCGCTGTAGCCATATCCTTGCATCATATAAGGCAATATTCTGCGTATGGCTTTTGCTGATAGCCTGCCATAACCATCTTGCAGCGTGACATCTGCCAGAATTCTTGCATATTCGTAAAAAGCCTTAATACGTTCCTCCCTTTCTTCATCAGGAATCCCATCCTTTGCCAATGGTATGAATAACTCAGAAATCCGACGGACAAGAGCCTCGTTGCCCAACACAGAATTGTCACCTGCATACGAGTATATCAAATGCCACAGGCGATAAGCAGACTGACGCTCCAGCTCCTTACCCTTTGCTATTGGGCTGAACGATAAGAAGTCAGTATTCCATCCCAATCCTTTAAATATATCCTCTACAAGTCGCTCTGCCTTGGAGGCATCCATCTTCGCAAATTCGTATTCGCCATGACCAGAAAGACTGATTATTTCTTGAAATGCGACATAGAATGCAGCCATGGTTCGATTGCCTTCAAGACACGAGAAGTTCATATCCAGCTCTTGATGATTAGTAAAAAGCCGTTTTAATGCTTCTCCCTTCTTCATTTGCTCACGGACGCACAACTCTTTGTGCAATATCTGTTTTTCATCTTGTGTAAGAAACCGGGGATAGGTTTCAGAATCTGTCGACACTTTCAGTTGCTTTTTAGAACGTATAGAAATACTGCCTTTCAACGAAACCTGCACATCATTGAGCATCTGCCATATCTTGAACTCTTGAAAAAGTGGTGATGATTTAGGGCATACCTTGCTTCCAATGGTGACGGTTTTCGTCTTGCCATCCTTTGTCACCTCTCGTTCCTCGTGTTCTAATTCACAAAAATTCACCAATCCTTTGCAACTCTTAAGCGGTCGCTGGTAGAAAATAATTTCATCACGTATTTTATGTTGTAGGGCATCGGTCAATTGGGGATGAAATTTTGCTTGCGTTTCCCACAGGGTGTCAAACTCGCGGAGATAGTCTTGGCGATAAAACACAATATTTTTCAGACTTGTGCCTGGCCGCTGCTCAATGATGTCCATGAGTCTCTGCCCAACGGTTTGGCCGTTGAAAATAAGTTCCTTGCTACGGTCACCTATCATTCCGAGATAGTCACTGGAACTGTTGATATCTCCATTAATGGCACACAGAACATAGGCCAACTTCTCAATATCTATTTGCCTATGTATTGCTGATGTGCGCCAGCGCAAGTATTTTTCATATGCCTCAGTGCCACTATTTTTTGCCGTATCTATTTGATAAACATTTCTGAACTCTGCCGAACTATCACCTCGCGACAAGCCGTTCAGTCGTTGTTTGAATCCCTCGGTCAGTATCTCTGAATAGAATGTTGATTGAAATCCATAAATCCTGTCAAATTCGGACTGGAGATCCGAACGGTAAAAAGCAACTTTGCGGCGTTGCTGGCTCTCGAATAGTTCCAATAAATACTGCCCCGGCGTAAGGTTCCTGTCTCGCAACAATTTTGCAACATCCATTCCATCAATCATCTTACCCTCGATAGCATCTTTCAATTTGCGATTGCTTTTGTATCCTCGCTTGCCATTGAGCATCAGCAGCACTCGACCAAAATCCTCCAATGGGATTTCGTCAGTAGCCGCTTTTGCACGGTTACGAAGAGTCTCAAAAGTACTCCGTGGTCCGGCCTCATAAAGAGGTGTATCAGGCGCCACAATCCCATGTTCTAACAATGCCTCTTTCAACCGTTCTCTACGGAGTTTGTATCGTTGTAGATTACGCCTGATACTGCGCGCCTTACGCCGGTCTGCATTTGTTGTAATGGATTCTCCTTTTTTATATTTATTTTGCTCATCCACCGTCAGCGGGTTCAGCCTGACCCCCAATTTTATAATAGAGGACTTCTCATTGTCATTCTCTTTCTCATTGACCAAAGCCCAGCCTATGCTGGTGATTCCCAAATCAAGACCTAAAACTTTTTTCATATTTATAACTTACTTGTTTTTAAAATTTCACAATGTAAATTTACAAAAATTTCAAAAATGCGAAACTGATTTAAGGAAATGTCGTACCTTTGTACCAATTTTCAAGCAATTCACAATAAGGATTATTCCGTTGTGAACACATTAGGTTTGTCCATCGTCCTACAACGGTGGACTTTTTTTTCGTAACGCGCTATCAAATCCGATACGGCAGTGCCAGCCTATTACGTAAAATATACAATAGACAAAGTCAAAAAATAAGTATCTTTGCACGTTTTCAAAAAACATTATACACTAAATAAATAAACATTATGGAAATCTTAAGCAATCGTATTCTGAACATGGCCGAGAGCGAGACGCTGGCCATGACTGCCAAGGCACGCGAACTGAAAGCCCAGGGCAAGGATGTCATCAGCCTTTCGATTGGAGAACCAGACTTTAACACTCCCGAAGAGGTGAAAGAGGCTGCAAAAAAAGCCATTGATGATAACTTTACACACTACCCCCCCGTACCTGGCTACGCCGATTTGCGCGAAGCAATATGCACCAAACTGAAACGCGATAACGACCTTGATTTCAAGCCTGAACAAATTGTGGTTTCCACTGGTGCAAAACAGAGCATCTATCAGTTAGCGCAAGTGCTGCTTAATCCTGGCGACGAGGCCATCATCCCCACCCCGTTCTGGGTATCGTACAAAGAATTTGTACGTCTGGCTGGTGCCACGCCCATATTCGTAAAAACGAGCATTGAAAACAACTTCAAAGTCACGCCCGCCCAATTAGAGGCTGCCATCACTCCTAAAACCAAGCTCATCATGTTCTCCTCGCCGAGCAACCCGACGGGTATGCTATACACCAAAGAAGAACTAAAAGGTATTGCCGACGTGGTGGCTAAGCACCCCAATGTCTTCGTCATGGCTGATGAGATCTACGAACACATCAACTTTGTGGGCAAACACGAGAGCATCGCTCAATTTGCAGAAATCCGTGACCGCGTAATTACGGTCAACGGTGTGGCTAAGGGCTTTGCTATGACTGGCTGGCGCATCGGATTCATCGCTGCCGCTCCTGTCATTGCCAAAGCTTGCAACAAATTGCAGGGCCAGGTAACCAGTGCCACCTGCTCCATCGCCCAAAAAGCCACCGTGAAAGCAATGCTGATGGACCCGAAGACGAGCGAGGATGTCATTAATATGCGCAACACATTTTTGAAGCGTCGCGACCTGGTGTACGGCTTGTTGAAAGAGATTCCAGGTGTGAAAGTCACGCTACCACAAGGTGCCTTCTATTTCTTCCCCGACGTGAGTGCCTACTACGGCAAGAGCTTCAACGGACAAAAGATTAGCAATAGTACCGATATGGCTTTCTATCTGCTAAATGAAGCCAATGTAGCCACCGTTATGGGTGCTGCTTTTGGCGATGACGACTGCATCCGCCTGAGCTATGCCACCAGCGAAGACCTCCTGATTGAAGCCATGCGCAGAATCAAGGATGCTTTGGCCAAATTGCAATAAACCTAAGGTTCATCCCAATCACAATGCAAGGGCGTGTCACTAAGTATGTGACACGCCCTTGTATTAAAACAATAGGACACAGCGAGAAAAAGTCACACTTCTTCAAGACCGACCAGCTCAAGATTCAAGCATATACATCCCGCACACCTTAATTTTTTGGCAGATAAAGAAAAAAGTTGTACCTTTGCATCACTTTTGACCATGGCGGGAATGCAATGGCTCAAAGGTAAGACTAAGTAGCTCAGCAGGTAGAGCACATCCCTTTTAAGGATGGGGTCCTGGGTTCGAATCCCAGCTTAGTCACGGCCTTGACTAAGTAGCTCAGCAGGTAGAGCACATCCCTTTTAAGGATGGGGTCCTGGGTTCGAATCCCAGCTTAGTCACTCCTTCTATCAATTGCCGGAAGCTTGCTTTCGGTTTTTTTGTATTATGAACAAATACCGCAGTAAACGATTTCTTGCCCTCGTCCTATGGCTCTTATCCCTTAGTTTCACACAAGCACAGCAAACCAAGGAACAATTAGCGGCCTACTACTATTCACATGGAGAATACGCTCAGGCAGCAGAAATCTATGAGGGGCTTTACGACAAAACTTCCAATAAGTTCTATTACCAAATGCTACTCAACACATATCTGGAACTTGGCCAGACACGTGATGCGGAACGCATGGTAGAAAAAAGGATGAAAAAACATCCAAAAGAGATAGAATTACACGTGGATTTAGCCAGCGTATGGCAGAAGAAAGGAGAAAAAAAGAAGGCCGAGAAACAATATGCCGAGGCCTTAAAACAGGTATCGCCCGATGTAAAGCAGGCCGAGAGTCTGGCACATGCTTTTGAGAATATAGGCCGAAAAGACCTAATGATAGAAACCTACCTAAAAGTTCGAGAGGTATCGGGAAACCGATACCTGTTTATCAATGAAATAGCCGCAACCTATGGCAGCATGGGCAACTACGAAGCCATGACTCAGGAGTATCTGGATTTACTGGACAATTCGCCACGCTCAATAGAATCCATCCAGGTGTCTCTGCAACGCGCACTGCGAGAAACTGGCGATGAACGGCTGTCCGATGGGCTTCGAACAGCCTTAATAGAACGGATTCGCGAACAGCCTAACAATAAGTCATACATTGAGATGATGATATGGTTTTCGTTGCAGATGAAAGACTTTGACTTTGCCCTGACCCAAGCCAAGGCCATCGATGCACGATTTCCTGACATTGGGAGCGAGCAGCTATATCGGGTGGCCGACATAGCACTGTCCAATAAAGATTATGAGGTTGCACTTGACGGATTTGCCACTATCGTAAAGAAAGGGCCAGAGAATCCGCAGTATTTCAAAAGCCGAATGGGGACACTACAAGTAGAATTTGCACGATTAAACCGAAACTTTCCCGTGTCCACTGACGAGCTGCAACGACTGAAAAAAGAGTATGAAGAGACTCTTGGCGAGCTGGGGAAGAGCCCAAACACATTGCCAATCATGCGTGATTACGCCTCGCTACTGGCCTATTACGACAACGATGTACAAGCGGCAGCCGATATACTATACGACGCCATAGAAATACCCAAACTACCCAAGAAGAGCCAATGCGAGATAAAGTTGGAATTAGGAGACCTGCTGCTCTTTGCGGGTGATATATGGGATGCATCACTACTATATATGCAAGTAGAAAAGGCCTTTAAGAACGATGCCATTGGTGCACAGGCCAAATTGTCAAATGCAAAATTATCCTATTACAACAATGATTTTGTATGGGCAAAGTCACAACTGGATGTATTGAGAGCCTCGACAACCAAACTGATTGCCAATGATGCCATGGAGTTATCTCTACTGATTAGTGATAACATGGAGGACGATAGCACCTACGGGATGCTGGAGCTATACGCCGCAGCCGACCTAATGCTATACAGAAATCTCTTAGATTCAGCATGGTATCTACTGGATGAAATCAGCCATCGCACCCTATCGCACCCACTGTTGGACGAAGTTCTAATGCAAAAGGCAAAAATCCGAATGAGGCAAAGTCGATATGAAGAAGCTGACAGCCTTCTGGAACAACTATTTAACTTTTATCCTGATGACATTTTGGCTGACGATGCCCTCATGACACGTGCCAAAATCAACGAAGAACGACTGAATCGACCCCTGGTGGCCTTGGAGTGTTACGAAAAATTACTCATCGACTATCCAGTAAGTCTTTATGCAGACCAGGCCCGAAAACAATACAACAAACTGAAAACAAAATATGGACGTTAGAGCCAAGAAACACTTAGGGCAGCATTTTCTGACTGACGAAAACATTGCTCAACAAATTGCTGACAGCCTCGGCAAGCGGTCACCCAACCTATTGGAAATCGGACCAGGCATGGGAGTCCTAACAAAATACCTGATGAACAACCATCACTATCATTTCCGGGCAATAGAACTTGATAGCGAATCCGTTGTCTATCTGCATAACCACTATCCTGAACTCGAAGTTGTCGAAGCCGACTTTCTGCGAGCCGACCTTTCCACCCTATTTGATGGCGATATCTCAATCATTGGAAATTTCCCGTACAACATCTCGTCGCAAATACTCTTTAAGGTCTACAACCATAGAGACTGCATACCAGAGGTAGTTGGTATGTTTCAAAAAGAAGTGGCAGAACGTGTGGCAGCCAAAGCCGGTAGCAAGACATACGGCATCCTGAGTGTCTTGCTATCAGCCTATTATGACATTGAATACCTATTCACCGTGCACGAGCATGTTTTCAACCCACCGCCAAAAGTAAAGTCCGCTGTCATACGTCTGCGACGCAACCAAATAGAGACACTACCCTGTGACGAACAATTATTCTTCCGCATTGTAAAAACTGGCTTTAATCAACGTCGAAAAACACTACGGAATGCACTGAAGCCATTGGGAATGAATTTAGAGCAGGTACCCGAAACACTTCTATCCCAACGCGCAGAGCAACTTATGGTAGAAGATTACATACAGATTGCCAACAGTCTAACCCCATTGTCATGAGTTATATCGAATCCATCCTTATCGCTTTATCTTTTGGAATTGATTCCATGATTGTTATGCGAAATCAGGCCGAAAAGACAAACATTAGGCTTACCCGTGCCATAGGGGTATCCGCATTAATTTCAATCATAGGAGTTGCTATGATTATACTGGGAATCTTCATCGGAGATATTCTGCGTTTTGAAACACCCGATAGCCCCACGGCATATACGGCAACAAATACCTTAGTATTTGTAGGATTGACCGTCGTCGTTACCATTAGGACACTTTGGGGGAGTCTCAAACACGAATCAAATATAGCATACGACATTAGCCGATGGTCCACCGTGATAGCATTGGCCATAGCGTTAGGCATCAATCTGCTCATTTATGGCATTGGCGTTGGTTTCCTATACCACAGTGAACATATAGAAACCACTGTCTGTCTTCCATTATTCCCCTGTCTGTTCCTACTGAACTATTTGGGAATCATGTTTGGACGACAGAAAACACCCCTCCGGGAACGCAGATGGAAAATATTATCATCAGTACTACTCCTATCCATAGCTATCTATTGTGTAATAGACATGTGACTGTCGCCTTCCAGAAAATCCCTAAACAGCATTGGGTTAGGTAGAACAACTAAAAGAGCCGAAATATTTTCCATCCATTCCCTTTGTCGGACGGATGTCGCTCTGTGGGGCGACATCCGTGATGAGGACTAACCAACAAATATCCTCGTTCCAACAAAGGGTCTTTTACAACCCTTGATGCAGGAGTCTGATAATCAAGATACGATAATAGCATACTCCTGCCTCGCTTAAACACTGCAAAGATAAAACCCTTCTATCATACATACATTACCTAAAAGCAGGGGAAAATGTACTAAAAAACCTTTTATATCGACAATCAAAGGCATGACAAGAAACAATAATACTAAATGGATTTTACAGAGCGTTTTTAAATATATCAACTCATGAGGAAGTCATTCCGCATACTTAAACAACGCCGTCTATCATATAAGATACCGCCATGGAGTCAGCAGCCTATAAAAAAATCATCAAAGGGAGAAAAATTTCCATAATCAGCATTCACTGTGAACCAAGCAATATGGATTGGTTTGACAACCAATATGAAATCACTAATGGTTGCGGCATAGGAATATGCACTGATGGGAATACGTCACTTCTAATCAATGAGATACCTTTCGAAATTCATAAGAACAGCCTTCTTTTCATACAACCGGACCAGATTGTGACGATTCAAGGATGTAACAGAGAAACATTTGTTAAATTAATATATTTCCCCATAGACAAACTAACAAAAATACTCGCCTCAAGCTCAATACCCCAAATACTAAAAGATGACCTTACGGCTGATCAAAAAAGGAAGCTGATACAGGAAATGCTTCCCGCAATGAATGTCCCAACACAGGTTATTGATGCGGAACAGCAGCAGTGTGACGACATACTGAACATATTCGACATATTGTCGCACTACCTGCCTGATGACGAAAACGCCACTGCATATTTTGGTTCTCTCATGATACGCCCCCTCATAGAAAGCATAATCTCTATTGCCATCGGAGCCATCGATGCGATACCAAAGACAATATCTCACCGATCCAGACAAGAAGAAATCGCTCATCAATTCTTCATGGCACTCATACAGCAACATGACAACATTCACGACTTATCCTTCTATGCTTCAAAACTATGTGTTAGCCCCAAATATCTATCCTCAGTGGTATCCCAAGTGACGAAAACACCTGCAAAAGAGTGGATTTCTCGAATCACGATATTCAATGCCAAACAGATGCTCTTACAGACAGACCTCACCATAGCCCAAATAGCTGATCGACTCAACTTTTCTACCCCTTCCACATTCATAAGATTTTTCCGCCAACGAACAGGCACAACACCCAAAGCATACAGAAATAAGGAATAAATCACAGTAGTTGTTTGTAACAATAAAATAAAATCGTACCTTTGCTTACAGAAAACCAACCAACAGCAGATATGAATCTATCCATCTATCCCAAAAAAGGTCTCGGGAATCTGACATTTGATATGCCAATAGAGGACGTAATAGCCATTCTTGGGCAGGCTAATGAGGTTGAAAGCATTGAAAATGCAGCAGATGAAACGACCACCGTATTGCGGTATGAAGACGGTCTAACGCTTTTTTGCGAAGGGGAGAACCCACACCTCTCGTGCATTGACATCTCCAACGAAGATGCGACTCTTTTTGGAAAAATGGTTTTCGAACTAAATGAAAAAGAGATAGTACAATTAATGGTTGCCAACCAGTATTTCGAGCAGGATGCAGACACCGAAGACTGGGGAGAACGGCGCATCTCCTTCCCAGAAGGCAACATTGACTTCTATTTCGAAGACGACGAGCTAACATCCGTCATCATAGGCAAATAGCCGATTCGCCCTCGAATCGCTACAAAAACACATTTGCCTCATGACACCCATCCTGCCACTTTTTGCCACAGCCTACCTCCCTCCCATTGCCTACGTCGCCACACTGATGCACTACGAAACCATAGCCATCGAAGCCTGTGAGACGTACCCCAAGCAAACCTATCGAAATCGCTGCAGCATACTGACCGCCAACGGCTTGCTCCACCTTGCCATCCCCGTCACACGTCCACAGGGCAACCACACCATCATTTCAGAGGCCGAAATATCCTATGCCGAGCCCTGGAACGTGCGCCATTGGCGTGCCATCGAATCCGCCTACAGCGCATCTCCTTATTTCCTATACTACCGCGACGGCATCGAGAGCATTCTACTCAAAAAACACAACCGGCTCATCGATCTTAATACAGAGCTAACCACTCACATTCTAAAGAAGTTAAAGATACCCACCCATCTAAAGTTCACGCCAGACTACGTCAAGCCTACCGACACACTCCCCTACTCCGACTTCCGCCAATCATTTTCTCCCAAAAACCCATCAAACCCTGCCATTTTTCAACCATACAATCAGGTATTTAGCCATAAATATCCCTTCTGTCCCAACCTAACTATATTAGACCTCCTTTTCAACCTCGGTCCCGAAGCCAATCAATATTTAAAATGTAGTGTAAATTTAAGCATATACGATAAAACAAACTCTCCAAATAACCTATGACAACTGAGCGACAAATGGCGAAAGCGGCAGAAGCTTTTGCTTCACGATGGAAAGGCAAGTGATATGAGAAAGGCGAAGGACAACTATTTTGGACCGACCTCCTACAGAATCTATTTGGCGTAGAAAATATTGCCGATTTCATCCGCTTTGAAGAGCAGGTGAAAGTGGACAAAACCAACTTCATTGATGTCCATATTCCATCAACCAAGGTTATCATTGAGCAGAAGTCGCTGGGCAAAGACCTACGTAAAAGCACCATACAAAGCGATGGGACTATGCTAACCCCCTTTCAGCAGGCAAAACGCTATTCTGCCGAACTAAGCTACTCTGCTCGCCCGCGATGGATTGTCACCTGCAATTTTTCGGAGTTCTTAGTTTATGATATGGAGCGCCCACACGACGAACCAGAAAGTATCTTGTTGGAAAACCTTGGCAAAGAATACTACCGGTTGAAGTTTCTCATTGATACTGACAATGAGCATCTTAGTCGCGAAATGCAGGTATCCATACAGGCAGGCGAGATTGTAGGACACATCTATGACGCACTATTAAAACAATATCTGTCTGCCGAATCCCTGCCCGAGGATGCCACCGTTTCAGCAGACAAGACATCCAATGATACCATAGACAAGACACCAGTAACCCAAATACTACGCTGGCTTAACATTCTGTGCGTGCGTATCGTCTTCTGCCTCTATGCCGAGGATGCCGGTATCTTCCGCCACGACCAGTTCCATGACTATCTGGCCTCTTACCCCTCCAAGGACATCCGCGAGGCCTTGTTACAACTCTTCGAGGTATTAGACACCCCTGCCAACAAGCGCAGCCGCTATTTGTCAGACGACCTTAAAGCCTTCCCGTACACCAATGGAGGCCTTTTCAGCGAGAAGATAGAGATACCCCAATTCACCGAAGATTTAAAAGCCACGCTATTACAACACGCCAGCCTCGACTTCGACTGGAGCGAGATTTCGCCTACCATTTTCGGTGCCGTCTTCGAAAGCACGCTGAACCCCGAGACGCGGCGCAGCGGCGGAATGCACTACACCAGCATAGAGAATATCCACAAGGTGATTGACCCGCTGTTCCTCAACGAACTGCGTCACGAACTGGAGGAGATACAGAAAGAGAAGGTTGAACGGA
>JAFVBF010000032.1 GCA_017480145.1 Bacteroidales bacterium
CGCCTGTGCAGCCCTCGACTTCCTGCATGTGGACGAAAGTGTACTGAGTGGTAACAAGGAGAATATGAGAGCAGACTATCAATACCGTTCGGTAAACGACAGTGGGCGATTGGAATTTCAAGATTTTGTGGGTCAAGCTCGTGCCGATGAGTTGGCCAAGAAGATGAATGCGCTTACCATAGTGTCTATACTTTGCAACAATCCGATATATGATTTCTTTGCTTCGCTACAGAATGGTGCGGCAAAGGTAGCAGGATTTGAGGATGTTGATTCTGAACAGATAAAGAACCTGAAAGACTATTGCAGGTTATATCATTTCGATGTTGACGGTTTAGGAAACCTTAAAGAGGGATGGCTACGCCAACTGCACCGATCGGCAGGTGGTGGCGATAAATTCCTTTTTGAATCCGAACTATTTGCACCTCTTACCATAAAAGAACAAAGTAAGTCCGATTGGAATGCACCATTTCGTAAAGAGGGAGTTGGTAGCGATTATGGCTTCACTGTAAAACTGTTCGAAAATAAATACAGCAAAATAAAAGAAGCATTCCTTAAAGTCTACGATGGAACAGACGACAAGTCAACATCGTTTACCAATAGGCATGAGCAAATGCTAAAACGTACATACGACACATTGAACACGGTGTACCAATACTAACCAACCACATAGAAAGGAGAAAAAATGGCAAAAGCACTATTGATAAAAAGTTACACGCAAAAGACAGGTTCACAGGGAGTGTGGAATACATTGGACGATGCTGTTTCGTATGTACAGGGTGTAAACACTGGAAAGATGCTCGAAAATCTCTCTGCCGAGAAGGTGAATATCTTGATTTCAGGAGTTCCTTCTCCATGGGCAAGAGCCAAACTCTTCAAGTTTGCGTTCGATACGCTCACACCTCCCGACCCCGATATTGAAGAATCGGGGTTGGTGCAGTTCTATCAGAAGCTAACAGGAGAGTGGAAGGGTCTGGTGGCTGTATTGGCTTTGTTTGGGGACCGTGTGCGCTTTTCGGAGCCTGTGTACCTAACAACCCAAGGCGGCGACTACGACATTGCTTCCGCCTTCGGACGCATGCTTTTTTCTGATGCCGACTTATGGAGCAACCAAGATGCCCTCGCTAAAGACCCTTCGGCACAACCATTCATACACCTCATCTACTACAACAAACACCTGATTGGTGGCACATCACCTATGACGGCGTTCTTTACTGCCATAGATTATTCTGGGTTAAAGCAGGAAATGAAGGATGTTCCGTGGTATCGTGATGGACTATTCGAAGACCCGACTCGATATCTTAATAGTGACCAACTAAACAAGGTCTATCTATTTGTACACAACATTAACCAACACCTTTCGCAGTTTGAGGATAAGATAAATTCGCAGCGTGGAAAGAAACAGCTTCTTGATATCGGTGGCTTCAAAAATATATCTCGTACGTGGGAAACTGAATTAGCGAGGATAGGAAACGGTACACTATCTGATCGTGGACCAATTGCACAATACGCCAACCTGCAAACTCCATTCGCGGAACTATTGGAAAGCAAAGTTCCCGTATACCTCAAGGGCGATGGCACATTCACATATACCAACGACGGCAATTACCAAGAAGTTGGAGACATACAAGGGCTACTCAGTAGCGACCACTACGTGATAGGCTGGTCGGAGGAGAAGGTAGCAGGCCGAGCATCTATGGTTGATGGCCCAGTGTACCTTTTGAAGGTTGAACAACTGAATAGCGACACCTGTTACTATTTTACACTCCCTCTATCGCAGAGGGGCCTGGAGATATTCCGCAATAACCTCACGTCCTTGCTTGGCTACAATCAGAATGGTAATACCAAGCTAATGGCGGAAATTAACGATAATGGACGGCTTGCTGTAGCACTTACAGTAGAGATAGATGGACAAACAACCAAACTCAATACTCGCGAATATGAGATAGGTTGGATGGATGATTTGGGAAAGGTGATAATGTGGCCTAATTTCGTGTCGCAGCAGTGGAATAAATATTATATCTACTCTGAATTCACCACTGCCTCGAACCGTAGGTTCTTGCCTATATTCAGTTGGGATAATCAACTATTGAAGACACCTGATGGAACACTGCTGACATCCGACTATGAATCCCTACCGAACGAGGAACGCCAGGTTGAAGTGAGACGTTTGGTTAGTTGTCCGCCTAATGTAGGTGATGATGTGCCAAAATATAATATTATCGCTGTAGATAAGCCTATATTTGGCCTTGCTGCCAAGGTCAAGGAAAACGGACGCGAGGTAGGGGCTGGCTATTTGATTTGTCGTCGCCAAATTGTTGAAGACCGCAGCACGCTTGATATGAAGCATACCGCAGAGGTTGGTTTCGACTTCGGAAGCAACAACACATGTGTATACTATAACGCCGACAATCGAGGTCCTTCGCCCATAAAGTTTGAAAATTACAGGGCGGTTCTGGTCGGCAAGGAAAATGATGATCCACGTGCCTTGGCCACTAACGATGAACTTCTGTTTTTTTCCAACTACAGTTCTACCAACGGACAGGTGAAATCATGGCTACACGAACAATCATACGACAATGAAGAGACCAAGGTCTATGCCTCGGACGAGGTGGCTGGTGGCGTACCCGTCTATCGCCACAATGTAAGGGTGAAAAAGATGGATGAGTATTACATCACTACACAGGCTGGTACATTGCATTACAATATGAAATGGCTTGATGACGATAGGGGCGTACAGAAAAAACGGGCATTCCTAAAATCGGTATGGCTGCAGACATGTGCATATCTGTATACCAACCGTATTCGTCCGTCGGTTCTGAACTGGAGTTATCCTGGTTCAATGATGCAGCCAGATGTAACCGAACTGGACAAAATATTCGGTGAGTTATGTCGTCTTACCCCTATAGTGGGACTGAGACCGACAGTGTCAGAAGAGTTAACCACAGAGGCAGAGGCAGTATGCAGCTTCGCATTGGGGCAGGACTTTTCGCTCCAGCGCGATGAGATATTCCTTGGCATCGATGTTGGGGGTAGCACCAGCGACATTCTTCTTCTTGCCATCGACCCTGCTACGGGCAAAAACACCCTGTTGCGCGAGAGTTCTGTGAGAATGGCTGCAGGGGTATTCTTTGGAGCGGTAACATCATCGGACACCTTCCGTCGTGCATTGCTCAGTTTCCATAACTCGAAGAGGACGAACGTATATGTAGAAAATATGGCAGATATAATACGAGAGCCTCAGAATGCGTCCTACTACCTGAACAGCATATTTGACCAGTTGAAGACACAAGATGATTATGAACGTTTCTATAGTTCTATGGATGAGAATGCCAAATTTGTATTCTCCATCCCGGCTTATGTAACGGGTGCACTGCTTTTCTATTCTGGCATGCTGATAGGCAAGACTATCAAGAGCATGCATTTAGACAGTATTACACGGATTACGGTGTTGCCCTTTGGAAAGGGAGGCCGGCTGTTCCATTGGTTGCCATCATCGGCTGGCGATAGGGTTACAAAACAATACTACACACAATGCCTAAATGCAGGCATAGAGAGTATTTGTGAAAACAAGTCGGTGGATGTACGCTATCGCGATGAAATTGCCGACAGCAATAAAGCAGAGGTAGCTACAGGTTTGTGCGACAGACGCGAGGTGGTAATCAATCGTGAGTTTGAAGGAGGCAGCATCTGCGGCGAAAAGGGTGTGATATACACTGCACCCGACCATAGTCAACGCAATCTTGAGGCATCGGACGAATTGCTGGGCGACTACTTCGCAAACGAGATGAACAACTTCTCGTTCACTTCGTGTGATAACTTCATGCAGTTTGCCTCGTTGTTCCTTGACTTTGTTAGTAATCAGACCAAACTCTATCCAAATGCAGAGCGAGAGTTGCGCGACGATATTGCCGACGTTCGCTCACGAATATCAGCATGCGTTACCAGAGACAGAGAGTATGTAAAGGCACGCAAGAATATGAATGGTGGAGAATTCCGTTATCATCAACCTATCTTTATGGTAGAGGCTACTTGTATTCTTGATATACTGATAAAGAAGGCGTTTCGACAGTAATCGCTATGCAAACACTTTGTTTATACATTGATCGGTGGCATATCCTCGGTGCAGTGTGCACCGAGGAGGCCATACATCCATTGCAAGATAAATACTGGCTCTACTTCTACGAGAACAGAGAGTCGGGTAGAGTGGAATATGGAAAAACAAATGAAGTTCACTTCTTGAATAAAGAAGAACGGTATTTTGGAGACATATTCAACCTAATAACTGACCCTCGTGTTTTGTTTAGCCAATACGATCATAATCGGAATGAGATAAAAGAAATATTTGCTGCCAGTGGGTTGCTTGACGACCTGGCCAATGAGGTGAAAAACAATGGCAAAATAGATACCTTTATTAGTTTTTCAGCAGAGGTCCCACTTGCAGCACGTCTAGTTTTTATCAAGGAGCTGGAGGGACATCGGTTTGCGGTGAAAGAAAAAGTAGCGAAGGTCGAACATCTATTATTGGAATATGTGAGCAAAAAAGGATCGGTGAGGGACGATGGGAGGTATTTGGTATTGAACGCTCTGACTGAAAATTTGCGCTATTCCATATATGTGAAGAATAATAACCTTTTCGCTGAAGAACGAGCCGCAGAACTATTTGGGATGGGGAAAGATGCCAGAGGAAGGGCATTGGTAGAGGCCGTTGTAGAAAAGTTGAACGCAAAACAATGCTTTTTGAATAGCATCGCAGAAAAAGAACATGAGCAAATCCGGTTCACACGTCTTCTTCTTGATGGATGGCTTGTGCGATTATCCAATACACCAGAGAATTTACCCATCACGTTGAGCAATATCTCGTTCTCGATTGCTCCCAACAATAGGGCTGATGTTTCATTACTTATTCGAGATATTAATAAGCGAACCAAAACGATTGTTACGGAAGTGATTCGGGAGATTAGCAGATTTGTTGGCGAAGTATCGCATGTTGATTTGAAGGGAATTTTATTCTTAGGAGATGTTTTTTCTAATCAAATGTTCGCAAGTGAGATACACAGCTGTTTCCCTTTAGGTAAAGACCAATTGCATTACTACAGAAATGTAGACATTCCTGCTATTGTGTCAATGTATAACCACATTGACTGTAGTCAATTCTTGGCAGCCAATACGAACTTCGACAACACTTCCGAGGCAGAACGCCAACGCATACAGAATGCCATTATCGAAGAGGAGCGTCAGTTACAGGCCGCCCATGATTTGGAGAATGCCAAAAAGATGGAGGATGAGAAGTTGGATGCAGAGAAACGATACCGTGATGCTATGGGACATATTGAGGAGTTTGAGCGGAAGGGAGATTATGTGCAGATGAAGGACTGGTGCGAGACAGCCTTGAAAGTGAAGCCTGATGACGAAGAAGCGAAACGCAAATTGAACGATGCAGTACGACTATTGTCAGAGGAGAAACTTCGTCATGAGCAGTACAATGAGGCTTTACGTCGAGCGCAACAGTGTATTGAAGAAGAACGCTATCAAGATGCTCTGATGCAAAGCCAAATTGCATTGAATTCCGTACCAGAATCGGTAGAAGCGAAACGTATCCGTGATGTGGCTCGGCAAAAGATAGACACATCTGTACAAATTGAACAATTGCAAAACCGTGCCGACCTGTACTTCGCACAGAAGCTTTACCCCGAATCACTGAATGAATTAAAGAAAATTCTAACCATAGACCCACGTAATCAGGTAGCCGAGCAGAAAAAGCACGAGATTGAACAATTGATTAAAGAGAAGGAGTTTCACATTACATCTCTCAAGCAGCAGTTGCAGCAAGCAAAAAATAACAGCAACTATGCTGAAGCGAAGTCTGCCATAAGCGAATTGATAAAAGAAGACCATCAAAACCAACTGCAATGGTCGCAGGAGCTACAAGAAATAAAGCAAGAAGAAAAGGTCTCGATTGAAAAGGCAACAAAAACAAACACTCTTAAACGTATAATTCAAGGTGCGGTATTTGAAGAGAAGTGGAAAGATGTTGTAAATTCATGTAATGAATTTCTAAAAATATCAGACGATTCAGAGATAGAAAAGATATTACATCGTGCTAAAGTTAAGATTGAAGAGCAGGAAGAAAAAATAGCAAAACAAAAGGAAGAAGAGCATTTCAAAGATGAGATAGATGACGTGAAAGTACTGATAGCAGCACATAAAATTAGTGAAGCAAGAGAGAAACTGAATGGGTTAAGAAAAAAATATCCTAAACGTGCCGATATATTCAAGCCATTGTATAAAAAGATATATGATGCAGAAGATGATATGTCCACTTTAAAACATAATAATCGGAAACCTATAGGATTTGGAAACAAGAGTCAACAAGTAGACTTCTTTGAT
Source organism: Bacteroidales bacterium (assembly GCA_017480145.1). GTDB lineage: Bacteria > Bacteroidota > Bacteroidia > Bacteroidales > P3 > Colimorpha. The sequence continues at coordinate 6,388 of JAFVBF010000032.1, forward strand.
GAGGGGCAACCCTCATCAAACAAACACACTTGCACAAGGCCAGATACCACTCCTTCGAAAAATAAACAGACTGGCGACTCTTTCTTTGATATGGATATTCCCCATAACAAGAAGGAGAGTAAAACATTTAATGAATTCAATTTTTAAACAGCAGCAATATGGCAGAAGAAATTAAACTCAGACCGAAAGTGGTTCTGCGCAGAAAGCAAGAGCCGGTAGAATTTACATTCGATGGCCTTTTAAAGGTTATCTGTACATGGAATGAGGGAGGTGTGTCCTCGGACCTAGACCTTTGCATGTTCTATCGCACAAAGGATGGACAAGATGGCGGTGTATTTTCATCGGGATTCCGACAGAGGAAAGACGACCTAGGTCATCTTGATAAGTTCCCTTATATGGAACATAAGGGTGATATGAGGACAGACCATTCAAATCCTGATGCAAAAGAGCAAGTGAATGTGTCGAACCTTAATGAGATAGATACAGCATACGTTTGTGTATTGGCATACGATGCAGCTATTGATGGAGAGTCAATAGGTTTCAATGGCTGTAATGGTCGAGTAGAACTTATGACCGATTCAGGAGATTATCTCGAAGTGCCAATTGACACCCCAAACGAAGGAGTAGTATATCACGTGTGTTCTATAAAAAACGCGGGTGGTAAAAATTCTGTATTCAATGTAGGCGACGTATTGTCTCTTGGAGAGGCATACGACAAGATACCTGGATTTAAACTATTAGTTGAATAACATTAAAAATAGACAAAATGGTAGAAGTACAATTAAAAAAGAAAGTTACCCTTAAACGTAAGGGTGAAAGCGTTGCGTTTACCTTTAATGGTAAACTAAAAGTAAAACTCATTTGGGGAACTGATACCGATCAGGACCTCTGCATATTCTTCAAGAAGAAGGACGGTCAAATTGGCGGTGTATTCTCTAACGAATATCGCAACAAAAAGAGCGATCTCGGTACGCTTAATGACTTCCCCTACATGCTACACATGGGAGATAACAAAGAGCCTCAGCCTGGTGGCGAGGAGGTAGAGCAGATTAATGTTGCTCGTCTAGACGAGATTGACACAGCATACGTCTGTGTGGTGAACTATGGTGCAGCCATTGAGGGAGAGGATGTAACCTTCTCGGAGGATCATGCACGCATAGAACTGCAAAGCGATTCTGGTGATTACTTGGAAGTGTTAGCTGACTCCAAGGAGCATGGGCATGTGTATTGTGTATGCTCGATAAAAAATGAGAATGGAGAGAATTCGTTGAAAAACGAGAGTCGAGTGATGGATTTGGGGACTGCCTTTGAGGAGATTCCTGGTTTTGAGTTAATATGCAATTGATTTATGGAAACAAATAACAATAATGTTTCCCTGAAGAAAAAGGTAACACTTCGTCAAAAGCAATCAGTCCCAGAACCCACTCCCACACCAAAGCCGAAGAGATGGCTGTGGATCGTCGTGGCAGCTGCATTGGTTGCAGGAGGAGCAATTGCGATTGCTAATCTTGGAAGAGAATCTTCCCAAGAACAAGTGGCGATGACTAATAGTCCTTCACTGGAAAGTAACGAAGCGAAGAACATGCCGACTAATGTTTCGCCCTCTGAAGACGTAGCCTCACTTCCCGATGCAGGGGAACAAGACACGGAGGACAGAGTTGCTTCTAATGAGAATCCTTCGGAGGCATCTCCATCTGCGCAGAACAGTCCCAATGCGAAAGCAAGCACATCGGAACCTTCTGCAAGTAAAGACGTCTCTAATGATCCAACTACCACTTCGAACAGGCCTTCTTCAACGGACGGATCTAACACCGCGCGTGAGTCTGTTAAGCCTACATCAAGTGCCGCCACAGCACTATCCTCATCTCTTGATGAGAATGCCTTACGTGTAGTGCGTGGCGATTTTGGCAATGGACAAGAACGCAAGGATGCCCTCGGTAGCCGATATGATGAAATTCAGACTCGCGTGAACGAGATGTACCGCGAAGGCAGATTTAACTAACCGCCTGTAAGGGTACTGTTGGCTCAATGCCATCAGTACCCTTTTGTAATGATGTTAAAATGGCATGGTAACATTAGTAATAAAACTCCTTTTTGGTCTTTTCTTAATACTTGTATTACCTAAACTATTGATTAAGAAAAAGAGCAATCCATGGAAAAGACTCATAGACATTGCATGTTGGCTTGTAGGTTCGCTGATAATCCTACAGGCGTTAATTAATTTCATCACAGCATTATTCCTATGACAAAACGCATTTTTACCCTTCTATTAATCACATTCTCTCTCGCAGGGTGTACCAATCATTCATCATCTTCACACCAAGAAAGCTCACCGACTGTATACCAGCAAAACCTTATGGATGAAGGATGGGTTATAAGCAGTCCACAACAAGGTGATATGCCAGAAGAGTATGGCATATCTGCGAAGAAAGGCATATTGGATAACTATTTCGACATCGAACTTGGTGGAGATTTAGATATGGCTGTAAAGATTGTGAATATCGAAACCGAGCGTCCTATCCGATATGTTTACGTTCCAGCAGGTAGTACGACTACTATTAACGAACTCCCTAAGGGGAAATACTACCTTAAATTGACGTATGGGAAAGATTGGATGATTTCGTACGATGGCAATAAGACTATTGGCAAGTTTACCAGAGAAGCTAATTACGAAAAGACCACCTCAATGTTCGATTTCGGAGATAAAAATACGTTAGACGCTGTCTCGTATTCTTTAAAGATACATATCGAACAAGACTCTCGATACGAAAACTTATCAACCACCGAAATCAGCGAGCAAGAGTTCTTCAACGACTGATGGTATGTACTCCCCACATAGAAAGCGGAAAGAAGGTAGAAAGAACTCAAGTTTATGCTGCGGTGCCGTGTTCGTACAGGAACTCGGGGGCGAAGTCCACACCGTTGTACCACTCCAGCGTCCAATCGGTGAGGCCGAATTGGATGAATTTACTCTTGTCGCGCAATTCCTCGCGGAACTTACCATGCAGCAACGGCTCGAAGTCGACAATGCGTACTTCGCCATTGCTGAACTCTAACCTCATAGTATAGTCGTGCAGATAATCAACATCAACCACTCTTAACAATTCAAAATCTTCCATAACAGTCAATTTAAAGGTTTAATAAACAATGTAGTATGGTGGCAGTCTGAAAGATCAGTTTTAAGTATAAAAAATATTTCACCAACAGAATGAGATATGAAAAAACAATTATGTGAGATGCTAATACCCACATTTGGATGGGCAATTATATCCGCTAGAGGATCCATTGGAGTTTTCTTAATAACTTTTGTGATTGTCTATTCTTGTTTTGCTATAGCAGTAATTGTGTTAAATAAAGTAAAGCCAGGAATAAATTATTGGTATCCATTTATTGCGGGATTTGTTTTGGCTTTTTTGGTCATGATGTTGCTTGTGATTGCTATCGGTCAGTAAATTGAATTTTTATGAAAACAGATGCAATAGAACGTCAAAAGAAATATGAGTGGGATACACACAAGTTATTGATGTGTCCAGAATGTAGATGTTATACAGATTCGATAAAAAGGTACACGTTACCATATCTGTATGCAAACCACCTAATCTTTTGGACAGAACAAAATGTTCAATATATATGTTGCCCTAAATGCACGTGAAAGCATAGATGACATACACTTCCTACATAGAAGGCGGAAAGAAGGCCTACGTTCTACACTATGGCAACACCACGTTCATAGAGCGATTCTGGCGCAAAACCAATCTCATTGTGCCAATCGACTGTGAAAGGGTCAAGAGTAAAACTACGGAAATAATCCAAGTCCTGGAGCTTCTTACAAATGCCTTTTTGCATCAGAGGAGTAAAGTCGACCAACTTTATAACACCATCGTTGAAAGTAAGTTTCAAAATATGGTCTCGCACATATTCTGCATTGGTAACACACAAGATAAAATAGTTTTCCATATTGTATCAATCAAGGGGTTCGACAACAAATGCAGGCTTATCGTTCTGGAGGTTGTTCCAATTCTCAAGGAGCTCCTCTTTGTGCAGGTCAAGCCATTCGTAGACAAGCGTCAAAACCCTACGTGGAAGAACGCCTTTCACACAACCATCCTTAATGTGTATGATTGCCTTATAGTCATTGTACCACACATGAAAATGTGGTGGATTGTGGTCATCTACATACATATAGATAATAATACCATAAAATCTACTTATTTCAGGCATATCGCTGCTTAATTTTTTGCAAAGATACACATTCTTTTTCAAACAGAGAAAATTTATTTTAGACCACACAAATGAAAAACACGGAGCGCATAGCGGTAGCACGTATCGTGGCAGACCTCATCAAGGCCGACAGCATCATAGATGCCGGCGAGATGGAGCACTATGCCCTCCTGAAAAAGAAGTATGGTCTTACACGTGAGCATGAGCGGGCAGCCTCGGACACTACGTTTGCCGATGCCATACACATACTACAACAGAGCGATGCACATACGCGCAAGGAGTTGCTGTCAGACTGCTCCGATATGACCGTCAGCGATGGGTTCTGCGACCCTACCGAGGCTATCATCATGCTGGCACTCAACCACACCATCGGCAACGCCAAACCGCAGGCAAAGGTGGTGTCTATCCACGAACAGGAGGTTAGGATTGAATCAAATCAAGTGCTTTATATCGAAAACGCCTACGAAAGCACACTCAACGAAGAGATAGCACACGAATATCGCAACATCGTCAACGAATGGCGCTCGGCCGGCATGTCGTTTGTATATGTTCCACACATAGCGTCGCACTACCGCCAGTTTTCCGAAGGCACATTCCGCGATGTGGCACAATTCTTGGCTCCAAACATCAGTAACGACGAGGTCGCGCCGCTTGTAGCGCATCTGTCGCACCTGACAACGGCACAGTTCTGCAAAGAGCAGATTGTTGAGAGGCTGAATATGCAAACTGTCGCTAAAACGCGTCCCTCGCTGATGATGAAGGTTGGGAGTGGATACGTGGGGCAACGCCTTTATGGCGACTTCTTGTTTGTGGAAGTTGGCGAGAGTGTTGCCACGACTACCCGACAACTTCGCGACGAATACGTTGCTATGTTGAGTTCGAGCAAGGTGGTGGTGTCGAATGTTGAGGAGCAGCATGGTCAATTCCTCTACCGAGCCTTCTACAAGCAGATATTTGATATGTACACCCTGCGGACAGGTGTAGCAAGCAGCGTAGCCATCAACCCCTACAAGGGCGAGGTAGCCTTGCCAGAGATAGGGCGCACATTAGAGGGCATCAAGCGTAAAGAGAAAGCCTTGTACGTACTGCTGCTGTATATGTCCGAGACACAAGGCGGGATATGCTTCACACCACCCACCGATGCAAAGAAATACAAGGAGTACGCATCTCGCTCGGCGCAAGTGATGTGTGCATACAACAAGATTTACGAACTCTTCGGAGGTGAGAAAGACGCAGCACCCGATATTTTCCTTCCGGAGATACGCCGTCCCATGGTGGCCAATATCCGAAAAAGTGTCAAACAGTTGGCCTCTTTGCTACAAAATCCTAACGACTACACCATCCATAAAGACGAGGACGGATTGTTTTATATTCCAATAGAAAAATCCATAGTCAATATACTGACTGCCAATGGATATGCCCAGTTGCACACGCAAAATTATCTGCCGGAAACATTTCCTAATAAATAAGTGGTGAGTAGCAAAAACACAGGGAAACAATGCCAAAAGAGGCTTGCTGCGACGAAATGAAACTACTTTTGCAGCAGAAATTTTAAACAAACAAAGAAAATGAAAAAAGTAATTTTATCTATCGCAGCATTGGCTTTCACGGCAAGTATCATGGCACAGACCTATCGCGTCGGAACATCAACCTCATCGACCGACTATTGGGGCAATCAGCAGACTACCCATAAGAACGCCTACGGCCAGACCACTGGCACATCGACAACCACGACCGACTACTGGGGCAACCAGAAGACTACCCACAAGAACGCCTACGGCCAGACTACTGGCACCTCGACAACCACGACCGACTATTGGGGCAACCAGCAGACTACCCACAAGAACGCCTACGGCCAGACCACCGGCACCTCGACCACCACGACCGACTATTGGGGCAACCAGAAAACCACACATAAGGACGCCTACGGTAACACCACCTACACTTCGACAACCTCGACCGATTATTGGGGCAATCAGAATACAACCTATAAGGATTCCTATGGCAACACCATTGGAACAACCGCCACCAGCACCAATCTTTGGGGAGAAACCGAAAGTCAACACCGAAGCAACTCCAGCAGCACAACGATTACAACATGGTAGATATAACAAGTATTAAACTATACAAATGACTTTAAATATGCAAACTATATATATTGTCTTGATTGTTGTTGGGGTAATTCTTCTGCCCACATTATTGACATGGATTCAAGCTGCCGTATCGGGTGTATGGCTAAATCCTATTCAGTTACTCCTAATGCCCTTGCGAAGGGTTCCACGTCGCAGAGTTGTATCGAGTCTTATAGAAGCTCGTCAGTCGGGCTTACGTACCATCGATCGCCAAAAACTGGAAGCTCATCACATGAGTGGTGGCGACGTGGAGAATCTTGTACATGCTCTTGTTGCTGCCAACAAGGCAGGAATAGAACTTAACTTCCAAGAGGCAGCTGCTATCGATTTAGCAGGACGCGATGTACTCGATGCCGTCCGTACAAGTGTTAATCCCAAAGTGATTGACACTCCACCCGTAGAAGCTGTGGCTAAGGATGGCATTCAAGTCATTGTCAAAGCTCGTGTAACCATAAAATCGAATGTCCGAACCCTTGTCGGTGGAGCGAGCGAGGACACCATATTAGCAAGAGTAGGCGAGTGCATCGTAACTGCCATTGGTGCTGCCGACAGTCACGAGAATATCATGGAAAAGCCAGATAGCATCTCCAAACTTGTTATGCAGCGCAACTTAGATAGTGGTACGGCTTATACCATAGTGTCGGTCGATATTGCCGATGTTGACCTTGGTGAGAATGTTGGGGCAAAATTGCAAATAGACCGTGCCAACGCCGACAGCGAGATTGCCAAAGCGCAGGCCGAGAAACGTCGTGCCATGGCTGTTGCTGCCGAAGCCGAAAATCGTGCCGATCAGGTAAAGGCCGAAGCCTCTGTGCCACGTGCGTTGGCCACTGCTCTCGAGAAAGGCACCATGGGTTATATCGACTACTATCGCTTGCGCAACCTTCAAGCCGACACCGCCATGCGCGAGCAGTTGGGCGAAGGCAAGTCTACCGCTACACCTGTTGTTGACGTTAATAGTGGTAAACGCGATTTCTTTGATGATTTAATGGGGTAAACAGTATGAGAAAAATTGTAGGTATACTAAGGCTGTGTAGCAGTATTAACTCTGTGCATGTCGTTCGATACTACCTCAGCTTCAGAAAGTAAAGAGTCTTATGTCTACATCTGCACAGGTTCGTCGTCAAAACGCTACCATGCAACATCTTCTTGCAGAGGTTTAGGAAATTGTCAAGGAAGCATTACGAAGATAAGTCAAAGCATTGCTGTAAGCAAGGGCAGAACACCATGCAAGATTTGCTATTAACTATAAAAAACATAATAAAATGAAAAAGTTTTTACCACTTATAGTAGCTATGATGCTCGCCTTTGCAGCATCGGCACAAAGCAGCCAACCTTATTCCCAATGGTATGGCGCCAATAAGACCTACGATGAATATACCCCTCACTCAGAGGTAACAGTTCGGGCTCCAATTAATTGCGATGTAATAGTAATAATCCGTCATAATAACAAAGATGGTCGCGTGGCAGGACATCGATATATTCGACGTGGTTCTACGGGAACAATTCAACTGGCAAATGGCACTTATCAAGTATTCTTTTATTACGGTACCGATTGGTCATCGCAAGTAAATATGGGCGATGGAATAAGAGGTGGATTCACTCGGAATGTACAGTACTCTAAAGATAATCCGGAAATCCTCAATAACGATATTCTGACATACAAACTAACACTTCAGCGCAACGGAAACTTTAATACAAAGCCAAGTAACAAAAACGAAGTTTTTTAATCATGAAGAAGTCATTTTTACTAACAGTAATTGCATGCAGTATTTGCGCACAACTGTTTGCTCAAACCTTCAAGAAGCAACAAGAGCAACCTCAAAGATGGTATTTTCCAAAAGAATCTGGTTTGTTTAACCTACGTGGAGAATTATCTCCAGAGGAACCATACGGTAAAACTGGATACATATGTCCGACACAGGAACAATTAGAAAAAACAATTGAAATATATCATAGACAATTAAATGAATATCATAAGACTCCTGAAAAATTTGGACACAAGGTTCCATCTATGATTAGAGCTGCAGAAAGTGCAAAAGAACATGGAATAATCGAAGATAGCCTCGAATTTGCATATTATCTTACTTGGACAAGATGGTCGTGGAGTGTATTATCCAGTAGACAGAATACATCTTATGGCCAATAAGTTTACAAATCGAAATGATGAATACATACAACTTACAACGATTTCTCGATGCGCAAGAGCGGACTTACGATACCGCTCTTGCCGAGATTCGCGCTGGGCGAAAACAAAGCCATTGGATATGGTACATATTCCCACAGCTGAAAGGTCTGGGGCATAGTTACAATTCCAACTACTATGGTCTTGATGGCATCGAAGAAGCCAAGGCCTACTTTAGCCATCCCGTTCTGCGCCAGCGTTTACTCGAAATAACCGAAGCTTTATTACAGCATAGCAACATGTCGGCCACAGAAATCCTTGGCACGATTGATGCCAGAAAAGTCCAGTCGTGTGCAACGCTGTTTTGGATGGCAACAAATGAACCTATCTTTTCTGCCATTATCAACCAATTCTATGGTGGAACCTATGATAAACAAACCTTAAAAAAAGTCATAATATGAATACCGAAACCGAAATTAATAACAAAAGTATAACCGTTCCAGATAATATTGAAGATTATATCGCTAAAGGAATTAAAGACTATAGGTGGTCGGATGAGTTCCTTGTCAAGGATTTATCTCGGTTTGGTATTGAGGAAGAAGAGGCTAAAAGGCTTATTGCAAAAGTCAAAGAAGAACGACACGTCTCAAATAAAGAATCGTTCGTTGATGACGATAATGGCGATGATGAAGTTCATGGATGGGTACGTTTTGTGCTAATTACGATTGGATTAGGAGGAATCATTTCTTTTTTATATCCTCTTATCCAACAGTTATCACAACCACAAATAGATAATTCGTTGTTAGGTTGGAGCGACGCAGTAGAAGGAGCATTATTTTTGGTACTTGCAATTTATGCCATAGTGCAAATGGCAAAGAAACGCCCCAACGGTGTATTCTTGATGAAATCGTATCTAATTGTTTGCTTTGTATCAAATTTGCTTGGAATAATATTATATGATAATGGAGATGGTTCTGATTTTTTTTATAATCTTCCGCGGATGAGAAGCACAACGATATGGACTGCCATTTGGTACACTTTTCTCTGTGTTTCACCGCAAATTAAGAGGCTTTTCCCCAAAGAAAAGAGAAAAGTCAAACGTGTGGATAAATGGTTGGTGGCTTCGTTCCTGCTGATTCCCATTGCGATTGTCATAATGTCCGTACTTATTGATGTTTCTGGAGGATCTTCCGTAAATAAAGATAACTTGCAACGATATATCAATAAGGTTTCTTCATGGAATCTTCCAAAATATAAGGGCACAGAATTAGCCTATGACAGAGACGAAAATTGTGTATCGATTAAACAAACAATACCAGTTGAAGATGTTTACTTAAATAATACCTCGTATATCGCAACACTTAAAAACATGGGCGAATTTTTATCCGAGTCAAGCGTTGCTATACTTTCTGGCGAGGCAATGAATGTATTTGACTCTCTTATAGGCTATTTTGATGCAGCAAATGCAAATTTATCTTATACCTTATGTTTGCCCGATTCCACAATTATATTAAAGAAGCATTTCGAGTATGATTACATATCCAATATTGATGATGATGCATTTATCACATACAATAATGAAACTACAGACTTACAAATTGCCACGGCAAACAGTATATGTCCATTTGAGTTAGAAGAGGGTTTGTGGTGCAAAAGCGTACAATATGAGAAGGAATCTCACCTGGTGGAATATACATATCAAATTCTTGTTGATACTCCTTGGATGGGAGATGTAGAATATAATCAGTTGCTTAAGGATATTTCAGAAACGCTACCATTAGAATCACTTAAATCAAGAGGATTGATTATAAGGCTTTTCCTCAATGATAAAGGAAATAACCAGCTTGCAAATATTGAATATTAAATTAAGACAAAATGGACCATCAACACAAACATTACACAGGCTTGACCGATGCCGAGGTGCTGGCAAGCCGCAAAGAACATGGTGTCAATATCCTGACGCCTCCCGAAGAGCAGTCTACTTGGGATAAGATAAAGGACTGCATGCACTTTTGGCTACTGAAGACCATTTTGGGGCTTTTTATAGCAGCAATAGCGGTAGTCATTATCCTGAATATCAATGGTGTAGCTATGCCGGGCGAGGTATGGCTGGCACCGGTGATTCTTGCCGTACTCTTCTTCATCACCTACCTCGTGGCTTACCTTGGTGGCGAGTGGGACAGCGAAGAGCGCAAATTCGATATGGACCCCCTTATCACCATTCTCCTTGCGGCTTTGGTGCTGAGCGGAGCCATCTCGTTCTACCAAGGCGTGTTTGGCGGCGAGAGTGGCTTCACCCCGTACTTCGAGCCTGTCGGCATCGCCTTCGCGGTGCTTTTGGCCACGGGTGTGGCCCATATTCTCGAAGCCAAAAACGAGAAGACCTTCCAAGCCCTCAACGAGGTGAACGACGAGACGCTGGTGAAGGTGATCCGCAACAACAACATCAGCCAAGTGCAGCGCAAAGACATCGTGGTTGGCGACATCGTTCTACTCACCACTGGCGAAGAGGTGCCTGCCGACTGCCTGCTGCTCGAAGCCGACCATCTGATGGTCGACGAATCGTCGCTCACGGGCGAGCCGCCACACCACAAGACCACCGACCCAGCCAAGTTCGAAAAAGAAGCCACTTATCCTTCGGACCACGTATATAATGGCACGCCGATACTCGAAGGCTATTGCACCGCTCGTGTTCTAAAAGTGGGCGACGCAACGGAAAGCGGACGCGTGTTCGAGGCTGCGCAGGTACGCGAGGGTGAAGAAACCCCACTGAGCCAAAAACTCAACGGCTTGGCCGACCTCATCACTAAAGCCAGTTATATCATTGCCGGGCTTATCGTTGTGGGGCGTATCGCGATATATTTCCTGCAAGGTAATGCCGACTTTGACTCGACCGAAGGCACCGTAGGCTTTATCAAGTATGTACTCGACACGGTGATGATTGCCGTCACCCTCATCGTGGTGGCCGTCCCCGAGGGGTTGCCGATGGCCGTAACGCTGAGCCTTGCTTTCAGTATGCGGCGTCTGATGGAGCAGAAGACCCTTCCGCGCACCATGCACGCCTGCGAGACTATGGGTGCCACATCCGTCATCTGCACCGACAAGACGGGCACCCTTACGCAGAACCGAATGCAGGTGGCAGAGACGGAATTCCCACACGGCGACCTGCTTCCTTTCATCGAAGAGAGCATAGCCGTCAATACCACAGCCAACCTCGACTATTCCGACCCACAACATGCCAAATCCATCGGCAGTCCCACCGAGGGCGCTTTGCTCCTGTGGCTGCACTCGCAGGGCAAGAACTACCGCGACCTTCGCGAACAGACTGAGGTGCTGGACCGCATTCCCTTCTCAACCGAGATAAAGTATATGGCCACCATCGTCCGTTCCAAGGTGAATGGCCGTCGGGTGCTGTACCTCACCGGTGCACCCGATATCCTGATGGAACTCTGCGGCGACTCTCGCGACAAAGCTTACGCCAATACGCTTCTTAACTGGCAGAACCGTGCCTTCCGCACCCTCGGCCTTGCTTTTGCCGAATTGGACGAGGCTGAGGATGTCTTCCTCGACGGCAAGCTGCAACCCACTGGCAAACTGCGTATGCTTGGCGTGGTAGCCATCAGCGACCCCATCCGTCCCGAGGTGCCGGGTGCTATCAAAGAGTGCCTCGATGCCGGCATAAAGGTGAAGATAGTTACCGGCGACACTGTCGGCACAGCCAAGGAGATTGGCCGTCAGGTGGGCTTGTGGAACGATGCCGACACCGACCGCAATATCCTCACAGGTGCCGAGGTTTCAACCATGAGCGATGCAGAATTGAAGAACCGCCTGCCCGAGGTGAAGATTATCTCTCGCGCCCGTCCTGCCGACAAAGAGCGCGTGGTGCGTACACTGAAAGCCATGGATGAGGTAGTCGCCGTTACGGGCGACGGCACCAACGACGCGCCAGCCCTCAACGCAGCTCATGTAGGCCTTTCGATGGGCGATGGCACCGCCGTGGCAAAAGAGGCCTCGGACATGACCATCCTCGACAACTCCTTCTCCACCATCGCCAACGCCGTGATGTGGGGTCGCTCGCTCTACAAGAACATCCAACGCTTCATCCTCTTCCAGATGACGGTGAACGTAACGGCCTGCTTCATCGTACTTGTGGGTGCATTCATCGGCACCGAAAGCCCACTCACCGTTACGCAGATGCTTTGGGTGAACCTCATCATGGACACCTTCGCTGCCCTGGCCTTAGCCTCGCTGCCACCGACGCACGCCGTGATGAAAGAGAAGCCACGCTCTATAAATGAACACATCCTGAAAGGCATCGGCAAGCCAATACTCACCGTCGGCCTCAGCTTCGCCTTTATCTGCTTGGCAATTTTGCTTTACTTCCAGCATAACGACGTAACCTCGCTCACGCACCTCTTCCCACTCTCGTGGGGCAGTTACGATGGCGTGTCGCCCTACGAGCTTGGATTGTTCTTCACCATCTTTGTGATGCTGCACTTCTGGTATATGTTCAATGCCAAAGCCCACTTCACCACCAGTTCGGCCTTCAAAGGCATCTCGTGGCGCAACACACGCTGGTTCATCATCATCACCGCCGTCATCTTCGTTGTGCAAATACTTCTTGTCGAAGTGCCAGGTCTGCAAGAGATGTTCAACGTGGCAGCTGGTGGCCTCGGTTTCTGGAATTGGATAATCATCCTTGTCGGCACGTCGTTTGTGGTATGGCTTCGTGAAGTAACACGCATATTGAGGAAATGAATCATGCAAGGGGTGCTGTGTGGCAGGACACAGCATCCTTTTTTCAGCATCCATAAAGAATGACTTTGTGGCGACTGCGGCAATCATGATTTTGCTACTCCCGGCAATCATGCTGCATTTGCAAGGGGGCGAAACGCGGACGGAATGCCGAAAAGCAGGTTCGAATCGCAGTCTTGTCCTGCCTTTGGCAACTTTTTTTGCAGGGTAACGTTTTTTTTTCGTATTTTTGCATTTTCTAAGATTAAGTTTGCCGCCCGTCCGCCTGCGGCAGAATGTTGAACCAAAAAAAATGCTGAAAACATGAAAGTAAGAGAACTTGTAGAAAGGCTGAACCTCAAAGTGCTGAGCGGCGAAAGCGGTCTCGACCGCGACATCGACGGATGCTATGTGAGCGACCTTTTGAGCGATGTCATGGGCAATGCCGAGATGGGCAACGTCTGGGTAACCCTCCAGACCCACAAGAACGTCATGGCCATTGCCTCGCTCAAGGAGTTGGCCTGCGTAATCCTCGTCAAAGGCCTCACCGCCAGCGAGGATACCGTCGAGCAAAGCAACGACGAAGGCATCCCCTTCCTTTCCACCGGCATGCAGACCTACGAGACCGTCGGCAAAATCTACCAGCTCTTGAATGCGTGAAAGTGTTGATGTTTTAGCGTGTAAGCGGCTGATGCTGTAGACAAAACATTGTCGCAACAACACAATAGATATGCTCAACCCATACAAAGCCGACCTGCACATCCACACGGTGCTTTCGCCGTGCGGCGACCTCGAAATGTCGCCCGCGGCCATTGTGGAGCGCGCCCTGGCGCGGGGGTTGGACATGATAGCCATCTCCGACCACAACACTACGCGCCAGGTGAAACTCACGCAAAGGCTCGGACGCGAGAATGGCCTCTTCGTCCTCGGCGGCGTCGAGGTCACCACGCAGGAGGAGACACACTGCCTCTGCTACTTCCGCGACGATGCGCAGCTCGATGCTTTCCAGGACTTCCTCGACGCGCACCTGCCGCCCATCCCTCTGGACGAGGACCGGTTCGGCTACCAGCTCATTGTCGACGAGAACGACGAGATTGTGGGCGAGGAACCCTACTTTCTCCACACGGCCATCAACGTCGACCTCGACGGCATCTACGACGAGGTGCATCGCATAGGTGGCCTCTTCGTGCCGGCACACATCAACAAGGGCACCACGAGCCTCATGAGCCAGCTGGGCTTCGTGCCGCCCGACCTCCGTGCCGATGGGCTGGAAATCAACTTCCGCATCACGCGCGACGAGATAGTGAAGAAATTCGCCTACCTCAAACGGTTCAACTTCATCACCGACAGCGACGCCCACTTCATCGACAATGTGGGCGATGTGTACAACCTCGTCTACATGGAACACC
>JAFVBF010000033.1 GCA_017480145.1 Bacteroidales bacterium
ATGTGCTGGCAATGATTTTCTTTGTTACAGTCATTGCTGGTATGGTTGCATTCTCTCAGCAGCCAGCGGTTTCTGGTGACAATCTGGTAGTGCGGGTTGATTTAACCGAGTCCATTGTCGAACAGTCTCCCACCGAGTTGCAAAACCTGATGACAAATACCAAGACGGTGAGTCTTCATGACCTTCTTTTCGCTATAGAGAAAGCCAAAACCGATTCGTGTGTGAATGCGTTGTATATCTACTTTGGAGAGGGTGGTACACCAGGTTGGGCACAAAGTGAGGAATTGCGCTCCGCCGTATTGGATTTTCGTAGTTCGGGCAAACCCGTGGTGGCCTATGGCAACAGCTATTCGCAGCCATCCTATTATCTTGCCACCTCCGCCACGCACCTTATGCTCAATTCTGCTGGCATGATAGACTTTCGTGGTTTGGCAGCCGAGTCTTTGTTCTTCAAGGATATGTTGGAACGTTTGGGTATTGGTATTGACCTGATTCGTCCCTCCAGCAACGCCTACAAGAGCGCTGGTGAAAGCTATACGATGACCCGTTTCAGCGAGAGCAACCGTACTCAGGTTCGAACCTATCTGCAAAGTATTTGGAATCATGTGCTTAATGGCATTTCTGAGGCTCGACTTATGGATTCTGAAAGGTTGAACTATATTGCGGATAATCTGGAGGGAATGTTGGCATCCGAAGCCTATGGTAGTGGCTTGGTGGATACATTGGTTTTCGAAGCCGCTGCTCGGCAATTGTTGAAAGACACCTATAAAGGGAAACGCATGGTTGATGCTGTCCGCTATGCCAAGAGCGGCAGCAGGCCCTTGGCCTCCAATCGTATTGCTGTTATTTATGCTGAAGGCAATGTGGTTAGCGGAAGCAGCGATGGACTTCAGCAGGGGGTCTATTGCGATGACATTGCCAAGGCTCTGGACGATGCTGCCAAGAATGACAAGGTGAAAGCCATTGTGTTGCGCATCAATTCTCCTGGTGGTTCTGCCGTGGCATCCGAGGTAATGACGGACGCTGTTGTTCGAGCCCGAACACAAAAGCCCGTTGTTGTCTCCATGGGTGGGGTGGCTGCCAGCGCAGGCTATGAGTTGGCCAGCAATGCCACCAAGATTGTGGCGCAGCCTGTTACCCTCACGGGGTCCATTGGAGTTTTCGGCGTTGTCCCTGAGGTCGGCGGCCTGATGCGCAAGAAATTGGGCATCACAACTGATACAGTAGCCACCAATACCAATGCGGCAGGAATGAGTCTTATGCGTCCCATGTCTCCGGCGGCACGCGCCATGCTTCAGCGCAATGTTGAAGATTTCTATGTCACGTTCTGTATGCGTGTGGCGCAGGGCAGAGGGTTAGAGGTGGAATATGTGGACAGCATTGCACGTGGAAGAGTGTGGACAGGTCAGGATGCTTTGCGTCTTGGTTTGGTGGACACCCTTGGCGGCATGGAGCTCGCTGTGCGATTAGCAGCACAGGAGGCTGGGATTACGGATTATAGCCGAGAGGTTTATCCTGCTCCTAAAGACCTCATGGAGCAAGTGATGAACATCACATCGGCTCCTAAAGACAAAGAACTATATATGCGTTTGCAGCAGTGGTTCCCTTTCTATGAGGAAATGAACTATTGGGCCACAATGGAACCTGTCCAGGCGCGCCTGCCTTTTGTGATGAACATAGACTGACGCTGCCTATGCGAAAGTGCTTGATTCTATTGTCCCTTCTGTTCCCTTGGTTAGCCATTGCCCAAGAGTTGGAGCCTTTCTATGGCGTGGTCCCCAATGGCTATGATTTTTGGATTTATACACCTCCGGCGCATAGCACCTCCATCGATACCCTCCGTCTCGAAGGTCAGCAATTGTCGCCCAAGCCTTTGGTTCTTTTTCTGCATGGAGCCAGTCTGTGTGGTCGCGATTTGTCTCGGGTGCGCCGCTATGGCGTTATCCATGCCATTCAGATGGGGCTTGACTTAGACGCTTATGTGCTGGCCCCGCAGGATCCCGGAGGGGCATGGAAGCCCGAAAAAATCAATAATTGCCTTTCCTATGCAGTGTCCCACTATCCGATAGACACCACCCGTGTTTATGTCATTGGCATGAGTCTCGGTGGCTTTGGCACCATTGATTTCTCAGCGGCCTATCCTCATCGTGTTGCTGCTGCTATGGCCATTTGCGGTGGTGGAAACCCTAAGGAATACTGTGGCTTGAATGAACTCCCGTTGTGGATTATTCATGGCACGGCAGACAAGCAGGTCTCTATCAATTCCTCTCGTAAAGTGGTGAACGCAATGCGCAACTGTGATGAGACGCTTCCTCGTCTGCTGTTTACAGAACTACAGGGCATCAATCATACCTTCCCGGCTCGCTTATTCTATCTGGAGAGTACTTACCAGTGGCTTTTCGAACATCGTCTTGGAGGAGAACGAATGGTCAATCGTGATTATTCTGTTTCTACGGCCGATATGCACAAGGCCTACCACATGCTCCGCAAGCGTACCCCCATTAAGGTTAAGACGGGTAAGGGTAATAAACCCTCTTCTGCTACCACAAAGGACGGTACGCAAAAAAAATCGTCAGCGGCTTCTGGTACAATCCATCGGGTAAGAAAGGGCGATACGCTCAGCAAGATTGCCCAGCAGTATGGCACCACGGTTGGCCGATTGTGTGAGTTGAACGGCATCAGCCGCACCTCCATTTTGCAAATTGGACAGCGCATCAGGGTGAATTAGCCACCGCATTTCTTCCCCCTCAGGTTGTGTGGCGGTGCTATGAATGTGGTTAAGTGGTTGATAAATTGTTAAGAACTCATTTGCTGCTGCTGTCTGCATATCAGCCCAAATTGATAATTTTGCAATTTAGAACAATCATCTTGAAAACATGGACTTCACTCACTTGCTGACTGATACGTACAATGTTGTGTTTCTCTGTGTCGGTATAGCTACATTAGTTTATCTTTCCATCGGCTATGGGCTCGTCTTCATGCGTGTGGGACGTATGAAACTGCGGCAGGCCCCACCGTCGGGCATACTGCCTCCAGTGTCTGTGGTCATCGTTGCTCAGAACGATGCAGACAATCTCCGCCGTCACATCGCCAATATTCTGGAGCAGGACTATCCTGACTTTGAGATTATCATTGTTGATTATCTTTCGCGTGATGATACTGATTACGTGATGCAGATATGCGCTGCGCAGTATCCCAATCTGAAAATCGTCCGTATCCGTGACGATGTCAATTTTTTCCACGGCAAGAAATACCCGCTCTCTCTGGGCATCAAGTCGGCCCAGAATGACATTATAGTGCTGACAGATGTCAATTGTGAGCCCCCGAGTGTCTATTGGCTTCGTAGCGTGGTCAGTGCCTACTGGAATGCCGATATCCAGATTGTCCTTGGTTTCACCCATATTGCTGCCAAGAAAACATTGTTGGGACACCTCCAGCAGTATGACAATCTGGTGTACAACTGCCAATACCTGTCGGCTGCATCCCTCGGATTCCCGTATGCGGCAAGCGGCAGCAACCTTTCCTACCGACGTGGCTTTTTCTTTGAGAAAGATGGCTTTATACGTCACTATGTCGAGCCCGAAGGTGCAGATGACTTATTTGTAAATCGCAATGGTAATCGAATCAATACGGGTATTGCGCTTGACGAGAACTCCATGGTGGAAGTAGATGCGGCTGAAAGTTATTCCATTTGGTATTACCGTCGCCGTCGCCGTTTCTCCACACGTTGCTACTATTCCGTATGGCAGCGTCTTCGCATCGTGATGCGTCCTCTTATATTGCTGACGTTCTATGCCTCCTGCATCGTGTTGCTCGCCCGACCTTTGATGCCCTGGCTGATTCCCGTGCTTCTCTTGCTACTCAAACTGGTCTGGCAGATTATTTGTGTTGCCCAGCCGCAGAAACGTTTCAAGTTGAAGGGCTATCATTGGTTTTCGCCGCTACTGGAACTTTATTTCGTTGGTGCTGATGCCTTATCGGCCTTGTTTTCGTTCCATCCTAAGCGGTGCAATCCGTAACCTCTTAGCGCGTTCCTAACTCTTATGGCTGAGCCGAACTTCGCAACCGAAAAATCCAAACGAGATTATCAACTTGTTTGTGCCGCTCGCGAGCAAGGTGACGAACGGGCTTATGCCGAACTGATGGGGCGCTATCGGGATTCACTCTATCAGATGCTCTTCAAAATGACCGGCGATGCCGATGAAGCCGACGACCTTACGATAGAAACTTTCGGCAAGGCTTTCTGCCAACTGCATCTCTATTCCCCGACCAACGCTTTCTCTACATGGTTGTTTTCTATCGGTTCCAATAGCTGTATCGACCGCATTCGCCGTCGCCATTTGCCGACTGTGCCGCTTTCCTCTCTGGCTTCGCGCGATGAGGATGACCACTACGAACTCCCTATGCCATCCAGCAGCCCCAATCCTGAAGAAGAAATAATCGCCTCGCAGCGGGTCAAGAGGGTTCGAGAGGTTGTATCCATGCTTAAGCCCAGTTATCGGACGGTCATCGAGCTACGCTATTTCGAGGAACTCTCCTACGAAGAAATTGCGCAGAGGCTGTCGTTGCCTATGGGGACTGTCAAGGTTCATCTTTTGCGCGCCCGACAGTTGTTGGATGCCATCATCAAGTCTCAGAGCGAACCATTGTGATCCCTCCAATCTCGAATTTATGCGTATGTTCCTCGGTCACATGAATTTCAAGCGGAGCCTATTCTTGGCTTTCTTGTGCTTTTCGTGGATTGGCGTAGCCTCTACGCCGCCACAGTATGGACTCAGCGGACTCTCTGTATTCGTTGATGCGGGATTACTTGTCCCCAATGCCAAACAAGCCAATTTCTATGACGGACGAGGCGGGCGCCCGAATACCATAAGCAGGGTTCTCTATAGCCAGTCCTATGGGCAGCAGATTTGGTCGTCGCTTAAAAACCAAGGCTACCTGCAAAGCATTGGCAGCTACAATGAGATTACTATAGCCGACTATCCCGAGATGTATTACAGACTGACCTACCAGATAGGGTTAGGCATCCGCTATGATTATTCGCATGGCTGGGGATGGCTGCTTCGTTTCGACTACAGCCAGCTGACGGCAACGGGCGTGTTTCATCTCAATAATGCTGTTTCTTCTGGCATCTTGACCAATCAGGGCTCCTATATTAATTGTAATATGGTTGGGGTGGAGCGTCGGCTGTATATAGACGTTGCTTTGACCAAAAGGTTTGTGTTGGGCGGTAATTTCGAGTTTGAGACCCAATTTGGGTTCAATTTTAATAACACCAAGGTTACGGAACAACAGATGCAGATTGGCGGTACGAATTACAGCATTCTTGATGTATGGAATGGTGCTAACGATCTCTATGCAGGTATAGGCTCCTACGACTATATCAATCAAGGGGGACTTGGTTTTGGCGCTTTGGGTGGTCTGGCATTGTGCTATGTCCTGCCTTCCATTGGCAGCATCGATTTGGGCTACACCATGTATTATACCAAAACCACATATAAAGGCTATAACGAGGACGATGCTTTCGCTATGCAGCATGTAATCTATCTAAAAATCAACTTAAGTAATTTTTCCTTTTTTCAATAAGAGAAGCGGCCATTCAAGGACTCTTTTTCAAATGGAGACAATATAATTGAGGTAATTAGAGTTTATATATAGTGTTGCGTTAAGGGTTAGTTTTCTTGCTGCCGCAAAAAAATGCAGGACGAAATAAGCTAATCTAAAATAATAAAGCCATCTTATCGGCAGTTTAAAACCTCCGTCCGACGTAGAGAATTACTATCAAACAAAAAAAAACAATACAGCCGTGATAACATTTACGCCCCTCGCGGACAGCGATCATCCGCACTTCGCCAGAGACCTTTTTGAATCGGCTTTTCCCGAGGAGGAACGACCTCCTTTTGGGAGGTTGAAAAAAAGAGATAAAAAACGTTTCCATTTTCTCGTCGCCACATCGGCAGACGATGATGAGCCTATCGGAATCCTCTCCTATTGGGATTTCCCTGAGTTTACCTACATTGAACATTTTGCCATTGCTGAGCCGCTGCGCAATCAGGGTTTGGGCAAGGCCGTCTTTCTGAACTTTATATCGCAACTCACACAGCAGGTGATTCTTGAGGTTGAACTTCCCCATGACGAGGCTTCTGAGCATCGCATAGAGTTCTATGCCAGCATGGGATTTGGTCAAAATCCGCAACCCTATGAGCAGCCATCCTATCACCATGATGAAACGCGTGTGCCCATGGTGATTATGTCAAAACTTCCACTGGATGATGAGGAATTTGATGAAATTCGCCGTCAGTTATATCAGGATGTCTATGGCATGTGATGGTGTGATAAATGGTTAAAAAATAGTCTCTTCGTAATCTGTCCAAATCCGTTTTGGAAAAATAAATCAAAAAAAATTTGGTCATGTTTGAAAAAGTGCGTACTTTTGCAACCGCTTTCGAGAGATAGAGAAAGTAAAAAGATGGCTCCTTAGCTCAACTGAATAGAGCATCTGACTACGGATCAGAAGGTTGCAGGTTTGAATCCTGCAGGAGTCACGAAAAAGAGAATCAGATATGATTCTCTTTTTTCTGTTTTAGAACTTTATGGTCCGTTGTAATCATGATTTGACCCTATTATGAGTTGTAAAACGACAAGTACTTCTCAGATTCCAGGTGTATGTCGGTGTGGGATGGGGTAGAATCTACGTCCTATTTAGACGCTCCTTGATGGTTTCTATGCATTTGCAAAGCTACAAACCCAGACGATTGTCTGTCCTAATCAGACACTTTTTGTCGTCCGGTGCGGGCGATTTTCTTGAGTGCAGCGGATGACAACCTGTTCTATTCTGACTTTTGGGGCGAATAGTCGGTGATTATTGGTTCCTATCAAGTGTTTAGGAGTTTGCTTATGAAAAAAAACAATAGTTACAACCGCATATAATTCGTGTTTGCAAGTTGTATCTATGGCACTAAAAAGTTTTATCGGGCATCAATAAATCAGAATACGTCCCTTTGGTTAATCTATGGCTTATCCGCAGCGGCTAAGTGCTGCCTTCTGTCGGTTGCGAAGAGCGACGCTTCCATTACGGGTTGGGATTTAACCCAAATCGGTCATTAGAGGTTAATGCCTCTTCTATTTCTAATGATCGACATTAGGAAAAAAAGCTTATGAAACTTTGTTTGTATCAGATGGTTATGATTGTCGAATCGGATTTTTAGGAGCACCTTTTAAGTAGCGAAACTATCGTGGGGAATTACCTGTTTTGTTGTCATTTGTTGCTGCAAAGTCCTAATGCCCGATTTGGGTTTAATAGATTAGGTTCTCTTTGGCCAATATACAAAACCATCCCTGAAAAAGGATTTTTTTCAGGGATGGTATCTTTTTTTTATCTGTAATTTGCCGCCAGCAGGGAACTATTGTTGCTCTCTGAGGGTAACAGGGAATTGATTAGTACTCAAAACTGCTGCCACCAAGGAATTCGCGCATGATTGAGGTTGGCGGAACGTATTTCGGGTCAATGGGATCTACCAACTCCAGCAGGCGCAGCAGGCGTTTGGCCTCGGCGTATTCTTCCACGTTTTCGGCAACGTGTTTCAGTTGCGGTTCGGCAAAATTGCGCAATACTCCCAGTTCGTAGAGCAGTGCCGAATTGAAAATCATGTCGGCGTATTTCTGAAAAGGGAAAATGTGTTTAAGTTCTCCGCTGCGCACCTCGTCCCAGCGGTGCAGCGTGTTCCAGGCATCCCATCCGCGGAAGTTGTTGTCTCTCACTATGCGGCGCACCAGTCGGTTGTCGCTGCTGTGTATCACGGTCTGATTGTCTATTGCGATTTGTGTCAGGGCGTTAACATAGATTTTGAATTTCAGAGCGTCGTCTATTTGCTCTGTCAGCACGGGGTTAAGCGCATGAATGCCTTCAACAATCAGGATGCTGGAGGATTTCATTTGTATGGATTTTCCGCTGTAATATGGGTCTCCTTTGATGAAGTCGAAGGTGGGAATTTCCACGCGTTCACCACGGAACAGGCGCTGCAGATGGTCGTTTAGCAGAGGGATGTCAAGGGCATTGACATTCTCAAAATCATACTCTCCATTGGGCAGTTTAGGCGTCCGGGCGCGGCATACAAAGTAGTCGTCCAACGAAATCTGTTGCACATCGAAACCAAGCACGCTTAGTTGTACGCTTAGGCGTCGGCATGAGGTGGTTTTGCCTGACGAAGATGGTCCTGCCAACAGCACCATCTTCACGTTGTCCTTGCGTTGGTAGATGGCATCGGCAATTTCGGCATACCTTTTCTCGTGCAAAGCTTCTGACACCTGTATCAGGTGGTTTGACCCTTTGTCATGCACGATACGGTTCAGGTCGGTGATGGTAGGTACATGCAGTAGCCGCACCCATTTGCGGTGTTCTTGGAAGATTTCAAACAGCTTTCTGGGCGCATCTATGGGTTCTGGGCGTTCTTCGTAGCATCGGAGCAAAAATCCTGATTCGTAGGCCTCAAAATCCCAGTTGGTCAGGCATCCCGTCGAGGGTACAAGGATGGTGTTGGTATAATGCAGTGTGTCGTCTAAAAACTGCATGTCCACATATAGCCGCTTCATGTGTTCCAGCAGTTGCTGGGTCTTGGGAATGTCGGCTTCGGCGGCCAGTTTTATGGCTTCCTCGCGCGGCATGGTCTTGCTCACAAAAGGCAGGTCGCGCGTTTGAAGTTCCGTCATGCGCTCCTTTACGTACTTCACGATGGTGGCTTGGTCGGGCAGGGGAGTGCTTTCGCTGCTTTGCGGCACGATGCGGCAGAAAAAGCCTGCTATCATGGTGTGTTCCACGAGAAGTCGTGCTTCGGGATAGCAGTCGCGCACGGCTTTGTGCAGCATGAAGCATAGCGAGTTTTCATAGGCGAACCATCCTTGTCGGTGCGTCAAGTCTATAAACTGAACGGTTTTGGGTCTGAACACACAGTACGACATAGGCTCTGTGCGGTTGTTCACCAGTGCGCCAAGCCATGGACGTTGGTGCTTGGGGGCAATGTCTTTCAGCTGGGTGCCTTGGTCCACCATCAGTCGCTCACCCGTATTCTTTATGACAATTTCAATTTGTTGCATGTCTTTTGTGTATCTAATATGTTGATGTGTGTTTATCTGGAGATTGATGCGGATTGTCTTTAGCTTGCCATTGTTTCTTCAATCTCCTTTATGGTTTTGGGTATGGGCTTGCCAAGCACTCGGCAGCCCTCTTGGGTAATCAGGATGTCGTCTTCTATACGTATGCCACCAAAGTCTTTCCAACGGTCAAGCTCGTCGTAATTGATGAAGTCGGTGTGGAGTCCCTTGGCGTGCCACTGGTCAATGAGGGCGGGAATAAAGTAGCATCCGGGCTCGTCGGTGACAACGAAGCCCTCTTCCAATTTTCGTCCGCATCGCAGGCTGTCAAGACCAAATTGCTCGCTGGGACGTGTCTCATCGTCATATCCCACATATATCTGTCCGTAGTTCTCCATGTCGTGCACGTCCAGACCCATCATGTGCCCCAGGCCGTGGGGCATCATCAGGCTGTGTGCTCCTGCGGCTACAATGTCGTCCACGTTCCCTTTCAGTATGCCGAGGTCTTTGTATCCGACTGCCAGAATCTTGCTTATCTCGGTCTGCACCTCTTGGTAGGTGATACCCGGGCGGCTGATGCGGATGGTTGCCAGTTGTGCGGCCAGCACAATTCCGTATATGGCGCGTTGTCTTTCGTCGAAGTGGCCTCCCACGGGAACCGAGCGTGTGATGTCAGAGCAGTAGTTCATAGATGTCTCGCATCCTGCATCCATCACGAGCATTCGACCTGTTTCCAGTCGGTTGTTATGGCTGTGGTTGTGCAGCGTTTCACCGTGGATGGTCATGATGACGGGAAACGATACGGGGCCATTGCCCATGCGGGCCTGCCCTTCCATGTATCCAGCCAACTCGTACTCGTAGCGTCCTGGCATGGCCATTTTCATGGCTCCCACATGCATATTGTATGCCGTGGCGATGGCTTTCTCTATTTCGGCAATTTCTTCATTGCTCTTGATGCTTCGCTGTTTGACGCAGGCCTGTATCAGGTCGAGTGAAGCATAGCGCGTCACGGCGTTGAACTTCAGCCCCAGCAGTTTGCTTATTTGCCTTTGGTTGTCGCTGCGGTAGGGGGGCAGGTAGTGTATGCGTCGATGCTCGCCCACGGTCTTGAGGCACAACTGCTGTAAGGCTTTGATGTCTCCACTGTGGGCTACTCCTACGCTTTCTCCCAGTTCCTTCACCGATGGCAGTGGGCCAGTCCACACAATGTCGTCAATGTCTATATCATTGCCAAAGAGTATGTCCTGTCCGCTGTCGCAGTCCAGTACCCCGATGAGGCCTTCTCGCTGAATGCCAAAGAAATAGAGAAATGTACTGTCTTGTCTAAACCAATAGGTGTTGTCTGTGTAATTGCAGGGGGCTTCGTTGTTGCCTTGTATGATGATGAGGCCGTGTCCCACATCCTTGCGCAGTTGCTCCCGCCGCGCCACATAGGTTTCTTTGCTGAACATATTTAGAGTTTTTGTATTTCGGTTAGGGTATTCCCTCTTAATGGAAACAATTTGGCAAAGGTACGAAAAATGCGGCAGTTTTTTCTTTTTTTGCGCATTTGGAAACTTTGAGTATCTTTGCACAAATTATCTTTGTTATCCAAAATTTTTTCACAAATCAAAAAACAAAAACAACATGGCACAGGATAGATTTAAGATGAATCCCAATAGATTGGTGCAATACCTTCAGAAGCCTATGAAGGAATTTACGAAGGACGACCTGATGTCGGTCATAGAGGAGTTTGAAATCGAAATGATTAACTTCCGCTATATGGGCAATGACGGTCGCCTGAAGACCCTCAACTTCATCATCCATAGCCGCGAGCATGCCGAGGAGATTCTCACTTCGGGCGAGCGTGTGGATGGTTCGTCACTCTTCCCGTTTCTGGAAGCTGGCAGCAGCGACCTGTATGTCATTCCGCGCTTCCGCACGGCATTCATTGACCCCTTTGCTGAGATTCCCACGCTCGACATCCTTTGCAACTTTTACACCAAGGATGGTGAACCGTTTGACATGGCTCCCGAATATACCTTGGCCAAGGCTGGCAACGCTTTCCGTAAAGCCACGGGCGGCATGGAGTTCGAGGTGATGGGTGAACTGGAGTATTATGTCATTGCTCCTAAGGAGGATGTCTATTTGCCCGCCGATCAGCGCGGCTATCATAATAGCACGCCTTTCTGCAAGTTTGAGAACTATCGCACAGAGGCTATGAAACTCATCGCCGAGGCTGGCGGACTCATCAAATATGGTCACAGCGAGGTCGGAAACTTCACGCTGGGCGACTTGATGTATGAACAGAACGAGATAGAGTTTCTTCCTACCACTTTGGAGGATGCCGCCGACCAATTGGTCATTGCCAAGTGGATGATGCGCGAACTGGGCTATAAATATGGCATTACGGTCACCTTTGCTCCCAAGATTACTGTTGGTAAAGCCGGCAGTGGTATGCACGTTCACACTCGCGTCAGCAAGGATGGCAAGAATATGTATGTCGGAGAGAATGGCCTCAGCGAGGTTGCCCATAAGACTATTGCCGGCATCCTGAGCCTGGCTGGCTCGCTCACCGCTTTCGGCGACACCAACCCCACCAGCTATTTCCGTCTGGTGCCTCATCAGGAGGCTCCCACCAACATCTGCTGGGGCGACCGCAATCGTTCCGCCATGGTGCGTGTCCCGCTGGGATGGACCAAGGGTAGCGGCAACATGATGGCTCATTGCAACCCGCTGGAGAAAAATGATGCTGTGGATTTCAGCTACAAACAGACCATTGAGTTGCGCACGCCTGATGGTTCTGCCAATGTCTATCTGCTGCTGGCCGGCATGACCGTGGCTGCCCGTCACGGCTTTGAGATGGAGAATGCCATTCAGTATGCCAAGGACCGCTATGTCAGTGTTAATATCTTCGAACACGAAGATGTGCTGAAACGTCTTGAGGTGTTGCCCGACAGCTGCGCCGCCAGTGCAGACCTCCTGGAACGTGACCGCAAGATTTACGAGGAACAGGGTGTCTTCAATCCCGCTCTTATCGATGGCATCCTGAAAGACCTCCGCTCATACAACGATCGTACGCTGCGTGCCGATATTGGCAACGACCAACAGAAGATTCTCGATTTGGTCGAAACCTTCATCCATTGCGGCTAAAACGGCGTAGTCATCTAAAGAAAATATTTTCTGGATAGTACTGAAGCCTCGCTGGATGTATCAACACTTCGGCGAGGCTCCTTATTTTTATGATTTACAGTCTGGCTTCCGATTATTATGGATTCCCTGATCCAGCCGAAGCTGAGGAGAATGGGCT
Organism: Bacteroidales bacterium; assembly: GCA_017480145.1. Classification (GTDB taxonomy): domain Bacteria; phylum Bacteroidota; class Bacteroidia; order Bacteroidales; family P3; genus Colimorpha. The sequence goes on from JAFVBF010000033.1 coordinate 12,380, forward strand.
AATAGCTGTAGGGGGAGATCTCTCCCCGCAGCGACTGGTAGAGGCCTATGCCAGTGGCATTTTCCCGTGGCCGATAGACGATCATTCTCCTCTGCTGTGGTTCTCATTGGATCCACGCATGGTGCTTTGGCCCGAACGCTTTATCTATAGCCACAGTCTACGGCGTACGGTGCGTAGTGGACGTTTCGAGGTGCGTGTGGACACCTGTTTTGAACAGGTGGTTCGTGGTTGTGCCACCGCCGATAGGCATGGGCAGGATGGCACCTGGATTATTGAGGATATGGTGCAGGCCTATGTGCAACTGCACGAACTGGGATTGGCGCACTCTTTCGAGACTTTCTGCAATGGGCAGCTTGTGGGCGGGCTTTATGGGGTCTCCCTGGGCAATATGTTCAGTGGTGAGTCTATGTTCCACCTCGTGAGAGATGCTTCCAAGGTGGCATTTGTTCGTCTGGTGGAGTTCGCCAGCCTACATGGTTTCTGCATGATAGATGCGCAGCAGCCCACAAGTCATCTGGCTTCGCTGGGAGCCACACCCATTCCGCGACATGAGTTCCTGCAAAAACTTGACGGCATGGATTTCTCCCGTACGCTGCAAGGCACATGGGGTAGCACTGTCGTATTGCTGCTTGGCAGCAATCAGGGTGACCGTCATGCACTCCTTGACGAAGCCATTCGCTGCATAGGACATGACATCGGATGGAGTTCGCTACGGTCGGCACGCTATGAGACGTCTCCGTGGGGCTTTGAATGCGACACACCGTTCATCAATCAGGCTCTCGTGGTCGAGACTTCTCTGTCGCCCAATGAGGTACTGTCGCTTGCGCTTGCCATTGAGCATCGGCTGGGGCGTCAACGGCCCAGCCAAAGTGACTCTGTGGATTCGGCTGGGGAAACTCGCAATTATGCCCCCCGTCCCATAGACATTGATCTTATGTTTTATGACAGCCGTTGTATTGATACACCTCGGCTGCAACTGCCCCATCCTCGGCTGCATTTGCGACGCTTCGCCTTACAGCCTCTCTGCGACCTCTGTCCCAACTTTGTTCATCCCCGTATACGTAAAACGCTGGCCCAGCTGCTGGAGCAATGCCCCGATACTGGCGAGGTGACAAAATTAGCATAGTTCAGTTATATGAAGTCATTTGTATCCATACTCATCCTGTGTTTGTGCCTGCTGTTGTCACCCCGTCTCGTAGCGCAGTCCTATACCCTAAGCGGCACCATTACCGACAGCCGCACGGGCGAGACGCTGATAGGTGCTACTGTCTTTGAGCAGCGTAGCGGCAAGGGGACTGTTACAAATGTCAATGGACGGTATTCTCTTACGCTCAAGGCCGACAGTGTGTCCCTCAAAATCTCTTTTGTGGGCTATGCCCCACAGCAGCAACTCATCAATCTTGATGCCAACCGCACGCTTAATTTCGTTCTTCAGCCCAGCATGGAACTTCAGGAGGTTGTCATTACGGCTGAGCGAATCAACGACCACCGTTCGTCGCAGATGAGTGCCGTTGAGATTCCCGTAGAGCAGTTGAAGTCCGTGCCAGTGCTTTTTGGCGAGGCCGATGTGGTCAAGGCAGTGCAGCTTATGCCCGGGGTGCAGAGTGGCAACGAGGGTGGCAGCGGTATGTATGTGCGTGGTGGCGGACCTGATGAGAATCTTTTTCTCTTGGACGGTGTGCCGCTATACAACGTCAATCATTTGGGAGGCTTCTTCTCCGCATTCAATGCCGATGCTGTCAAAAATGTTACGCTCTACAAAGGTAGTTTCCCCGCACGTTTTGGTGGTCGCCTCTCCAGTGTGCTTGACGTCACCACGAACAATGGCAATGATAAGGAGATTCACGGCAATGCCTCAATAGGTTTTGTCTCAGCCAAACTGAATGTGGAAGGGCCTATCGTCAAGGAGAAGACCACGTTCAACCTCTCGGCACGCCGTACGTATGCCGACATACTCCTTCAGCCTTTGGTCAAGCGGATGGCCGAGGCCGATGGAAGCAATCTCAGGGCTGGCTATTATTTCTATGATCTCAATGGCAAAGTCACACACAAGTTCAACGACCGTAGCCGTCTTTACGGCGCTTTCTATCTGGGGGATGATGACGTCTATCTGCGAGTACGCACCGAGAGTTCATTGTCTGAGGACGAGTTTATGAATCTGGACAACTATTGGGGCAACATGGTGGCGTCTCTTCGCTGGAATTACGAGCTTTCGCCCCGTCTTTTTGCCAACCTCACAGGCTCTTATACCCGCTATCGTAATGCCATAGTTGTCGGTGTCGAAAAATTGGCCACGCTTCCTACGGGGGAGGAAAACGAGTCAAGTGTGGACATGACCTACAATTCCAGTATCCATGATGCCACTTTGCGTGCCGATTTCTCATTTCTGCCCAATCCCGACCATACGGTGCAGTTCGGTCTTTATGCCACGCGCCATTGGTTTCAGCCCACGGTGATGAAGGCTGATGTCGATTACTACGACCAGATACAGATGAATGCTGCGCTACAGATGGACACCACCATCTCCGACCAGCAGGTCACAGCCAACGAATTTGTCCTCTATGCCGAGGACGATTGGACTATTAGTCCAGCTATCAAAATTAATTATGGGATTCATTTTAGTGGATTCCATGTGCAAAACTCTTTCCATCCTTCGCTACAGCCTCGATTGTCTACTCGCTGGCTCATCACTGACCAGCTTTCGTTCAAGGCAGGCTATGCCCACATGACGCAGTATCTCCATCTCCTCTCTACTACAAGTATCAGTCTGCCCACCGACCTATGGGTTCCGGTCACAGACCGTGTCGCCCCCATGAGGGCTCACCAGTGGGCGGCAGGTCTCTTCTACCAGTGGGCCGAAGTGGCCGACTTCTCAATAGAGGGCTACTATAAGAATCTTGACAATTTGCTGGAATACAAGGATGGTTCTACTGGCTTTGGCACAACCACGGGCTGGGAGGATCAGGTCGTGGCGGGTCAGGGATGGGCTTACGGCGTGGAGTTGCTGGCACAGCGCAGTGTGGGACGCCTCACGGGCTGGGTTGGCTACACGTGGAGCCGCACGACCCATCGTTTTGACCGCGAAGGCCAGATGCTCAATGGCGGTCGCTCCTTTCCTGCCAAATACGATCGCCGACATGACCTTTCCATCGTTCTCTCCTATAAGTTTTCCGACCGTTTTGATGTGAGTGCCACTTGGGTGTTCTCCACTGGCAATACAGCCACTCTGGCCATGCAGAAATATCAGGTGGCTTCCGACGACCCAGAAGATTATACGGGCGAAGATAACACGTTTACGTACAATAGTATATCCCATGTTACTTCGCGTAACAATTTCCGTATGCCCAACTACCATCGTGCCGATGTCAGCCTCAATTTTCACCGCTCCTTCCGACGCCCCAACACGCACCGCACCATCAATGTCAGCTGCTACAACCTATACAATCATAAAAATCCTTACATAATCTATCAGTCCAGCGAATATACCTACCACGGCTTTTCTCATGCCCTCATGCAGCTTTCTATTTTCCCAATCTTGCCCTCTGTCGCATATACGCTCTATTTTTAATTCCACTATGTAATATCTGTAGCCATGAAGTCACGCTGTATTCTCTGTATGTTGCTGTTAGCGCTCCTATGTCCCTCGTGCGAAAAGGTACTTGATGTTGATTTCGAGCCTTCGCAGCGCATTCTCGTCCTCAATGGGGTCCCATCGGCAGATCGGCAACTCTTTGTTAATTTTTCCTACAGCCGTTTCTTTCTCGACACCCGCATCTCTCATCCTGTCAGTGGGGCTTCGGTGTCCGTCTCCGTCAATGGTGTATCTCTGTCGCCTTCGGCTGTCGAGGGCAGCAATTATTTTTTCCCCTACACGTTGAGAGAGGATGATTCTATTAGGGTTACTGCTGTGGCAGATGGGCATACGCTTATGGCTGGCACCTATGTGCCTCGTATGCCAAAAATCAGCAACCTCGTTTCCTTTATGGATACTACTTACTCATTGCGATTTGGGAGTGTCTCTTTTGATCTTGCCGACCATCCCGACTACCCCGATCGCTACCGATTTGTCATCACCTCGCGCGACAGCGGTATGCGCTATAATGCTTATGAGGAACGCTATGATACGATAGATACCGTCCGCACCCATATGTTCCTTTGCAATGACGTCTTGCTTTCCGATGCCAGTGCCACTGAGCCTCTTGCTGGTTATTTTTACAGCGAACTGCTTACTTCCGACAGCCTTTTTGACGGGCAGACCCGACATGTCACCCTGCTTATGCTCCATACCATTGACACCAATGAGGTTCCCCCGTTCCTTCATCAGTACACGCTTGATGTTGAAACGGTAACCCTGGACCGTTACCGTTATTTGACTGATCTTGCCACCTCATCATCATTGCTGTCTGCATTTACTGAGCCAGCCCCTGTCCACACCAATATTCAGGGAGGATATGGCATCTTTGCCGGAAATGCCCGTCGTGTTTATCCTTTGGATTTCTCGTTGCCAGCCGAGTAGATGTATTATCCTAATATGTGGTGGTACCACAGATAGGGGCTTCATCACGCTGTACGCAAACTGGTTGATGGCTCAATGATGTGTTGTCGGTGCTGCTGCCAGAGAAAAAAAAGATGCGTCCTTTGCTGCCATTTTGGCGCTTGGGACGCATCTGGGTATTTGCTCTGCTGCACGAGGGACTCTATTCCTCTACAGAGAATTGGAATCTACAGAAGCTGCGGTAGGTCTCGCCTGGGTTTAGGTAGGCGTTACTCTCTTTCCAATGTTTGTTGGGAGAGTCCGGATACTTCTGTGTCTCAAGGCAGATAGCGGCACGCTGAGGATAGGCAATCCCTCGTTTGCCAGTCACCGTGCCGTCAAGAAAGTTGCCTGTATATACCTGCATTCCGGGTTCAGAGGTAAAGACATCCAATGCAATGCCCGTTGTGGGGCTGACCAGGTGGGCTGCGGCACGTGTGCTGTCCCCACGGGTGTTCAGCACCCAGTTGTGGTCATAGCCATTGCCGTTTTTCAGTTGAACGAAATCGTAATTCGAAATCTCTTTGCCTACCTCCTTGGCTTTGCGGAAATCCATCGGAGTGCCTTCTACTGAGGCAATTTCTCCCGTGGTCATAAATGTGCTGTCCACTGGGGTGTAACTGTCGGCGTCAATGGTCAGCAAATGGTTGGTAATCTGAGTGCTGCCATCTCCATTTAGGTTGAAATAGGCATGGTTGGTCATATTGATGACGGTGCGCTTGTTGGTTGTAGCCTCATAGGCAATCTCTATGGCATTGTCATCTGTCAGCGTATATACCACGTGAATTTGCATCTCGCCAGGGAAATTGTTGTCCCCGTCAGGACTTGTCATGTCCAGCACAAGTTGGTTGTCATTTTTTTGCTGGGCATCATACACTTGATACTGCCAGCCTGTAGTGCCTCCGTGCAGGCAGTGAGGTCCATTGTTTTGGGGCAGTTGGATGGTGTCTCCATCCACTACGATGCGGCCTTGGTTCAGACGGTTGGCATAGCGCCCGATGATGGCGCCAAAGTCTGATGAATGATTTTCGGGAAAAAAGTCTTTGGCATTGTCGAAGCCCAGCACCACATCACGCATCTTGCCTTCGCGGTCGGGTACCATCAGGGTCACAATGCGACCTCCGAAATTGGTGATGCACACCTCCATACCGTTTTTGTTTTTCAACGTGAAGAGATGTACTTCTTTCTCTCCACGCTGTGCATCGGTGTAGGTTGTCTCGAAATCGGCGGGATTCAGGCCTGAGAGGGTCTTTTGCTGATTGTCGCCTTGCTGCCCGCAAGAGCAGAGCATGGTGGCAGAGGTAGCGGCAGCTATCATAATATTTCTGAATTTCATGTGAATAATGAATTGGATTTAATAGGTCGTTTACTCTATTCTTCGGGCACCATCGCCTATTTCGACATCAATGATTTTGCAGTCAATGCCGAATTTCGCCTTGTAAGCTGAGGGAATCTTTTGGACAAATGCAGCATAGTGTTCGTCTTTGACCAGGTTGATGGTACATCCTCCAAAGCCACCCCCCATAATGCGGCAACCCGTTACAGCAAGATTTTTTGCCGTTTCAACCAGAAAGTCAATCTCTTCGCAACTTACTTCGTAGTCTTTGCTTAGACCTTCGTGGGTGGCATACATCTGTTGTCCAACGGTTTCGTAGTCGCCTCGATTCAGGGCATCGCTTACCGCCAGGACCCGGTCTACTTCGCCAAGTACGTAGCGGGCGCGTCGGTAGTCTTCTTCGCCCACCTCTTGGCGCACTCGCTCCAAGTCGCTCCATGAGCAGTCTCGCAGGGTCTCTACGCCAGATTTTGTCTTTGCAATGGCAGCAGCCACTCGTTCGCAGCTGCGTCGGCGGTCGTTGTAGGGCGACCCTACCAGCTCGTGTTTCACGCATGAGTTCACCAGAACAAGCCTGTACCCCTTGGGTTCCCAAGGAAAGTACTCGAATGCACCACTTTGGCAGTCCAGTCTCATCAGGCAGTTCTTGCGTCCGTGCACGGAGGCAAACTGGTCCATGATACCACAGTTCACCCCCACGTATTTATGCTCTGTGGCCTGACCAATTTTGGCAAGGGTCATCTTGTCTATGCGATTTTCCCAAAACATGTCGTTGAGGGCAAAGGCAAAACAACTTTCCAGTGCGGCAGAGGACGACATCCCTGCACCTAACGGTACATCTCCGCAAAACACAGTGTCGAACCCTTCTACAGCAATGCCCTGTGCTATCATCTCGCGAGCTACGCCAAACACATAGCGGAAATGCATTTCAGAAGGTCCCTTCTCGTCCTCAATGGAAAATTCACCGTAGCTATTCAAGTCGGCGGCATAGGCCCGTACCTTGTGTGTCCCATTGGGTTGTATTATGGCGTGTATGCCCTGCACTACGGCTCCGGGGAAAACAAATCCCCCGTTATAGTCTGTATGCTCTCCAATCAGGTTAATGCGTCCTGGGGCGGCATAGTGTATCCCTTCGCAGCCGAATTTTTCGGAAAATAATGTTTTGATATACTGAATGTCCATATATTTAGTGACAGTTTTCTACGTTGTTTTTCTTTAAGGGCTTTTAGGCCATGTTATGGAATACGTTTACAACATCGTCGTCATTTTCCAGACGTTCCAGCAGTCCGTTTACATCTTCTTGCTCTTCGGCACTCAGTTCTCGCATGGTCAGCGGGATGCGCTCAAATTTGAATGATTTAATCTCCAGATTGTTGTCTTCCAGATATTACGATATGGGACCGTAATTTTTGAAGTCGGCATAAATCATGATTTCATCGCCATCACGGAACATCTCTTCGATGTCGTAGTCACATAGTTCAAGTTCCATTTCATCGAGGTCCAGTCCTTCTTTGTAGGCTACCACAAATGAGCATTTGCGTTCAAATAGGAAGTCGTTCATGCCCATGGTGCCCAGCTCTCCCTTGCCTCGCACAAAGGCTGCGCGCAGGTTGGCTACGGTGCGCGTAGGGTTGTCGGTGGCTGTCTCTACCACGATGGCTATGCCGTGAGGCCCTTTGCCGTCATACACCACTTCCTTGTAGTCGGAGGTGTCTTTGCTCGTGGCGCGTTTTATGGCGCGTTCCACGTTCTCTTTGGGCATACTCTCGTTCTTGGCGTTCTGCATCAGCAGGCGCAGGCGCAGGTTGTTGGCCGGGTCGGGACCACCAGCCTTCACGGCCATCTCTATTTCCTTGCCTATACGGGTAAAGGTGCGGGCCATGTTGCCCCAGCGTTTCAATTTTCGTGCCTTACGGTATTCAAATGCGCGTCCCATTGTTTTTTTTGTTATTTGTTAAAATCCAATTGATTGATATAAGCCTCGCATTCCTCGAAGGTTTTGAATGTATGCTCTTCGGGCACTACTTCGGGAATTAGGTTCATGGTTTTCAGCATATAGAGTGGCTGCGGCTGGATAATGGTCATCAGCACCATGATGCCGCGTGCCTGTAGGTCCTTAATGGCTGTTTCCATGGCGTATAGACCGCTTTGGTCCATGAAACTCACTAATCTCATTCGGATAATCACAATCTTGGCGTGGTCTGGAACGTCGTGCATCACTTCTTGGAACTTTGTGATGGTGCCGAAAAATATGGGACCGTTCAGTCGCTGTACATAGATGTCGTGCAGTAGCTCTTCGCGAATGCCGCCTTCATCAGCCCAGGGAAGGCTTTTGTCGAAGCCCGTAGCAGGCTGGTTTGGCTGCCCTTTAATCCAGTCTTCATGGGTCATTTCCTTCGAGCTGTAGCCTCCTTCGACCAAATCGCTGGCGCGTTTCATGAAGAGTACGCAGGCTATCACCATGCCGATGCCTACGGCTGTCAGCAAATCAACAAACACCGTCACCAGAAACACTGTGATTAGCACCACGGCATCGGCTCTTGGTATCTTGAAGAGGTCTTTGAATCCCTTGAAATCGATGATTCCTATACCCACGGAAATCAATATGCCTGCCAGCACCGATAACGGTACGAATTTCACAAGGCTTCCCAGTCCCAGCAGGATAGCCAGTAGCAGAAGGGCGTGGGTCATGCCGCTCAGCTGAGTGCGTCCGCCGCTCTTCACGTTCACCACTGTGCGCATCGTGGCCCCTGCACCAGGCAGTCCGCAGAACAATCCTGCCAGGGCGTTGCCGATGCCCTGGCCGATAAGTTCCTGATTGCTGTTGTGCTTGGTCTTGGTGATATTGTCGGCCACAACCGATGTCAGCAGTGTGTCAATGGAGCCCAGACCCGCCAGCGTCAATCCGGGAATGATGGCGGCCATCAGTATGTCGCCCCAGGGCAGCCCCGATAGGCTCACCTGCGAATTTGCGAAAAATGGTTTGGGCAGGCCTGCAGGAATCTCGCCAATGATGGGTACGCCCTCCATGTTGCAAAACAGCGACACCACCGTCATGACCAGCAGCGCCACCAGCGTGGCGGGTACTTTTTTTGTTAGCAAGGGAAATAGGTAGATGATGGCCACAGTACCCAGCCCCAGCAATAGAGCCGTGAGAGAGATATGTCCGCAGGCGGCAGGCAGACCCGCCAACAGCCCTATCATTGAACCCGAGGCACTCTGCCCGATGAGCGGATATAGTTGTTGCAGAATGATGATGACTCCGATGCCGCTCATGAATCCAGACAGCACGGGGTAGGGGATATAGCGGATGTATTTGCCCAGTTTGATAAGCCCAAACAACACTTGGAACAGGCCGCAGAAGACGCCTGCCAGCGACATGCTGATTAGAACTGCCGAAAAACTGCCCTGCGATGAGGCCCAGGCTCCCCCTATCAGTGTTGCCGTTATTACCGTCATGGGACCGGTTGGCCCGCTAATTTGGCTGTGTGTGCCTCCGAATAGTGCGGCGAAGAAACCCAGCATGGTGGCACCCACCAAACCTGCGTACGCACCCATGGAGGCTGCTGCAGGGTCGTCTACGCCGCCAAAAGCCTGTATGCCAAAGGCCAGTGCCAGCGGCAAGGCTACAATGCCAGCGGTGATGCCGCCAAAGATGTCGCCTTTGATGTTGTTCGTCTTTATGAAACTCATAGATTGTTTGTAGTTTGTTGGTTTATAGTTTGTTCTGCTTTTATGCCATGTTTTCGTGTCGGTGTAAACGATTCGCAAAAGTACGAAAAAACTTGATTAGGTGGCATCTGGCATATTGTGACACTCTTTGGGTACTGTTGTATGGGGGTATGGGGGCGATTCTGATGCAGATAGCTATCGCATGGAAACTGGTTTGCCATAGCTGGTTGATGGTGAAATGACTGGTTGGGACGAGACGTGGGTAGCGAGATTCCCCCGTATCTGTATAGATGAATGCTTTGGCGAATCCCTCTGGCAGACAAATACAAGGAAACAAGGGGTGGAATGGCATGAAATAACCTCTAAAATATGTTTGAGTTGTATTTGTAACTAATTGTTTATCAGTTTTTTTTTTTTTTTGACCAGTTTTGGTCTGTATTGGCAGAAATATCATACCTTTGCTCCGAATTTAACACAATAAAACAAAACAAAATGAAGAAATTTTTTTGCTATTTCGCTGCCGTGGCTCTTGCTTTGGGTTCATTGACAATGAGTTCTTGCGGTAAGGACGATGACGAGAACAACAATTCGACCACCCAGAGTGACCCTGTCCCAAGCGGTGTCAATGATTTGGTCGGCACCTGGACACTTGAGTCTGAATCGTTCTCAACCGTCTACACTTTTACCGCCACTCATGTCACCATCGAGGAATTACAGTCTCATAAGACTGAGTCAGACTATACCTATGCCAACGGTGTGCTCACCCTAACCAACCCCAAATCTTATTATTACAATGATAATGCTTCCGAGGGTGCGGACTCTTGGACGGTTGATCCGTACGACATTGGGGAGACTCGGTCGGTCAACGTGACTTTGCTGCAGGACAAGTCTGTCATCGTATTTCGCACACATGTCCCTGCCGATGGTGACATGCTGGCCTACGATGAGATTGATTTTGCCTACAAGGTTGGTAAAACCATCCCCTTCAATCCCGCCGATCTTTATGGCAAGTGGAACTGGATGATGTATGGTACCGACAATATCATCCGCACCACGGTGACGTTTATCGACAAAACCTTCGACCTTATCATCACCGCTTGGGGTCAGCGCTACAAGGGTACGTTCACCTATGACAACGGTTATGTCATTTTCCACACCGAGAAATATTTCGAGGCGGCCTGGGAGGATAGAGATGAGTTCCATCCTGAAAACGCCAACTGGATAGAGGAACCATTAGAAAACGCAATCTATTCGAACACCCTCAAGATGCCCTTCTTTGTCAATGGCAACGAGGCGTACGCCAATGTGGCCAATCTTCCGGCCCTTTTCGAAAAACAAGTCAATCGCTAATCTATTGGCAAGACTATAAATCCCTGACGGGAAGTTTCAGAATTGAAGAAAAAAGAAATTATGTCCAGTATGGGTGCGAACTTTGTTTGCACCCATACTTTTTTTGTTGGGTGGCAATGTGAAACTGACGATCTCTTGCCCATAGAAGAAATTCTGTGGCAGGCTATGCCTGACGGTGCTGCGGTGAAATGCGAACACACCTCTCTTGTAATCTGCCGTTGATGTAGGACGGTGGCTCCTGAGTCGCTAATCTTTTTTCTGTACCAGCGTCCGCATAGCGTTCAATACCGCCAACACGGTCACTCCTACATCTGCAAAGGCGGCCATCCACATTGTGGCCAGCCCTGCGGCGGCGAGTCCCAGCACAGCCACCTTCACCCCGATGGCGAATCCTACGTTTTCCTGTGCTATGCGGTGGGTCCTTCGTGCAATACGGATTGCGGTGGCCACTTTTGCAGGGCTGTCATCCATCAGAACGACATCCGCCGACTCTATGGCGGCCTCGCTTCCCAGTGCGCCCATGGCTATGCCCACGTCGGCTCGTGCCAGCACAGGTGCATCGTTGATTCCGTCACCTACAAATGCCAGCTTCCCAGTCTTGCTGGCTGAGTTCATCAGTCTTTCAACCTCGGAGACCTTGTCTGCTGGCAATAGCTCGGCGTGCCATTCATCCAATTTCAGTTCCTTTGCCATGGCCTCTCCAGCTGCCTTTTGGTCGCCGGTTAGCATCACGGTTCGTTTCACCCCCATGTCTTTTAGCTTTTCAATGGCTTCTGCGCTATCTGCCTTTGCTCTATCGTTGATGACGATATACCCGGCGTATATGCCATCGATGGACACATGCACTATGGTCCCTATTTCTGAACTCTCCTGCCAGTTGACGCCTTCGGCTTTCATAAGGCGGCTGTTGCACACGCTTATTTTTCGTCCCTGTATAAATGCGCGGATGCCCTGTCCAGGCACTTCCTCCACCTTGTCTACCTCGCATCCGTCTGTTGCTTCTTCGGGAAATGACTGTTTAAGGGCTGCGGCAATGGGATGGGTGGAATAGCGTTCCGCATGGGCCGCCATATGCAGGAGGTAATGGCTGTCGTTCGTCTCAGAATGCACGGATGTCACCTTAAAACAGCCTTCTGTCAGTGTCCCCGTTTTGTCAAACACCACCGTGTCCACCTTCGCCAAGGTATCCATATAGTTAGCCCCTTTCACCAGGATTCCTTGTCGCGAAGCTCCGCCAATCCCCCCGAAGAAGGTCAGGGGTACACTTATGACCAAGGCGCAAGGACATGATACTACTAAGAATATTAGAGCCCGATGTAGCCAAATAGGAAATAATCCGGCGAAATCGCATAGCAACAGGGGTGGTACCAAGGCCAGTGCAACAGCGGCAAATACAATGATTGGGGTGTAAATGCGGGCAAAACGGGCAATGAAGGTTTCGCTTTTGGACTTGCGATCTCCTGCATTTTGCACCAGTGAAATGATGCGCGCCACCGTGCTTTGCCCGTAAGGCTTGGTTGTTTGGATGCGCAGTACACCGCTGAGATTGATACATCCCGAAAGCACCTCGTTGCCAGCTGCAACATGACGGGGAATGCTTTCGCCTGTCAGTGCGGCGGTGTCCATTTGCGAAGTACCGTCCAGCACTATGCCGTCAATTGGCACTCGCTCGCCAGGGCTCACTACAATGGTTTCACCAACGGTAATCGATTCCGGGGCAACGCGTTGTTCTTTTCCGTCGCGCATCACCGTTGCAGAGTCGGGTCTCAGGTCCATCAAATGGGCTATGCTTCTACGACTCTGTCCTTCGGCATATCCTTCAAATAGTTCTCCTACTTGGAAAAATAGCATTACCGCGACAGCCTCGGCAAATTCAGGCTCACCGCCAGGCATGAATCCGATGCATAAGGCTCCGATAGTTGCCACCGTCATCAGGAAATGTTCGTTCAGCGCATCTCCGTGCCTCAGCCCCTGCCATGCCTCATAAAGCGTCTCATGTCCAACCAGCATATAGGGGACGAGATAGGCTATCAGCAGTTGCCATACTTCCCAATCGAAATGATGCTCTATCCACATGGACAGACATAGGAGCAACGTTGCGATAGTAATCATCCATACCTGTCGATGACCTCCGTGTTCATGGCCATGTTCATGTTCTCCGTGTTCATGGCAATGCTCGTGTTCACCATGCTCATGTCGGCATCTCTTTGTGTGGTCGTCTTTCGCATCCGAATGCGTTAACTCCTTACTCATGGTTTATCTCTATTTGGTTTTGTCCGCAAAGATAATACCATTGCTTTGCAATTCGTTTGCAAATGTCCTTTTGCCTCGGAAAAATAGGAATGCGAAATGTTTTGATATGCATAACAATTCGCATTGTGTATCAAATTTTTAGGGAGGATTCTTTTTGAGGGAGGTAGTTGCGTCCTTCGCTACATAAGAGAGCAACGCCTTGATAGGGGCGGATACAGGGCGTCTTACTGCCTGAGTCCCGCAGTTCCCTTTGTCCTGTCTTCGGATTTTAGTTTTTCGATAGTCGTGAGATATCGCGTACCCCTATAGTTGGTGTTTCGTAGCCATGGAGGGTCGCATTTATCATTGATAGGCACACCTGTGTCATGGTGTTGCCTGCTTTGAGCAATTTTGCGAGGCCAAAACACTGGCCAAATACTTTGTCGGTAAACTTCATGTGGATTTGCCCGTCAGCGGGTTTCATGATGGCTGGCCGGAAGTTGAACACTTGTCGAAATCCCAGTTGCTGCAGTTCATCTTCGGTTTGTCTCTTCACGCGTCCCCACATCTGTCGGCTGCTGCCTGTGCCGGCTCCGCTCACAAAGATGTAAGTCATTGCCTCCTTGGGTTGCACTACGTGGGCCAAATGCATGGGAATATCGTATGCTATAGGGCGGAACTGCGCTTCTGATAGTCCAACACTACTGATACCAGCGCAGAAAAACACGGCCTCGTAGCCATGTAGCCTGGTGTCATCGGCCTGTAGGTCCATAAGGTCGGCAACAATGAGTTCTTTCAATTTAGGATGTTGGTGTCCGCATGTTTTCCGGCTGATGCTTAGTACTTCCTCTATACGATTGTCTTTCAGGCACTCCAATAGTACGCCTTCGCCTACAAATCCGGTGGCTCCAGTCAGAATGATTTTCATTTTTCAATAATATTATGGTTCGAAAAGTTTTTTGCCTATAAGGACAGGGGGTGACGAAACGGACACCCGTTTCGCCATTCGCTGCATCCCAGGGCGCTGCGGCCTCGTATGATATGGCCTCGTCCGCATAGGGGGCATTGGGCACCTTCGATTATAGGTATGTTTATGGGTGGTTTTTCCCCTTGTTGTTGCGTGGTGGAAGATGCGTTTTCTCCTTGTGCATCTCCGCCTATTGCCTTTTTCTTACGTGTTGTTTTCGATTTAGGGGAAGAGGTGTCCGAAGTCCGTTTTTTTGCGCTGGAGTTTGTTCTGCGTGTGCTGCCAGAGCCCTTTGGGACCGTCTCGGAGGGTGCGGCGGCCACGCGGCGATTGCTGTTGTCGGCCTTTACCTGCTGCACTATCTGCCACACCATGGCTTTCAATTCATCCACAAACTGCTTCGCATCGTATTTGTGAGCCTCTATATCGCGTAACTTTTTCTCCCATTGGCCAGTAAGTTCGGCACTTTTGAGCAGCTCTTCATGAATGATGCCTATGAGGTCTATGCCGGTTGAGGTGGCTATGAGGTTTTTTCGCTCTTTGCGTATATATCCGCGCTTGAAAAGGGTCTCTATGATGGCGGCGCGAGTGGAGGGCCTCCCTATGCCGTTCTCTTTGAGTGCATCGCGCAGCTCGTCGTTATCCACCAGCTTGCCGGCGGTCTCCATGGCTCGCAGTAGCGTGGCTTCGGTGTAGGGTTTGGGCGGCGAGGTCCATTTCTCGGTGAGTAGAGGCTCGTGGGGGCCGCTTTCGCCCTCTTTGAATTCGGGCAGCATGCGATTTTCGTCTTTCTTCTCCTCGTCGGCAATATTTTTGCTGCCGCCAAAGACTATGCGCCAGCCTTCGTCAAGTATTAGTTTGCCGGTGGCCTTAAAATGCACTGTCTCGCCAGCAATGCCATTGTGTTCGGACGCTACTTGACCCATCACGGCGGTGGTGGCAAATCGGCAGTCGGGATATAAAACGGCTATGAAACGGCGTGCCACGAGGTCGAAAACGCGCTTCTCGTTGTAGGTGATGTCCCCATTGGCGGGGTTTATGCCGGTGGGAATGATGGCGTGGTGGTCGGTGACTTTGCTGCTGTCGAACACCTTCTTGCTCTTGGGTAGTCGGCCTCCCATCAGGGGCTGTACCAAGGTCTGATAGGGGACAAGCCCAGTCAGTATGCCAGGGCATTTGGGGTAGATGTCGTCTGGCAGGTAGGTGGTATCGACGCGTGGATAGGTGGTTAGTTTTTTTTCGTACAGGCTTTGGATGCACTTTAGTGTCTCGTCGGCAGAGAAGGCGAAACGTTTGTTACACTCCACCTGCAACGAGGTAAGGTCAAACAGTCTCGGTGGGGCTTCCCGTCCTTCTTTCTTGCTGATTTTAGACACTGTGAATGGTTGCCCCTTGATGTCTTGAAGTAGTTGCTGCCATTGGGACTCAGATCGTTGCTCTTGGACCTCTTCGTCGGTGTCTGTTATAGACTCATCCTTGTCTTTGTTCGATTTTGTTTTTTCTTTGGCAGGGTCAGTGATGGTGAAGATAGTGTCTCTATAGCGGGTTGAGAGCACCCAGTATTGCTGTGGCTTGAAATGGTCTATTTCCAATTGGCGGCGCACGATGAGTGCCAGTGTGGGGGTCTGCACCCGTCCGATGCTCAGTACCTGACGCTGCATTTGGCGGTATCGGAGTGTGTAGAGTCGTGTTGCGTTCATGCCGAGAAGCCAGTCGCCAATGGCACGGCACATGGCCGCCTCGTAGAGCGACTGGTAATCGTCTTGCGGACGCAGTTTCTGAAAGCCGTCGCGGATGGATTCTTCGGTAAGTGACGAAATCCACAGCCGCTGCACTGGGCAGTGGGCACGGGCTTTTTGCATCACCCATCGCTGTATGAGTTCGCCCTCTTGACCGGCATCGCCGCAGTTGATAATGCCATCGGCGGACTGCATGAGCCGTTCAATGGTGTTAAATTGCTTTTGATATCCTTGATTGTCAATAAGCTTTATGCCGAATCGGTCAGGAATCATGGGTAGGTAGTCCAAATCCCACGAGCGCCATAGGCTGGTGTAGTCGTGAGGCTCCTTGAGGGTACAGAGATGCCCGAAAGTCCACGTCACCTGGTAGCCGTTTCCCTCCATATATCCATCGCGCGTCACATTGGCACCCAGCACCTTGGCAATGTCTCGTGCTACGGAAGGCTTTTCGGCGATACAGACAATCATTTGGCTGCCTCCTTCAGAAGGCGTAGAGCCTGCCATCCGTCACGCTCTCGGCGGTCGGTAAGGCATAGGCCGAGGGTGGCAGCTTTGTTGACGAGGATGTCCACGTCGTGTTCGTAGAACCCGCTGAGCAGCAGTGCGCCACCCGTCGGCAGCACGGCGGCGTAGGCAGCCATGTCGCGCAGCAGAATGTTGCGGTTGATATTGGCGATGACGAGGTCGAAATGCTTTTCGGAAGTGAGCAGTGCAGCATCTCCCAGCAGGCATTGAATGTCGGGGCATCCATTACGTTCAACGTTTTCAAGGGCGTTGCGGTAGGCCCATTCGTCGTTGTCTATGGCTTCCACATAGGATGCTCCTTTTTTTGCGGCTAAAATGGCAAGTACGGCGGTGCCGCTACCCATGTCGAGTACACGACGACCCTTCACCTCCTCGTCTCGCAGGAGGGCGAGCATCATGTAGGTGGTTTGATGGTGGGCGGTGCCGAATGACATTTTGGGTTCTATCTCTATTTCGTAGCACACGTCTTCCCGATGGGGGTGGAATGGGGCTCGCACCCAGCAGAATCCTTCCACAAGCACGGGTTGGTGCTGTCGTTCCCACTCTTCATTCCAGTCTTTGTCGGGCATCTCTGTCATGGAGAGCTCTACCACGCAGCCCTCACACTGCTCGTGCACTGTGGATTGCAGAAAAGCCACGTCATACTGTTCTATTGGAACATAGGCTTTAAGACCGTCGGAGGTCTCTACAAAACTGTCGTAAGGCCCTTCGTCTCCTAATGCATAAACCAGCAGGTCTCTATAGGGATCCGTTGGGTTCAGTCGTATGCTTACTTCGGCGTATTTCATAGTGTATTTTGTGTGTTAGAACTTCTTACTTTGTTGCGGCAAAGGTCTCTTCGGGATATTCCACGCGGCAAAGGAAGAGACCGTGGGGAGGCATACTGACCCCTGCGGCGCAGCGGTCCTTTTGTTCAATGATGTGACGCAGGCCATCGAGGGAGAGTTTGCCTCGCCCCACGTCGAGCAGGGTGCCCGTCACAGAACGTACCATGTTGCGCAGAAAACGGTTGCTCCGGATGGTGAAAATCCATTCGTCACCTTCTTTTGCCCACTGGGCATGGGTGAGGTGGCAGATGTTGGTTTTCACCTGCGTGTGGAGTTTGGCAAAGGAGGTGAAATCTTCGTATTCCATCAGTAGGCGCGCAGCCTTGTTCATTTGGTCGAGGTCGGGTTGAAAATAGATTCGGCTGTAAAGCCCTTGTCGAAAAGGCAGCCGTTGGTCGGAAATGTGATATTGGTATGTGCGGGCTATGGCATCGAAACGCGCATGGGCATTGGCAGCCACAGGGAAGATTCGGAAGATGGCGATGTCGGCAGGTAGGAACGAATTGAGCTTGAAGGTGAGCTGAGTCGTGTCAATGTCAAGGTCTGTCACGTCGCAGTGGGCGTAGAAGTCGGAGGCATGAACGCCCGTGTCGGTACGTCCGCAGCCAACGATGGCTATGGGCTGCCTCAGCAGAGTGGAGAGGGCTTTCTCAATCGTCTCCTGCACCGTGGGCAACTGAGGCTGCGTCTGCCAGCCGCAATAGTTGGCTCCGTTATAGGCCAGATGGATAAAGTAGCGCTGCTTCATGGTTCAAGGTGCAAAGGTACAATTTTTATATGAATCGCATCCTATAGGGCTTTCGTGTGCAATCGTGGCAGATTCTGCAAACGTATCGTATACTAAAAACATCGGAAATCAGTTTATTTAAAGACATGAGCAGGCATAGTGCCACACTGGATGAAAAACAGCAGCAGATGACCCAGACCCCTGTGGGACGACTGGTGTTGCAGATGGCTGTACCCTCCATTTTGGCCATGCTCGTCACTTCGTTCTACAATGTTGTTGATGCCGCTTTTATCGGCCATCTCTCTACCGAGGCCACTGCTGGCATTGGCATCAGTTTCGCCTATATGTTTTTTATACAGGCCATTGGGTTCTTTTTTGGACATGGCAGCGGCAACTATATTTCCCATCAGCTTGGTGCCCGTCATTTTGATGCTGCTGCGCGTATGGCTTCGGTGGGTTTTGCCTGTCCAATGGTCATCGGGTTTATTGCCTCCGTTGTGGGACTTGTGTTCCTGCATCCGTTGGTAATCCTGCTGGGTGCCACTCCCACGGTGGCTCCTTATGCCTGCGACTATTTGCGCTACATCGTGTTGGCCACTCCATTCATGATGACTTCCTTCACAATGAACAACCAGTTGCGTCTGCAAGGCAATGCGCGCCTCGGGGTGCTGGGCATCGCTTCGGGAGCCCTGCTCAATGTGTTGCTCGACCCGTTGTTCATTTTTGCTTTCGACCTTGGGGTCTCAGGTGCCTCAATGGCCACTGCCGTCAGTCAGTTGGTGGGCTGGACTATTCTCATCGGGATTACCCGTCGTGGCGACTGTGTGCATATCAGTCTTC
>JAFVBF010000034.1 GCA_017480145.1 Bacteroidales bacterium
CTACGCAGGCCAAAACGACTTCCAGTCCACCGTCAAAGGCATTCATATCACCACCCTGTCAGACTCCGACCCAATGCTGCTGACCATCAACTTTGCCAGCAGCACCACCCTAATGAAAGCCTACTATAGCCTTTCCCAAGACGGCACTCAGGGGCATGATACCGTTAACTTCATTGTAGGATGCGCTTCCAACAACTCAACATACATCCATTTCTGCCATTTTGCACATACTTATGGAGCCTCGCCCATCGCAGCCCTGTTCAATGGTTCAACCGACTCGCTGGATGGCAGCACAAAACTTTATTTGGAGCCTATGGGCGGGACATATATTTACCTCAACATAGACAAATACATCAAGACATTTCATCAGCAGCACCCCAATGCCGTCATCAACTATGCCGAGTTGCTGCTACCCACGGCAGACGATGCAGACACGCTTTACCCCGAACTGATCTCGGCATACAAACGTTACTCCAATGGATACGTCATGGCCATCAGTGACAACAATTATCTGGTTAGCCCTTACTCCTACACGGGATATGACGGCACCTATCACCCCGAATACAAAAGCTATCGATTGCGCATCTCGCAGTACATGCAGGAGCTGCTGCGCAACAATGCCGACCACGGCATGATGCTATACATCAATGGTCGCCGTTCCTCCGGACAACGGACAATAATCAATGGTCCCTTGTCCAGCCGCCCACTACGCATTGCCTTTATTTATTCCGAATAAATTCATCCCTTAGACAAAGGCAGAAACAATAGGACTTTCGTTCTCAAACAATAATTTAGCCATTGCCAGCATGAAAAAACAAATCTTCATTTTCACCATCTTAACGATGGCCAGCCTGATGGCAATCAGCCAAACCCGTTACCAAAAATTTTTCGATGCCAAACGCGAACATATCGCCATTGACGGAACCCTGAGCGAAGACAGTACCCGTACAGGCAACTGGAAATGGTGGTATCGTTCGGGACAGCTATATAAACAGGGCTCCTATGATGAGCAAGGGCGTAAAGTGGGGGTATGGAAAACCTACTACGAAGACGGCAGCCGCCGTGCAGAAGAATGCCACAGCGGCAACGGATACAACCGCTCATGGTATGAGAATGGCAATATGCAAAGCGAGGTAGAAATTACCAACGGAAAACAAGAAGGCCCCTACAATTCATGGTATGCCAATGGGCAAAAACATGAAGAAGCAACCTACAAGAATGGACAACGACAAGGGCTCTGCAAGGAATGGCATGAGAATGGACAGATGAAAATGCAGGGTACATTTGTGGACGGAGCCTTGCAGGGCAAAACCACCTGGTGGACACCCAACGGGAAAAAAGACATGGAGGGAAATCTGGAAGACGGAGAGCAAGAGGGCGAATGGGTTTTCTATTGGCGCACGAACGGCAATGTTGGCATCCGCGGATCATATCATGCCGGCAGCGAGATTGGACTCTGGACCTACTATTACGAAACCGGGGAGAAATGGCGCGCAGGAGAATACCTTAATGGCGATCGCACAGGGGTATGGACCACATGGTACGAGAGCGGGAAGAAACTACACGAAGGAGCCTATGCCAATGGCAAGGAAGAGGGCAAATGGACAGCCTGGTATGAGGATGGACGCATAGACTACGAGGGCAGCTTTCACAACGGGAAAAAAGAAGGCGAATGGAAAGGATTTTATGAGGATAACAGCGTGCGATATGTGATGCACTACAAGGATGACGAACTTGACGGCAGCAGCATACACTACTACTCCAACGGAAAGATTGAGACTGTGGAAAACTACAAACAAGGCATACGCCACGGCAAGTACGAGAAATACAACGAGGCTGGAAAACCCGAAGAGAAAGGCAGTTTTGCCAACGGAGAGAAAACCGGACGCTGGGTGTGGTATGACGAATTTGGCAAGGAGGGCGTGATAGCCCAATTCAAGGAAGGCAAAATGGTGTCGATGCAAGACAACATTCCCGCACAGAAGCCCCGCGAACGGAGCAACAACCGTGGAAGACGTTAGAGAAATGCAACTGATCCTTGCCTCAAAATCACCCCGCCGGCGCCAGTTGCTGGCATCATTAGGATTTCCTGTAACATATGCCGACATCAGTGTCGATGAGACGCTGGAGGACGACGTCCCCATAGCATTGGCTGCTGAGACCATCGCACGTCGAAAGACAGAAGGATACAACGCCGCATTGCTGCAAAAGGACCAAGTGCTCATCACCGCAGACACACTTGTTATAGCCGATGGCCAGCGGCTGGGCAAGCCCAAAGACCGAAACGATGCTATCGGAATGCTACACCGCCTATCCGGGCAGGCGCATATCGTTTACACAGGTGTCTGCCTACGTCACAAAGATTGGCAAACCTCCTTCACAGAAGCCACTATGGTTCACTTCCGACATATTGCCGAAGAAGAAATCATACACTATGTGGACACCTACAAGCCATATGACAAAGCCGGGGCCTATGGCATCCAGGAATGGATTGGCATGATTGGCATTGATCGCATTGAAGGAGACTATTATAACGTCATGGGACTTCCACTCTGTCGCCTATACTCAGAGATTAGGAAACAGATGGACTTGAGACTCGATGCCTAATCCCCCATTGCCGAGAGACACCAAAACACAGGTTGCCAACAGAGCCTAATCCCATCTGATTTTCGTATAGAGCACCATCGGCCATCTACAGCGACAATGCGCATGAAGATGGCCTGTTTCGTAGAAAAAGTGTATATTTGCATCTGGTTTCAAGGGAAACCAGGAAGCGTTATGCTTATTCTGTTTATAGGAATGTAGGAAACTTCTATAAGAACGCAGAATCAGTGTAAGTGCTTGCGCTTTTTATAGCGTGGGCTATTTGCATCTTTTTCGTTCTAAGGTCTTTCCTACAACCTCTATAAGGAGAAGTGGCATACTGGCTCCACGCTTCTTTGTTCAATTGGCATTGAGGAGCAGATGCACATCGGACAATGAAAATGAAAAGAACAAGCATTGTGATGCTTCTTTCCGCGATTTCCTTTTTGATGACTGGATGCTATACCAACAAAACAGTCATGGTTGCGACCTATGATGATATGCGCAATGAGATGGCTCGAACAAGAGAAAAACTATCCTCCATCGGTTATAATCTGACAGGGCAGTCCATCAACACGGAAAACAACCTTAATGTCTCAGCACATACATTTTCCTTAGATCATGGATTCAGCAATCTCATCGAAAACAACTATACGATAAAAGAGACATACTCTTTTGCCAAAGAGGACGGCAGTTGGCTGCATTTTGACGTCTCATACAAATTGAAATACCATTACGATTATGACAGCAGCATTCTATGTGCTACCAATATCAGTATTCCACAGTGCGAAGTAAGCTCACCGCAAAACTACAACGCTTTATGTGGACCAAATTCCCCTATATGGAACATCCCTAACCCCACATCACAAACAGCGATAGAAATTGATACTTTATCTGGAGATCGTACCATCCTTGCAACTTTAGCAATCCTATCTGTAATTACACTCTTTTTTGCTGTATTTGCCCCTCCGATATAGTTTGGATACCAATACAAGAGACCCCGCACAAGAGCCTCATCGAATAGGCCTGATGATGCGCAATAAAGGAGAGCCTCCTCAATCCCTTGGACTGAGGAGGCTCTCCTTTATTACGTGTATAATTCTTTATTTCTTCTTCAGATATTCCTGTACGCTTTCGGCCGGCATAACCTCTTCCTTAAACATATAGGCGTTCGTCTTGGGGGAACGAACCATACGGATAACCTTTGCATAGCTCTTGCCAGCGGAAGTCTTCAGTGTTGCAACAACTTTCTTTGCCATAGTCTAATTCCTCCTTGATTACTTGATTTCTTTGTGAACGGTTACTTTCTTCAGGTACGGGTTGTACTTCTTCAGTTCCAAACGTTCCGGAGTGTTTTTCTTGTTCTTGGTGGTGACGTAGCGGGACATACCGGGAACACCACTGGCTTTCTGCTCGGTGCATTCAAGAATCACCTGCACACGTGCGTCTTTGTTCTTCTTTGACATTTTCTTTTAACGTTTTTGATGTGATTGATGAAAAAACGTGCTCGATGTTCCAACGGATACTAAAACAATGTAACTTGGTTCTCGAAAGCGGCTGCAAAGGTACTATTTTTTTTTGATTCAGCGAGAACTTTGGGAAAACATTATTATATATAATAAATTAAAAGACTATCAGACAGACAACTACAAAAACCACAATCCATCTACACTCAATAACGAAGTCACACTTAAATAAATTCATCATGACCTATTTCCCCTATAATTTGACTTGTGCCAGAACCTCGCAAGGTTGTCAACCCTATGCAGAAAATGTTTTATGAATTTTAGTCCATTCAGCAATCAGCTTTTTCGTCTGCCTCAGCGTCAATAACATTCTTTAAAGTCGCGCAAAACACCTCTACCTGAACCAGTGACGGAAGATGCAGAATCATAAAAAAAACAAACATTAACATCGTAAGAAGATTGCTTTGCAGGAGCCATCGCCATCAACATATCAGGTATGCCGAGAATAGCAGACATACGATACACCCAATAAACAGTACTCACGATTCCGAATGCACAAAGTCATGTCATTTTGACACGATAAAATACAAAAAAAAGAAGGAAATGCGCCATTTTGACACACGCAAAGGAATGGCACAAACATTGCATTTTATCAGGTGTCGAGCGATAAAGCAAGCCGACAAAGAAAGAACAAAAATATTAACCAATAAAAATAGGAGAACAACAAAATGTTAGTAGCAAGAAGAAACCCGAGCATGATGCCCTCTGTATTCAACGATTTCCTAAACTGGGGCAACTGGAGCAACCTGCTGAACGAAGAACGTCACGCCATGCCAAAGACAAACATCAGCGAAAGCGAGACCGACTACAGGATGGAGCTGTGCGTCCCTGGACTAAAGAAAGAAGATCTGAGCATCAGCATTGACACAGACAACAACCTCGTCATTGAGATGTCCAAAAAAGAGGAACAAGAGGAAAAGAAAGAGGAACGCTGCTACCTACGACACGAGTTCAGCGAAACCCAATTCAAACAGCTGTTCACCCTTCCGGAGAACATCAAGAAGGAGCAAATCAGTGCCAAAGTAGAACATGGCGTTCTGACGGTAACACTTCCGAAAATCACAGAAGAAGAGAAGAAAGCCCTGGCTCAGACAATCGAAATCATGTAAACGCCACCCAAACAAGGCACAAAGACTGTCATCGCCAGACAAAGGACAAAGAGGCGGACGACCTATCGGGTCATCCGCCTCTTTGTTTACAGAAACCAATTATAAGCACGGACCCCGTGCGACATTGTTTATCAAGGCTAAGTCACGGACATTAAGAGTTTTTTTCGTACCTTTGCAAATTATTCTCTCATAAGACATGGAATACCCAAAAGAGATTACCGAAAAATACATTGACATTCGCAAGATATTAGCGTCTAAGGGGGTATCGCCCGTCTCAGGTGTCGTGGAACGTTTACTGAATCGACTGTTGCACATTCCACAGATGAACCGAACCATCTATGCCTATAGGGACTTGAAGGGTTTGGACTTCATTCACCAATTTCTGGAAGGCAATACCGAGCATGACCTGAATGTAAAATTAGACATTGTAGGAAGCGAAAACATTCCCCAGACAGGTTTCCCCATCATGACGGGCAACCATCCGCTTGGCGGTCCAGACGGCATGGCGGTGATAGCTGCCGTAGGGCACTATCGCACTGACATCAAGTTTCCCGTAAACGACTTCCTGATGTACCTTCCTGGCCCACGCTCGCTATTCGTCCCTATCGACAAAGTGCACCACAAGGCAACCAATGTTGATGCACTGGAGGAAGCCTTTGCAGGAGAGAATGTACTGCTATATTTTCCCGCAGGGATGTGCTCTCGCAAGCACAAAGGAATTATCCGCGATCTGGACTGGAAGCCGACGGCCATAAAGAAAGCCATCAGATACAGGAGAGACATTGTGCCCTTCTACATTGAGGCTCAGAACCGCAAACGGTTTTACAATTTGGCAAACCTAAGAGAGAAACTGGGCATCAAATTCAACATAGAGATGGCGCTGCTTCCAGCAGAGATGTATGCCCAGAAAGGCAAGACCATACGCATCATCATTGGCAAACCCATACCGCACGAGACTTTCGACAAAAGGCATACAGCAAAACAATGGACCGACCTGCTGAAGGAACACGTGTATGCCCTGAAGGACAATCCCAATGCAACATTCGGATTTACCGCTCCCGAAGAAAGGCATCAATAATTCCTAAGTAGATTTTCGAGGCAATATCATGGACACGTCACACATCATCCCCCCCATAGACAAAGAATTAATCAAAGCCGAACTAAATCGCAAGATTTTCTTGCGCAAGACCAACCGTGGCAATAAGGAAATTTATATTACCACCGCCCACCTCTCTCCCAACATCATGAGAGAGATTGGAAGGCTGCGCGAACTGAGCTACACATTAGACGGCGGCGGCACTGGCAAGGAGTGCGACATAGACGAATTTGATACGCTCCCCGAACCCTACTGTTTCAAACAACTATTCGTATGGAGCCCCGAAGATGAAGAAATTGTGGGTGGATACCGCTTTATTCACGGAAGTAACATGATGGTACGCGAAGATGGTTCTATCGCTACCCCCACGGCGGAATTGTTTTCTTATACGGACAATTTCATCAACGACTACCTGCCTTTTACCGTAGAATTGGGACGAGCTTTTGTACAGCCCAACTATCAACCCTCCCAAAATCTAAAAAAAGGACTATATTCTCTTGACAATCTGTGGGATGGATTAGGCGCAATAGCCATGGAAATCCCCGAAACCCGCTACTTCTTTGGCAAGATAACCATGTATTCTCAGATGAACCGCCACGCCAAAGACCTGATATTATACTTTCTGCAAAAACATTTTCCAGACAAAGACGGCTTGGTCTGGCCACTGGAACCCCTAAAAATCACCACGGACTACAACGAACTCGTGTCACTCTTCAACGGACACAACTACAAAGAAGACTACCAAATACTGCAACATGCAGTAAGACAGGAAGGAGTTACTGTACCAGCCATGATCAATGCCTATATGGGATTATCACCGACCATGCGTTCGTTTGGCACGGCCTACAACCATCATTTTGGAGAGACCAATGAGACTGGCATACTGGTAAACCTACAAGACCTCTACCCCGAAAAAAGAAACCGGTACATCGAAAGCTACGAATCACGCAACCGACTACTGAACCGGATTGACCTATTCCATATCAATATGTCAAGGATGCCTTGGTGGAAACGCAGCAAAGACTCTGAAAGGAAGGAATTGCGCCATCTAAAATGGCTGAAACGCATCCACCGGGAAAACAACAAATAGCGGCCAGACATTCGTCATGGAAATCAAAAAAGCCACCTTCGTAATTAGCAACAGCGACTACCGGAAATGCCCTGACACGAAACTGCCAGAGTACGCATTCATCGGTCGGAGCAACGTGGGCAAATCATCACTCATCAATATGCTCACGCGAGTGAAAGGTCTGGCCAAAACCAGCAGCCAGCCTGGAAAGACACAACTCATCAACCACTTTCTAATAGACAACAATTGGTATCTGGTGGATTTGCCAGGCTATGGATATGCTCGCACCTCCAAATCAGAAAGAGAACGGTGGAGCAAAATGATACAGAACTACCTGTTGCACAGAGAACAACTCATAAATGTGTTCGTACTGATTGACTCTCGAATCTCGCCTTTGCCCATCGACATAGACTTCATCAACTTTTTAGGTACCAACGGAGTCCCCCTGACCATTATCTTCACCAAAACAGACAAAGAGAGCCAGCGCGAAGTGATGGGAAACGTTTCTGCATTTAAGAAAAAACTACACGAATACTGGGAAGAACTACCCGACATGATACTCACATCATCAGCCACAGGTTACGGACGCGAGAAGTTGCTGGATTACATCGACCAAATCAACAAATCACTTATCGAACAGTAAACGTGAGACTTGAAAAAGCATCGTCAAATAATGAAGCACATAAAATTTAACATTCTATTCCTCGCCTGCATGGTAGGCCTACAGCCCTCCAATGCACAGAGCACCACGGAATTGGATCGCATTGTAAAGAATGTCAGCAGAGAAGATTGCATGGCACACGCAGAGTTGTCGGTTTGCGTGTATAACATCACGCAGGGACGCGATGTGTACAAATTCAACGAACAGCGTTCGATGATGCCAGCCTCTATGAGCAAGATATTTACTACCGCTATTGCATTCGACCAGCTCGGAGGAGACTTCCGCTTCAAGACCACGATAGCCTATGATGGCAATATCGATGCCTCTGGCGTACTGGAAGGCAACATCTACATCATTGGAGGAGGAGACCCTCTTCTGGGTTCTTACCGCTATCGACAGACCACGCCCGACTCTGTTTTCAACGCCTGGTACAAGGCTCTGGCAAAAGAAGGCATAAGAAAGGTAACGGGACGCATTCTCTATGACCAATCCATTTTTGACAATGCCATGCTACACGACACTTGGCAATGGGGCGATATTGGCAACTACTATGGCACCGGCATCTGCGGACTGAACTTTCATGAGAATATGTATTTTGCCTATTTCAATGCAGGTACGCGGCTGGGACACCCGGCCCAACTGGATCGCATAGAACCTAACAATCTTAACATCCGCAACACCAACGAAGTAATCACAGGTGCAGAACACTCTGGAGACCAAGTCATCATTTATGGAGACCCTGCAAGCAATGTGCGCCTATACAGAGGTTCGGTACCCCTTGGCGTACGCAACTTCTCCATTCGGGGAGCTCTGCCTACCCCAGCGACCACCTGCGCCGAAATGTTCTCAACCTACCTGCGCAAAAGAGGGATAAACATATCATCCAGCACGAAAGAGGTCTTCTCAACCCCCAAAGACGTACACATACTACTGGAATACTATTCTAACACCTATTCAGTGTTGGCACAATACATCAACCGTACCAGCAACAATATGTATGCCGAGTGCGTGTTCAAATATCTTGGATTCCTGCGCTATGGCAAAGGAACTTTCGCCAACGGAGCCAAGGTCATAGAATCCTTTTTCAAAAACCATAACCTTGACACACGTGGCGTACGCATCGTTGATGGATGCGGCCTTTCGCGCTTCAACCTTGTCACAAGCAACTTCACCTGTCGTTTTCTTTCAGAGATATCAAACAACCTTCTATTTGACGACTTTATCAAAACCATGGCCGTGGCAGGCAAAAACGGAACGGCTCGCAATCTGCTGACCAATCTGCCCAGCGACGTAAAGGTATATGTGAAAAGTGGAACCATGACCGGAATAAAAAGTTACTGCGGCTATGTGAACAATGCCCAAGGAGACCAACTATGCTTCTGCGTCATGAGCAATAACCACGAATGTGCCCCATCTTCAATCACCCGACAGATGGAGACAATACTCAATCAGATTGCACTGCTTAAGTAAACG
Source organism: Bacteroidales bacterium (assembly GCA_017480145.1). Lineage (GTDB taxonomy): Bacteria > Bacteroidota > Bacteroidia > Bacteroidales > P3 > Colimorpha. The sequence continues at coordinate 9,518 of JAFVBF010000034.1, forward strand.
CAGCCCTCCCTTTAATTAATTTATAAGACAATGCCGTAGGCCAAAGCCTATGACAGCAGCAAACTCATCCTACATATCTAATTAATTGAAGGAGGATACTTTGGTGAAAATTCTCACATAAAAGAAATAGAGTACTGCCATCACATTTTCCAAAAAGTTAGATACAACGTTCTAAAAGCGTTGCAATATAAAAAAAACTCATGGGATAAAGAGCGGGAGGCTGCGATTCAAATCGCAGCCTCCCGCTCTTTATCCCATATTAATATTATTTCGACTATCGAATCAAGAAGGCAAACTTATCAAAGTTCTTAAGGGCAATGCCTGTACCACGAGCCACAGCACGTAGAGGATCATCGGCAATATGAACCTCCAGATTAGTCTTAGAGGCAATTCGACGATCAAGACCACGAAGCATAGAGCCACCGCCTGCCAAGAAGATACCCGTACGATAGATGTCGGCAGCCAGTTCGGGAGGCGTAGCCCCCAATGTGTCAAGAATTGCCTGTTCTATACGGGTGATCGACTTGTCCAAAGCATAAGCCACCTCTTTGTAGGAAATCTGCACCTGTTTGGGCAAACCCGTAACAATATCACGGCCCAGGGTGGAGAAAGGCTCTGGTTCCTCGTCCAACTCGGAGAGTGCAGACCCGACCTTGATTTTCACTTCCTCAGCAGTACGCAGACCAATCGCCATACTGTGATTGGAACGCATGTAATCAACAATGTTCTCATTAAACTCGTCACCTGCGATTCGTACGGAATTGTTACACACGATGCCACCGAGAGAAATGACAGCTATTTCCGAAGTACCGCCTCCGATGTCCACCACTATGTGTCCCTCTGGACGCAGCACATCGATGCCAATGCCTATAGCGGCAGCCATGGGTTCATGAATCATACGAATCTCTTTGGCACCAGCCTGCTGTGCAGCTTCACGCACCGCTCTCTCCTCAACATTGGTAATGCCAGAGGGAATGCAAATGACCATGCGAAGTGACGGAGGCAGAATGGCTCGATTAACGTTGGCCATGCCAATAAGTTCGCGAATGAGATGTTGAGCCATCTCGTAATCAGCGATAACACCATTTTTCAACGGACGAACCGTCTCTATGATTTCACTGCTGTTCTTACCCTCCATGTTTTTGGCATCGGTACCAACAGCCATGATTTTATTGGTTTTCTTGTCTATGGCAACCACCGATGGTTCATCAATAACCACCTGATCATTGTAGATAACAATGGAGTTGGCCGTGCCAAGGTCCATTGCCAATTCTCTGTTAAAAAAGGAAAAAAGTCCCATATTTCTAAATCAATAAATATTACCTAAAAGATGCCATTAATGCTTAAAGTGACGCTTACCCGTGATAGCCATGCCCATTTGATGTTGCTCACAGTAGTCTATGGAATCCTGATCATGGATAGAGCCACCTGGATGGGCCACGGCAATAATGCCTGCCTCATGAGCAATTTCGACACAATCGGGGAAAGGGAAGAAAGCATCTGAAGCCATGACGGCACCATTAAGGTCAAACCCAAACGACTGGGCCTTGGCAATGGCCTGACGCAGAGCATCAACACGAGAGGTCTGACCCGTGCCTGAAGCACAGAGCTGACGATTCTTGGCCAACACAATAGCATTAGACTTGGTGTGTTTAACCACAATGGTGGCGAAAGCCAAATCAGCAGCCTGTTCAGCACTTATAGGAGTAGAGGTAACACTCTGTGCCATATCGGATGCTACCGGAACCACGGTATCGCGGTCTTGAACTAAAACTCCATTCAACACACTGCGGAACTGGCGGTCATGCATCTTGAACTCATTCCGTTTCAAAATGATGCGATTCTTCTTGCCTTTCAGGATTTCCAAAGCGTCAGCATCGTAGTCGGGAGCAATACATACCTCAAAGAATATTTTATGCATTTCTTCTGCCACGTCTTTCGTGATGGAACGATTGGTGATAAGCACACCTCCGAAAGCGGAGACGGGATCGCCTGCCAAAGCATCCTTCCAAGCCTGAAGAAGCGTATCGCGCGAGGCTATGCCACAGGCATTGTTGTGCTTGAGAATAGCAAAAGTGGTATCAGAAAAATCGTCGATGAGACAGCAGGCCGCATCAATATCTCCAATATTGTTGTAAGAGATTTCTTTACCATTAAGTTTGGTGAAACAGGCGTCAAGGTCGCCGAAATAATAGCCTTTCTGATGGGGATTTTCGCCATAGCGAAGCACATTGGCCTGACGGCTGCTGGCCTTGAAGGCATCCAATTGCTCAACGCGGTTGAAGTAATTGAAGATAGCCGTGTCATAGTGAGAACTGACACTAAACGCATAAGCAGCAAAACGACGACGCTGTTCGAGCGAGGTTTCGCCCTCCTGGCGAGTGTAAATGTCTAAAAACTCCTGATAATGCTCCACAGCGGGAACAATGACTACATCTTTATAATTCTTAGCCGCCGCACGGATAAGCGAGATTCCTCCGATATCAATTTTTTCGATGATGTCCTGTTCTGCCGCATCGGAAGCCACCGTTTGCTCGAAAGGATAGAGATCCACAATGACCAAGTCTATCTCGGGAATCTCATACTCCTTGAGCTGCTCGCCATCAGAGAAGATGTCACGGCGACTGAGGATTCCGCCAAACACCTTGGGGTGCAGCGTCTTAACACGGCCACCCAAGATTGAGGGATATCCCGTCAGTGACTCTACTGCAATAGGCTCAATGCCAAGATCATGAATGAATTTGTATGTTCCACCTGTAGAATAGATGGTTACACCTTGTTTGTCGAGAGCACGAACGATGTCTTCCAAGCCATCCTTGTAGAAGACTGATATCAGTGCTGACTTAATTTTTTTTCCAGCCATAATATTCGTTTGATTACTTATTTGTATTGCAATTTATTGAATGAGTATAGACAGTCCCGTTAGGTCAGTCTCCGAAGGAGATGCCGAGTCCTTTGGCCGTATGAACCAGCTGGCTATTTATACCAACCAAATTTTGTTCGCGGACGGCTTCCTCAAGCGGAATACCTACCACATCGGGATGATGGTAGGCGACCATCTGTCCGAAGCGACCTTCAAGCACAAACTCCATGGCTTTCACCCCGAACTCAGAAGCCAGAACACGGTCAAAGGCAATAGGGGTACCGCCACGCTGGAGATGTCCCAAAATTGTGTAGCGAATGTCATGTTCAACCCCAGCAGCCTTCAGGTCGTCGGCTAACTGCTCGCCGATACCGCCCAGCTTGATATGCTGATATCCCACTTCACCTGTTTCGACCCCGGTAACACCGCCGCCAACAGGAACCGCACCTTCGGCCACGACGATGATACAATAGCCACGACGCTTGTTGTAGCGCTGTTCGATCTTTTCCTTAATTTTATGGATGTCATAGGGTATCTCGGGGATGACACACACATCAGCCCCACCAGCTATAGCACTATGCAACGCTATCCATCCAGCATCGCGCCCCATAACCTCTACGATAAATACACGATTGTGAGAGGCAGCCGTGGTGACAAGTTTGTCAATGGCCTCCGTGCATATCTGCACGGCTGTTTGGAATCCGAACGTATAGTCCGTAAGTGAGAGATCATTGTCTATGGTTTTGGGGACGCCAACAACATTCAATCCTTTTTTTGATAGGCCAAGAGAGATGCGTTGCGAACCATCGCCACCGATATTGATGACAGCATCAATACCCATATAGCCTAATTTGCGTATCATCTCGTCACTGCGGTCAACGCTAATCCAACTACCATCATGCTGACGAACGGGCCACTCAAACGGGCCTCCCTTATTCGTGGTTCCAAGAATCGTACCTCCCTGAATCTGAAGTCCTTCTACGGATTTTTCATCCAAAACAACGACTTCTGTAGGCTCACGCAACACGCCATTGAAAGACTCAATGCAGCCCACAACCTCCCAGTCTCGCTCCTGAGAGGCACGTTTCACGATACCACGTATTACGGCGTTCAGTCCGGGGCAATCTCCACCACCAGTCAAAACCATAACTCTTTTCAGTGCCATACGGATATTGTTTACTATATGAAAAACAAAACAATAACATTCCCGCCCTAAAATGGCAGGAAAAACAAATATACAAAAAATCATTAAATTAAAATCATAAAAGAGTGTGCCACAAATATGTAAAACGATTATCACAAACAAACATCCTGTGGTTGGGGACATGGCGAGAGAGGGGCAACAAAGTGTTGATGAGGGCATGGCACGAGCTGCATTTTGCCATGTCCCTGCGCAACAACAAAAAAAAGCATCATTCAACCCACAGGGATTATTGCCCATTCCTCATCTATTTTAACGTTTTTTGAGGATTAACAACAAAATAAAAAGTACTTTTGCGGATGGCATTGAGAACTTAAAACTCAAAACAAAAATTGGCAAAAAAGCCACTATTTCAGAACACAAAACGCACGCTCTCATGAAATTGCAATTTATGGGTGCTGCCCAAGAGGTAACGGGCAGCAAACATCTAATCACAACCAAGAAAGGCTTAAAAATACTGCTGGACTGCGGTATGTATCAAGGCAAAGGCTTAGAGACAGACGCAATGAATCGAGATTTGGGATTTGACCCTAAAGAAATTGATTATCTGATTCTCTCGCACGCCCACATAGACCACTCGGGACTAATACCCTACATCTATAAATTAGGTTTCAACGGGACTGTGCTATGCACCCCCGCCACACGAGACCTATGCGCCATCATGCTGGCCGATGCAGGTCGAATCCAGGAAAGCGACACCACGACATTCAACAAGAAACGGCAAAATCAAGGACTGCCACCCGTGGAGCCCATCTACACCATGCAGGATGCCCAAGCCTGCATGAACTGTTTTATCAGTGTCCCCTATCATCGCCCTTTTAATATCGAAGGAGAAGTGACGGTGGAATTTTTCGATACAGGCCACATTTTAGGCAGTTCATGCGTATATTTGGAAGTGAAAGAGGGACGAAAAACCATCAAAATTGGATTTACTGGAGACATCGGACGTTACAACAAACGTATTTTAAAAGACCCCGAGCCATTCCCCCAAGTGGACTACCTGCTCATGGAATCCACATACGGAGACAGACTGCATACCTCTTTAGACAACGCTGAGCAAGAACTGCTCATGGCAGTGTTGGACACCTGTACAAAGAAACGTGGCAAACTGATTATTCCGAGTTTTGCCATAGGACGAGCTCAGGAAATTATCTATGCCTTGAACCGGCTGCACAATGACGGCCTACTACCCGACATTGACGTATTTGTGGACAGCCCCCTAAGTGTGTCAGCCACCAACATCATGCGACTACACACAGAGTGCTTTAATGATGAAATCGTGGAATACATGAAGATCGATCCCGACCCATTCGGATTCGACCGTCTTCAATACGTGCAATCTGTAGAAGCCTCTAAGGCACTGAATGTCAGAAATAAGACATGCATCATCATCTCGGCTTCGGGAATGATGGAGGCTGGACGCGTGAAACACCACATAGCCAACAACATAGAGAACCCACGGACAACAATACTGTGCGTGGGCTACTGCGAACCAAAGACATTGGGAGCAAAAATCATGCGTGGAGACAAAACAGTGAGTATCTTTGGTCGCCCCTATGAGGTTCGCTGCGACCTGCGGCGCATCGACTCCCTTTCGGGTCATGCCGATTACCACGAAATGATGCAATACATCGGCTGCCAAAATAAAAAGAAACTGAAGAAAATATTCTTGGTGCATGGCGAAGAGGAGACCCAATCACACTTCATGCAAACCCTGCTTGACGAAGGGTATAAAGACGTGAATATTCCAGCACTCCGCGATGTGATAGAACTGTAAGACTATGGCAAAAAAGGGCACCCTATAAGCAAGGTGTAAAACAAGAATATCATGATTTCCTTTTTCACAGCTATCGTACTACTACTTCTGGGTTACGCCATCTATTCACGCATTATTGAACGCGTGGTAGGGTTGAACACCCAGCGCAAAACACCTGCCGTTAAACACCCCGATGGAGTGGACTATGTCCCCATGAAACCGTGGCGTATTTTTCTAATCCAATTTTTAAATATTGCAGGTGTAGGCCCCATCTGTGGAGCCATCATGGGAGCAAAGTTTGGCACAGCCTCATATCTGTGGATTGTTTTGGGCTGTGTGTTTGCTGGTGCGGTACACGACTACATCTCAGGAGTACTATCCATACGAAAAAATGGAGCATCGTTGCCAGAAATACACGGGTACTATCTTGGCCCAAGGATACGCAAAGCAATGATTCTCATTACTATTTTTCTACTATTGCTCACAGGAGCAGTGTTTGTCAATACCCCCGCCACACTGATACAAAACATATATGCACCAAATAGCAATATCTACCTGTGGGTAACACTGATTTTCCTTTATTATCTGGTAGCCTCAGTAGTCCCAATAGACAAACTGATTGGCCGCATATATCCTGTATTTGGATTCATTCTGATTACTTCGGCACTGCTGCTATTAGGCGCCATAATCGTTGAACGTCCCCACATACCAGAACTATGGGAGGCAATATCTAACCAGCATCCTAATGCAGCCTCGCAGCCCATTTTCCCAATGATGTTTGTAAGCATCGCCTGCGGAGCCATTAGCGGATTTCATGCGACGCAATCTCCCCTTATGGCCCGCTGCATGACACACGAGAGACAGGCACGCCCTATTTTCTATGGCCCCATGATTGTAGAGGGCATCGTAGCACTCATATGGGCCGCCATTGCAGCCTATTTCTTCCACGACCATCCAGAGCTGTGCATAGGGAAAGATGGCCCCGCCATGGTGGGTGTAATCTCTAATTACTGGTTTGGCCCCGCCATCGTAACGTTCATCACACTGGGAGTCATCTGTGCAGCCATCACTTCTGGCGACACTGCCCTGCGCTCGGCGCGTCTCATCGTGGCCGACGTGATTCACTATGACCAACGCCCCGTAAAGAACCGGTCAGTAATAGCATCTGCAATTTTTGCCATCACCGCAGCCCTACTGGTATTTTCCATGGCCAACAAAGATGGATTTGAAAGCATTTGGCACTATTTTGGCTGGACCAACCAGTTGCTGGCCACAATAACACTATGGACACTGACTTGTTACCTTTACTGGAAAGGTAGGCAACAATGGTTCACCATTATTCCCGCACTATTCATGACTATGGTGACCGGTAGTTTCCTCTTTGTGGCCGAGACCGAAGGTCTGGGACGCTATATCCCACGAGAAATAGGTTATTGCATTGGAGCTGTTATCACAACATTTGTTTTCTTTTGCTATCTACGCTGGACACACGTATTCAAGAGACGTCAAGATGGATTTCATTCTACCAAAGGCGTGGCAAAAAAACGACTGACAGGGGACAAATAACTTTGCCCTCTACCGATTCATTCTTTTTTTGTATTTTTGCAGGCACGATTATCGTACACATAACACAAAGGTCAATATGAAACGATTCTTCCTCCTTGCCTTGGCGGTTCTTATGGCAAGCAGCGCCTTTGCCGCAAGACGCAATCAGAAATCCTCCCGCCAAGAGATAGGTATCAATGGAAATGCCATTTACGTTATCGAATACACTTATAACCTGCACGGCGGCAGAGACAATGGTCGCCAGCTTATATGCATTGATTCTATCACTTTTGACAAAAGAGGTAATTTTCAAGACAAGTTTCGTACAAAGGAGAACACCTATACATGGTATTCCTACTATTTTGATGTAAACGGCTATTCACTCGGGTGGAATGAATATAATGCCCAAAAGCAACTAACAGGACGAACCGCCTATCTGAATGACAAGAACGGCAATCGCATCGAACGTACCATATACTTAGGGCAGCAGATGACAAAACGAGAATCCTCTCGATTTGAGAACAATCAGAAAATCGAAGAGCAGAGTTACGCTCCCGATGGAACAATGACCGAGAAACGCGTTTACAAATATGACGCTCAGGGAAATAACACCGAAATGGAGTTCTACAACCGTGAGGGCGAGATGATTCAACGCTATCTGTACAAGTACGATGACAACGGCAACCGTATTGAATGGCGCTATTACGATGCCGATGAATTCCTTGTTGCCCTAACCACTTACTATTATGATGACCACAACAACCTCACAGAGGTGAGCTCCTTCAACTATGACGAACACTTAAACTGGAAACACAGTTATGTCTACGAATATGATGAGGATGACAATTGGGTGAGACAGACTATCTATCGTAACAATGTCCCTTATCAGGTGATCGAAAGAGAGATTGCATTCCCAGCATATTGATTTTCCCCAAAAAAACGACATAAATAAGGGAAGGACAGCGAACGGCTGTCCTTCCCTTATTTAATACGATATCCCTTCACTGTTCAAACAGTGGCAATGATGATGATTGAAACGTTTCACATGACTGACAATGGAGTTTATACGGACAAGGATAAGGGCTGTCGCATTGGACTCCCATACGCACTGAGGGTTCCGGAGCATACAACAGATTTCGGAAACAACCAACCTGCCGAGCCACGTCAGACATAGCCGCAGTTGCATCAGGTAAATAATCCTCCACAACGAAACCACCACTCCCATCATTGTAAACAAGACTGAAAGAGGACAAATGCAGAGCGTGACCATATGTGCGTAGCACAGCCAGGCTATTCTCTATTACATAGCACTGAATAGCAATGTCGCTCAAGAATACCTTTTTTGCCATCCTGCTATTCTTCACTTCAAAAACAGACAAATTGCCTTCTGATGACTTGTGCACCACATCAGCCAAAACCAAAACATCGTCATAGAGAAATCCAGCCTCAAAAAGGACTACTTCATCTGACTGGGATAGGAGTTCTGCCGTTTTGCCAGGATACAAATCCATCTGATGCCCCAATAGCTGATTGAGAGCAATACCTTGTGGAAAAGTGGCTTTGTATGTGTTCTCAAAATCTCGTCCCTTTTGGAAACGAGCAAAAGTCTCGGCATCAAAATGAGCCCAACGGGGGTGATAGACATCATAATAAAGGGCCTTCACACACTGAAGACCCCTTATATATTTACTTTTCGTAAGAAGATGCTTTTTTGCCATATGAGACAACTCTATCCTTCATTGACAAACATATTGGCTACTAGCCTTATGCCTGCTTACGATTCAAAACAGCATGGACTTTTTCGACAATATTGACAGCCCTAAGGCCATAGTTAGTCAACATCTCGTCTGGTGTGCCACTCTCACCGAAACGGTCATCCACTGCGACATACTCCATTGGCGTGGGACAATGCATTGCAAGTACCTGTGCAACACTATCGCCTAAACCACCATTGAAGAGGTGTTCCTCGCAAGTAACCACGGCACGTGTCTTACGAGCAGAAGCAATGATAGCCTGCTTATCCAACGGTTTAATAGTATGGATATTGATAACCTCTGCACTGATACCTTCGGTCTCAAGTGCCTTCGCTGCTTCAAGGGCTTCCCATACCAAATGTCCGCAGGCGAACAGAGTTACATCTTTACCCTCATTGAGTATCTGAGCCTTGCCAATAACAAACTCATCGTTTTCGGAGGTAAAGTTTGGCATTTTGGATCGACCCAAACGTAAATAAACCGGACCATTAAACTTTGCTGCCGCCAACGTGGCCAAACGAGCTTGATTGAAATCGCATGGGACCAAAACCGTCATGTTAGGAAGCCCTTTCATGAGTCCGATATCTTCCATGGTTTGATGCGTTGCGCCATCTTCGCCCAACGAAATGCCCGCATGAGAACCACAAATCTTTACATTCTTGTTGCTATACGCTACCACTTGACGGATCTGATCATAGACACGTCCAGTGACAAACTCTGCAAAACCTCCAAGAAAAGGAATCTTTCCGCAGAGTGATAGTCCCGCTGCAATACCGACCATGTTGGCCTCTGCGATGCCACACTGCACCAATCTGTCTGGAAATTCCTTAGCAAAAGAATCCATTTTGACCGAACCGCACACGTCGGCAGTAAGAGCCACCACATCGGTATTCTGGCGACCTGCCTCAAGAAGACCTTCGCCAAAACCAGCACGAAGTTCTTTAGATTTCTGATTTTCGTATGTTTTCATAAAATATATGTTTTTTTTTACAGATCAAACATTCAAACTCTCCCTAAACCTTACCATTGCATTTTTCATAGAGTTAGATGGCGCAACTCAGCCGAAGCCATAGAAAACCTCAACGTTCGGACCGCACTATAGGCATTAGACTGCCTCGGGCGCGCAACCAACTGATAGTCACCTGGCATCAGCAAGATACGCTCGCCAGAATCGCCAGTATTCACATCGCAGACCCAAAATAATTTCCCATCCTTCATAGCAAATATGCTACCTACCATGGCAGTCTTTGACTTGGACAAAGTAAGCATTCCAGGTGTTGGAAGACTGAGATCGGTTGAAGCATCGCCCCGTATCTCAATCCCTTGCAGAATCACTGATGGTCGACTAAGCACTTCAATATCATAAATACCAGCCAGATAAGACATCTTATCTCCTGTCTGCTGCCTACTAAGGACCTCTGCCCTACCCTGCTGGCGCACCAAGACTTCATAAACAGGTGTTGCCCAGGTGGTTTTAGTCCCGTCCAAACGAATACTCAACTGCCCCTGATCAATACGGGCTTTGAGGATTGAAACCTGATTTGGAGGAAATGTCTGACGTAGGAAATGGGTTTCTGGCTTGGTGAAAAAGGTCACATCATAAGAGACCAGAGGATCTATAAGAAATGTGTCCGGGATAGCATCTGTACTGCTGCTGTATAACGTTGTATAACGGGCGATACCTGTCTGACTATCATAAAAGGCTACAGGAAACGAGGTCTCATAGGGCAGGCCATCTGCATCAGTCACACGCAGCGAAACACGAGACATCTCATCGGCCTGACGCAGCACATCAAAAAGGGCTGCGCTATACATCTCTTCTGATGATAGGAATAAAAAACGACCTGCGCATGAGAGGTCCTGCTTAAAGCCATCACGGCTGCCAATTCCCAAGATGAATGTCTGCACAATGACACCGCTCATCTGTACATGACGAGCCACCTCACAGATGTCTCCAGCACAATCATCAATGCCATCAGTAATAATGAGTATAATATTGCGTTCAGAACCCATCTGGGCAAAATCATCAAGAGAATTGGTTAGAGCCGATGAAGCATCACAATTGCCACTGGGTACCAACGTCTTGATTTTGGCCTGCAACTTATATAAGTTGTTATCCTCAAAAGGGACCTCTAACCGCGTCCCATACGATTCGTCATTGAGATGGCCAAACACGCGTAAAGCAACGTCAATATTCCGCTGACCAGCAATGCTATCCAAGAAACGCAGCAGTACCTGTTGAGTAATCTTGATTTTAGCATCACTCTGCCAGGTATCCCACATACTCTTTGAGCAATCCAAAATGAGAAGTAGGTGAGTTTTCTGTTCCGCTACGACAGGCTGCGCCACAACCCTCTCTTTCTTACGCTGCTGTGCCTGACCAGGCACCATCACAAGAAAAAGGGCGAATAAGACGACTAACCTGAACCTACAATCTTTCATGGATTTTTATGCCGGGACGATGAGGGCACAAGGCTACAAGAATGCTATTCCAGAAATATCCATTAATAGTCACCCAATTCCGTTTCGCCTATCTGCGCTAATGCCTTAGGCAAATCCTCATCACTGAGGACACTACCGTGATATTTATTGATACCCTGCATGAAGTCAACTCCATAACCCATTTCTGTAGTCAGAATGACGACCACGGGAGCACATTGCCCACTCATGGCCCGAGCCTGAGACATGCCATCGAGCACCTGCAGCATGTCATTGCCATTTTTGATAACCACTACGCGCCATTTAAAAGACTCAAACTTGGCTTTCAAATCGCCCAAGTCCATGACCTGATCTGTGCGTCCGTCTATCTGCTGACGATTGTAGTCGATGGTGGCAATAAGGTTGTCCACTCCTTTTGCCCCTGCAAACATGACAGCCTCCCAAATCTGACCCTCTTGTAACTCTCCATCGCCATGAAGGGTATAGACCAAATGTGAGTCACCCGTCATTTTCTTGCCTAATGCGGCACCAATACCAACCGAAAGTCCCTGTCCCAAAGACCCAGAAGCCATACGGATGCCAGGAAGATTGTGTGCCGTAGAAGGATGACCTTGAAGACGCGTGCCAAACTTCCGAAACGTTCCCAACTCATTAACGGGGAAATAGCCCACACGAGCCATGACGCTATAGATAACCGGGGTGATATGTCCTTGAGAGACAAAGAGCATATCCTGATCTCTACCATCCATGGTAAAATTCTTAGGGTCGTGTCGCATAAGCGAAAAATACATGGCCGTCATCCAATCAGCCGTTCCGAGAGAGCCACCCGGATGGCCTGATTTGGCAGCCGTGGTCATACGAAGAATATCTCTACGCACCTGCGTAGCAATAGTTTTGAGTTCTTGGGGAGTTTTCATGATATGATTTTATTTCTTTTGTTCTTTTTCTGTCTGACTTTCTGGCAATTTAAAGACATACTGCCGACTATTTTGGTCATAAGCCCATAGTTCCTTACCTTTCCGAATACACTTCACCGAGAAAGTATTTTCTTCCGAGTCATGTATGGTTCCCGTTCCCTTGTCTCCCGTCATTGTCACATGTCCCCATACGGGACCCTTCTCATCATAAGAAGACACATACACGGTTTCACTCTTAGCCGAGGGCTGCGCCATAGGCTTTTTCTTAACCACAGGGGCAGGTGCGGGTGCCGGCATAGGTTCTGGCTCTGGTTCTGGCTCTATTATAGTGTCTATCACCACCTGAGGCACCGTCTCTACCACGGGTGCAGCGGTATTCTGACGGCATGATGTCATTGCAAACAAAGCACACCCCACAATACCCGTCATCATTTTCTGAATGTTCATAGACTTATCGGTTTTACCCAACTGAAAGAGGGATGAATCAAATACAGAGTGCAAAGGTACTATTTTTTCAGAAACCACATAGTGAAACAGGAGTATGTTCAGGGTGACAACAACACTTATTCTTTGCCAAAGTCCAAAGACTAAATAGGGCTTTTTTCATTCACTCTGAAATCGTCTTTATAACTCGTGCAGGAACCCCGCCCACAACAGTGTTAGAAGGGACATCTTTTGTGACCACCGCACCAGCTGCAACAACAGCACCATCCCCCACAGTCACGCCAGCCAAAATTGTGGCATTGGAGCCTATCCAGACACGTCTTCCGATATGGATGGGGGCATAACTCATACTATGGCGATACTCTGGCATAAGCTCGTGGTTGATGGTGGCAAGCACGACATTGTGCCCAATCAGAGCACCTTCGTCAATAGTAATGCCGCCTTGGTCTTGGAACTTGCACCCCATATTGATGAACACGCCTTCGCCAAGCATAGTGTTCTTGCCACAATCCGTATGGAATGGAGGGAACACGCAGACAGAATCAGGAATAGGACGACCCAATAATTGTTCCAATAATATGTGTAATTCGGAGGGTTCATGATAACGTCCATTGATTTCCGCCGTAATACGCAATGCCTCTTGCGACAACTGATGAAACATTTGGTGCACTTCTGAATTAGCCTCTACAGGACGGCCAGAATTCATAAAATCTCTGAATTGTTGTATTGTCATTTCTTTATTGATTGAATTATTCAAACGATTCATGGATAGCAATCAGACTCCTCCTACACAATAGAACAATACTGTCCATATAGAAAAACGCAATGCTTTTCCAAGCAGCATAAATACAGCACTTTTAACCACAGGACAACGATAAAAACCAAGAGCGATAGCAAACACGTCACCAACAATAGGCAGCCATGTGAACAGTGCAAGCCACACTCCCCAGCGTTCAACCCTGACCCGTTGTTTTTCCAAAGTCTCACGACTGACCCGGAACCATCGTTCAATCCATTCCCATTTTCCCATCCACCCTATTGCGAAGGAAGTGAGACCACCAAGCCAATTGCCCAGCGTAGCCCATAGAAGGCATGGCAACGGACTTACTCCCGCCACCAACATCCCCACGAGCAGTGCATCAGAAGAGAACGGTATTACAGTAGCGGCCAAAAACGACCCTACAAATAGTCCCAACAAGCCCCAACTTTGCAGAAATGAAAGCATCAAAGTAGAAAAATCATAAAATTCCGATGGACAACATCATCGTTCTATAATAGGCAGCCTTTTCCTTTATCGGCATTGGATATGCACGAGAGGAGGAAGGCATACGATGCAAACGCATCTCACGCCTTCCTATAATGAAGGAAGCACACCCACCCAACTTCGGAAGACGGACTCCATAATCCATACAGACAACCTCAGAGGCTTTCTGTCCCGTACATACGATGTCATGACAGAGTGGAAGTTGTTCTAATAGATTGAGGATATCGGTTTTCTCCACGATTTCCAAAAATTTGTCGGAAGCATTGCCATGCAACCTACGGACCGCAACAGCAGCATCATATAAAGCCACCCCCCGCTCCTTCAGCAACATCTCAATGGCCTCACGTCGAAAGGTCTTATTTTCTGCATCTACCAGCCGCTGTGAATCACCATAAAAGACCTCACCCATGATTTCCCACATCATATTGGTGCGATTGGGGTAAAAAAAATCCATACACCACCGATGCCTTGGAGGCGGGAAACTACCCAGCATCAATAGGCGTGCATTCTCTGGCAGGAACGGCTTCAATGGATGCCTTTCGAAGGAAATAGCCTCGTCATTCATGCCGACCTCCTTTTCGAAAGAACAATCTGGTATGACGCAACACATAGCGTGGTCAATGCCTCGGACACTGGAATGGCCAGCCACAGTCCTTGTTCTCCAATCCACACTGGCAGTATCAAGAAACTCGCCACCATGAATATAACTCCACGTAACAATGTGACCCATACAGCAATTGCAGGCCGTTCAATACTCTGGCAGTAGCCAACATAACAAATATTCACCGCCAGAAACAAGCAACCTATTGAATACAGTGGCAAACCAGCCGATGCAAGCCCATAGGCTCCTGCATCCGCATCAAGAAAGACCGAGACAATGTGTGGAGCAAAAAAGAAAAATGCCACCATAACCAAGAATCCACACAAACACCCAACACCAAGACTAAAGCGAAACGTCCTTCGGACTTTGTCCAATGAACCAGCACCGTGATTAAAACTAATAATAGGCTGGGCAGACTGTGCCACAGCAAAAAGCAACATATAGACCAACGGGAAAAGATAGCACACGATACTATAAGCCGCCACGCCATCATCGCCCAAATAATGAAGAAACATTAAGTTACCCGTCAACATCATGACAGCAACCGCCACTTCTGCCACCAGACTTGGCAGCCCCGCACGGGCTATATAGCCCAAATTACGCCGTGTCAGCCTTCGTCCCGTCTTAGTCATCTTGACACGATACAGCCGCAAAGTTTTACAACGGTATCTCATATAGTAAATCACCATGAACATTCCTGTCAGACTGCCGATGTCCGTGGCCAACGAGGCCCCTTTAAGTCCCAACCCGCAAGGGAAGATAAAGACATAATCCAGCACACCATTGACAATAGAAAGCACGATATTCACCATCATTGCATAGCGGGGAGAGCCATCCAAACGAATAATAAACATACCCAAACAGCCTATCAACGAAAAAAGGCAAGTGGGCATAAACCACATATAGTACTCTCGGGCATAAGGATACAGTTCACCCGTTGCCCCCAAAAGACTCAAAATCGCATCAGGGAAAATGTAACATACTGCCGCCACCAAAAAAGCAACAACAATACCAGCACCATAAGCTTGCGTTACATTGATACGTGCAGCCTTAACATTGCCATGAGACAAATGAATCGCCACCACAACACTTGCACCACCTCCAATCATCATACCGAGACCATTAATAAGCATCATGATTGGACCGATTAGGTTGATGGCAGCCAAACCGTAACTGCCCAAGCCATGCCCAACGAAGATGCCATCAGTGACGATAAACAACATACTGAAAACCATACCAAGTACCGTGGGCAAAAAAATACTGACAAAAACCCGACGGACATTGCTGGACCCAAAATCTATACTATCTCTATTATCATTCATAATATCATTAGTATTCCTATAGGTTCGATTCATTAACGAAGATAAACCTATAGGGATGCAAAGATACAAAAAACACAAGACAACTAATTCTGGACACCCTTAGTGTCCTCGCATTGCCATCATAGCCGTTCTTGATGGCTTTCAAGCTTATCAATGCTACAATTCTATCTATTTAAGTATTCGGTGAATGTTTTGACACCCTGGTTATCCCACAGCACAAAACAGAGCAGGCAGTCATCAAACTGCCCGCTCTGCACTTTATACATACAACAAACTTGGAAAGTTTCAAATTTAAAAGTTAAATTTTCGTATCACATTTGTTACAAGAGCATTGCCACGATCATTAAGATGTATTCCATCTGCCGCATAAAACTCGTCGGGATTGGGGTGTTGCTGAATCAAACCTGCAATATCAATAACAGGAACATCTGACTCTTCTGCGAGTTGTCGAAGTGCTTGGGCATACTGATTATACCAATCATTGATAAACGAAACGTCCCCACCCAACCAGCGAAGAATATTAAACCTGTCACGATTCTGACTCACATAGTCAATGTATCGTCCAGCCCGAAGCCCCGGCAGAGAAAGCAGCAACGGCTGTACTCCACATGAACGAATGTTGCGAATTAGCGATAGGTACGTATTCCTGAAATCATCCAGACTTCTTGAAGGTTTATGCAGCCCTCCCGGGTGCTCAGATATAGCCTGCCAATCAAAATCGCACACATTACCGCCATACTCCAAGACGAGGGCATCTCCTGAGTCCGCCTTATCAAAGCGTCGAGAGCGGAGACTCCCGAAAAAAGATATACGGGGGACAGCTTTATCACCAAAAATATAGCGAACCATACCCTCGCATACTATCATGCTTTTCACATTACCATATCTTGTACCGAGCTTGCTCATGAAGCATTCACACTTTTGCAAGTTTTAATTCAGTCGCAAAAATACCTCCACATTGGCAACGAGAAACAAAAAGGGTACGCCAATAGTTAAATTGGGGTAAAAAATGCATTTTAGGGATAAAAATGATGTTTCAAGGGACGAAAAACAGAAAAAACTCCATTTTATCCCACAAAAACAAACCGACAAAAAACGCGCCGCTATTCCATCATGACCCTCACCGTACGACCATCAAGGCGAACAGACAGCCACTGCTGTAACCGTGAAACATCGGATTGAGGCAACGGCTTTTTCACTTGAAGAATCACAATAAAAGAAGAAGGCAAACTGTCAGTAGTGCTGCTTGCAACCTGCGACGTATGAGCCTTGGCAAGAGTAACATCCTGAACTTCTGGATATTGCGAACGAATCTCGGCCGCAATTTGATTAGTCAAAGAATAAGACACCTGAAAACCTGATAGTTGCGATTGATAATAGGCGATAAGGCTATCCTGCTGACGCTGCCGCAAGTCGTAGTGTGAAATTGCCGAAATAAGATTTTCTGGATCAGGAGAAACTGCCCCTCCGCCAAAAGCCCTATCATTAAAAATGAGCTGACTACGGCGAATTCCATACTCATCTGCAATGAGATAGAGATGTTCTTTAGCCGAAGAGTCCAACGGTTCGCCTGCAATATAAATTTCAAGAGAAGAAGGCGTAGAGGAATGATCAACCTGATAGTCATAGACATAAGTGCCACTCGTTTTACGAACAGCCGAAACAAAAGAATCAACACTACGTTCAAAGTTGTTCTGACGAATGACGCTTATAGCAGAAATAATACTAGGGATAATAATAACAATCAGCCCGAGAACAATGGTATAGTGCATATTGCGCTGACTGGACGAGTTGCGATAGGTCTTGACAGGGAAACGAAGGTATTTTACCCCCAAAAAAGTGGCAAGACCGATAAACACACTGTTGATAAAGAAGAGGTAGAGTGCCCCCAAAGCATAGCGAAAATTGAGATAAGCAAGCCCATAACCAATAGTACATAGCGGGGGCATAAGGGCAGTGGCAATAGCCACACCAGCTAAAACCGTGCCCTTTTCACGGCGACTGGTCTCAAAGATACCTGCAAAACCTCCAAAAAGAGCTATGAGCACATCATATATTGTTGGATTGGTACGTGCCAGCAGTTCTGTTGGATTTTCCAAACGTAGTGGACTAAATATAAAATATAGGGTAGCCGTCACAATACTAATTGCGACCATTATTCCCAAATGGCGCAAAGAATCACGCAACAAGGCCGTATCGTTGGTTCCTAAAGCAAGTCCAAAACCCACAATAGGTCCCATTAGCGGAGACACAAGCATGGCGCCAATGATAACCGGAATAGAATTGACATTAAGGCCCAACGAGGCTATCAGTATAGCGAAGAACAAAATATATACATTCGGCCCTCGGAAATAGACATTATTCTTAATACTTTCAGCCGCAGCATCCACATCAACATGATCTTGAAGAGTAGCAATTGATTGCAATGTGGCGGAAAAATGATGGAATAAGGAGGCAAGACTTTTCATTTTGGGAATCTGAAAGGCAGTATCTATGAAAATAATTCAAATACAATTAGAGAATTGCGAGGCAAAGATACAAAAAGTATATGACGAGGTGTAATGAGACTGGCGTGAAAAAAACGCAACAGGCTTACTTAGGACCGTGAGAGAGCCACAGGCTTCCCTACCATAATCTAACTTAACGTGACAAAATTAAATCCTTTAGAATAGCAAAAATAGTGTAGATTTGCACTTTCTTTCTATGCAGATAGAAGAATATAATACCTATATTCTACAAACAATTACGAAGTTCCTGCACAGGCAGGGACACTGAAAAAGACTATGAATAAGCAATCGATTATCGGACTAATACTGATATTTGGAATCTTCGTTGGTTATATGTGGTGGATTTCACCATCCAAAGAAGAGATGGCTCGCATGAGGGCACAGCACGACTCAATGGTACAAGCCTATATGGATTCCGTAGCCCTGGAAGAGGCTTTGGCCGAAGAACGTCGTATAGCTGACTCTCTGGCAATGGCAGGTGACAGCAGTGCAATGGCGGCTATAGCCGAACGCAACAGGGTGAATTTAGGAATGTTCGGGGTATGCCACACGACAGATAGCATGAGTCTTACCATTCAAAATGAGGTAATGACAGTAACGCTATGCAACGTGGGTGGACGCATTGATGATGTAACATTACTGGACTATACAACCTATGACAGCCTGCCTCTGCAACTGATTACCCCATCAAAAGAGAACCTGAATCTGACCTTCGCCACCGAAGAAAACCTAAATATAGAAACCAAAAATCTAATCTTTACTCCTTTTATTGATGGGACGCCCATGACCAAGGGGGACTCCAAGCCACGGATGCTTTCCGACAAAGATTCCATATCCGTTAGCCTGAGAGCCTATGTGGGCGAAAATGGCAATACGAACAATGACCAATACTTAGAATATCTCTACACATTCTATGGCAATAGTTACAAAGTAGGATTTAGCATCAATTTTCATCATTTAGACGACATTATTCGCGAGATGCCCTACTTGGATTTGTCATGGCATAACGCAATGAACCGCCAAGAGAAAGTAGATCAAAGCAGCAAAAATAGCCGCAATCCCAACAAAGATGCAGAACGCTACAATTCAAGCATTTATTACAAGCCTGCCAAAGACAAAGTGGATTACCTACGAGCGGGCCGAGATGGAGATGAGCGAGTAAAGACACAGGTGGAATGGATTGCTTATAAACAACAATTTTTCTGTGCCATACTGATGAGCGACAGCCTCTTTGAGAATGCAGACTTATCAACCGTAACCCAAACAAAAGAAAGTCGCTCCAACTATCTATGCGACATGAGCAGCACGATAGGTCTGACCTATACGGGCGGCAATAGCAGCATACCCATGCATTTCTATTTTGGACCCACAAAATACCGTGACCTACGAGCCATGCACAAGGGTTTTGAGCGAATGCTACCCTTAGGCTGGGGATTTTTCCTTACTCAATGGATTAGCCGATACGCCATCATCCCTGTATTTAACTTCTTAGAACAGTTCAACTGGAACTACGGCATCATCATTATCATTTTAACCATTTTGCTGCGTTTGGTTCTTTTCCCTCTGACGTTCAAATCCTACCAAGGTAGTGCCATCATGCAAATCCTGCGTCCAGAGATGGAGGTACTCAACAAAAAGTATCCCAATCCAGAACAAGCCATGCAAAAACAGCAAGAGATGAGCCGCTTGCAGAAGAAAGCAGGCTACAGCCCGATGGCAGGCTGTCTACCCATGCTCATCCAACTGCCCATCATTTGGGCCATGTTCCGTTTCTATCCCGCATCCATTGAGTTGCGGCAGAAGCCATTCTTATGGTGCAACGACCTTTCCTCCTACGACTCCATTCTCGACCTCGGATTCAATATTCCGCTATATGGGGATCATATCTCTCTTTTCTGCCTATTGATGTTTGGCGTACAGTTTTTCTATACATGGTACACCATGCGCAGCAATGCAGGACAAATGAATATGCCTGGTATGAAGTTCATGATGTATTTCATGCCTTTCATGATGCTTTTCCTCTTCAACAGCCAGTCGGCCGCTCTCAACCTCTACTATTTCTGCTCACTGAGCATCACAATGCTGCAGATGATACTAATCAGAAAGTTCACCAGCGAACAGAAAATCAGAGCCAGAATGGCAGCCTATGACATCAAAAACAATGGAAAGCCTCAGAAAAAGAGCAAATTTCAAGCACGGATGGAAGCCATGATGAAAGAGGCACAAAGACAACAGCAAATGCAGCAGAAACAACAAGGCAGACGATAATTCACAACTTTCTCAAACAAAAACATCACCAACTACATTAACTAAAAGACACCGCCATAGACCAAAAAAATAACAAAAAAAATAACCAACCAAACAAAAAAACAATCATGGTACCACTATTAGTTACCGTTTTCGTCCTCGGCTATGCTTGCATTGCATTAGAGCATCCGCTGAAAATCAACAAAACCGCCACTGCCCTACTCCTCGGAGTCCTCACATGGGCAATTTTCTCATTCTGCAATATTGCCTTCGACCCCACTTTGGATCATGAGGCCTGGCGTGCATTCATGAGTGAACAGTTGATTGAAAATCTGGGAGACACTGCGGAAATCGTATTCTTCCTATTAGGTGCCATGACCATTGTGACCCTGATTGAGGATTACCAGGGATTCCGTGTCATCACGGACAAAATCACTACTACGAACAAGAAAAAACTTCTTTGGGTAGTCAGTATTCTGACCTTTTTCCTCAGTGCCTTGTTAGACAACATGACCACCGCCATCGTTATGGTGGCCCTGCTACGCAAACTGATTGCCGACCAAAAAGAGCGCTGGCTGTTTGCAGGCATGGTTATTCTGGCAGCAAATGCCGGCGGTGCATGGAGCCCCATTGGAGACGTGACCACCATCATGCTATGGATTGGTGGACAAGTGACAACCGTCAATATCATGGTCAAAACAATTGTTGCCAGCCTGGCCTGTTTAGTTGTACCTTGCATCATTCTGGGATTCACACTCAAAGGCGATGTAGAACGCCCTGCCGAGAGCCACAGTGGAATAGAGATTCCCGAACGATTCCGTCGCCTTGTACTTATCATGGGAGTCTGCGCATTGGTATTTGTTCCCATTTTTAAAACCATCACCCACCTGCCTCCCTATTTGGGAATGCTTTTCGGTCTGTCTATCCTGTGGATTACCACCGAGATTATCAGCCGCAAATACTCCAACGGAGGTCATACACTGCCTACGGCTGTTAGCACCCTGGAACACATCGACACACCAACCATTCTTTTCTTCCTTGGCATTTTGATGGCAGTCAGTTGCTTGAAGGTTAGCGGCATTCTGGGAAGCCTTGCAGGAGGACTTAATGACGCATTCCTGACAACAAATGTTGACCCCATCACTGGAGTCACGACCGTTACTGGAGGAGGATTCTATATCATAGGAACCATTATCGGTGTACTATCCTCTATCGTGGACAATGTTCCTCTGGTTGCTGCCGTTATGGGCATGTATCCCTTGGGAGATGGAGCCCTCTTCGCCACCAATCACCCATTCTGGGAATATCTGGCCTATTGTGCTGGTACGGGCGGAAGCCTGCTCATCATTGGTTCTGCCGCAGGCGTAGCCGTGATGGGCATGGAGAAAATCGACTTCATCTGGTATCTGAAAAAAATCTCCCTACTAGCCTTAGCAGGCTATCTGGCCGGTGCCGCCGTCTATATTTTGATGGATGTCACCCTTTTTGAAAAGGTTGAATGGCTAAGAAACTTGGTGTAATGTTTCAGGAGTGGTGGCGACACCGCTCCTGGCGACACAAAATATATGACTTCTTCCTCTATGGCTTCGCCCTTACGGGCGCAGCCATTCTTGGTGCTTGGATGGTTTATCAATTGGGGCTGACCAACAACCGAGGGGCGGTAGACAAAAACCATCGACAGTTAAAGTCTGTTGGAGAGATGAACCTCTCTCAACACCAGTCATGGAACAGCAGCGAATTAACCGACAAATGGGTTGAGCAATACGTGAAACTCATAGCCCTCAGCCACTACTATCCCACGAATGCCTACCTTATCACAGAGGCCGCACAACACAGCAATGACCCTCTACTGGTGGACCAAATGATTGCGGCAGCCGAGACCTATATTGACAACTGTGATGGATACCGAGAACTCACAGAAAGTCTAAACAACCAGCTAAAACGTTATAGCCGTGAGGGAAACGACTTGGCAGTACCTTGGATGCGCACCGAAGAATGGGAGGCGCTGAAGCCCGCACTACTGAATGACAAAGCCCTCATTGACGAAGCTGGACGCCTGACAGGCGTAGAGCCACGCCTCATCGTAGGATGTCTGGTGGGCGAACAAATCAGATTGTTCCACTCCAAACGTGAAACGGTAAAGAAGTATCTGGGACCCATGAAAGTTCTGTCTGTTCAGTCGCAATTCTCCTATGGGGTGAATGGAATCAAGGAACACACAGCCAAATGGGTAGAAGAGAACCTTAAGAATCCTGAATCAGAATTCTACATGGGTCCTGACTACGAACATTTACTGGACTACGAAACTGATGACCCTTCCACCGAACGATACAACAGACTGGTCGACTATCGAAACCATTTGTATTCCTACATTTATACTGGATGCATACTTCATCAGACCATGCTTCAATGGCAACGGGCAGGACACGATATCTCCAACCGCCCCGACATCCTGTTCACATTGTTCAATGTGGGATTCAAGCAGTCCGTTCCCAAAGAGAATCCCGTCTGTGGCGGAAGCCGAATTAAGATTGACGGAGAATATTACACATTTGGTGCCATCGGTTTTGACTTTTATTATAGTGGAGAACTTGCAAAAGAGTTTCCCTACTGGGACACACGATTCGTTAGCACACGAGACCAAAAACTAACACCGGAAGAGATTAGGATGATTCAAGAAGGCGTAAGCAACTGCAAACGTCCAAACCGTAATGCTGACGACATTCCCAAAACAAACAATGACCCTTGGGATGCTGTACCATACGAAAGTCCGAGTGTATCGCCATTACTGACCGCCCCACCCATGCCAGTTTTGGAGCCATCAAACTCAGAAGCAAACGAATACAACAAAAAAAACACGGCATCATCGCAGAACACGAGTACCACTACGGCAGACACAAAGGCGATGATTTCTCCAGCTCAAAAGGCTTTGGAAGGCACACAAGATACCGATACATTTACGCGGGATGAAGGCCTGCCACTCCCCATATTTTCCACACCAGTTTCCACGGGATTTCCTACCCCATACGCTCACTCTGAGCCATCAATACCTACGGAAGCATACCCTGTCATCCCAGAGCAATAGCCAATCTGATTCACAGAAAAAAAAATTAATGAAATATGAAAGAACAAGATTTTGGAAACAACTACGACCTGACCCAGACCATCTCATTCTTTAAACGATGGAAAAAGGTTCTTATTTGGGTATTCGTAGCCGCATTTGCAATATCCGTGGCAGCATCGTTTCTTGTAAAACCCCGCTACACCTCAACGGCCATCATCTTTCCAACCAACTCAAATCGCATTTCAAAAGCCATCATGGACTATCACTATAGTCTTGACTTCATGGACTATGGCACCGAGCGCGACTGTGAATATGCTATCCAAACACTCACCTCACGTTCTATGCAGGATGCCGTCTGCTTGCATTTCGGCCTAATGGAGCACTACGACATCCGCCACGATGACCCACACAAACAATACAAACTTGATGACCAATACTCTAACAACGTCACTATCCGCCGTACCGATTACTTAGGCGTAAAAATTAGTGTCACCGATATCAACCCTGAATGGGCTGCAAATATGGCCAACTATATTGCCGACTATTACGACACGCTATGCCACCAGCTACACCATGCCAGAGCCACCGATGCCTACACAATAATGAGCCGTGTATGCACAGAGGTCGAAAAGGAACTCATTGCATTGGAAGATTCCACACGTCTACACCCTCAAAACAAAGATGTTTACACCCTACTTATCGCCGACAAGAGCAAAAAACTGGCCGACTTACAGACCCGTGCCACACAGACCAAGGTGGACATGAGCAATACTGTCAGTTACAAATTCTGGTTAGACAAAGCCAGCCCTGCCGATAAGAAAAGTTATCCCAACCGCCTGCTCATTGCTCTTCTTGGTTCTTTCGGCGCACTATTCTGCTGCATTTTCATACTCTTACTTATAGAGTGGAGACGCAAAGTGACCAGTACCCCAACTGATAATCGATAAAGAAAGAGACTATCCGTAGCAGCATACCATGAATAGCAAAGTACCCCAAAACGAACAGCAGCCAGTCAAAAGGGAACTCGTTGGAATCCTTTTGCTGACTGCACTATTCATTGGTATCAATACCCTATGCCTTGTCAAAGACCTATACTTCTTATCATTAATACTGCTCATCGGGCTAATGGTCATACTACTGACCGTCCGTTTCGACTATATGCTGCTATGCATGGCGTTGCTCACACCATTCTCCGTCAATCTACGTCTCCTGCCCCAGATGGAATTATCAATACCCGTAGAGCCTCTGATGATTCTATTCTGCGGCATATTCTTTTTCAGAATATTGCTCACACGATGCTATGATTCACGCATTTTACATCATCCCATTAGCATCGCTCTGATGGCATCACTGGGTTGGATGTTTGTCAGTGCCTGTTGCTCTCAAATACCTTTTGTGTCGTTCAAATATTTTATTGCCAGGCTATGGTTTGTCATACCCTTTTTCTTTGCCTCTGCACAGATATTCCAATCGTTCCAAAGGATCCTGCAATTCTACGGATGTTATCTGCTTGGGCTATGCATTGTCATCATCATCACAACTATTAACACCATGTCCGATGCATCGGACCTAACCACACTCCAAACCCTGCACCATGTGATGCAGCCTTTCTATAACGACCACACTGCCTATGGCTGCATCATAGCCTTGTTGCTGCCCATAGCCTGTCACCTCTATTTCAATAGCCCGAGACACCATCCGAGACGAATCGTCATATTTTGCGCTTTACTATTGCTCATTATGGGACTGTACTTATCTTTCTGCCGTGCAGCATGGGTAAGTGTCGCAGCCGCTCTTGGGATGTACATACTACTCCGTTTGGGCATCAAGTTGAAATGGATGGCTTTGATGGCAGCATTAGCCATTGGATTATTTTTCGCTTATCAAGGCGACATAATGTATAAGCTCGGCAAGAATCACCAGGATTCGTCTTATGACGTGGGAGACCAAATCAAATCCATCACAAACATTGCAACTGATGCCAGTAATCTGGAACGGCTGAATCGATGGGGAGCAGCCTTTCGTCTTTGGGAAGATCATCCCATTATGGGATGCGGCCCTGGCACATATCAATTTCTTTATGCCAGCTACCAACGTAGTTATCAGATGAGCGTAATTAGCACCAATGCTGGTGACAATGGGAATGCCCATAGCGAATATATAGGACCACTCACTGAACAAGGTGTAATAGGGCTACTGCTTATCGTAATACTCTTCATCACAACCTTCGTCACAGGCGTTCGCATCTACCGGACAGCAGAAAACCCCAATATAGCCAATATGGCTCTATCGCTCGCATTAGGACTTCTGACATACTACGTACATGGATTCTTCAACAATTTTTTAGACACCGATAAACTATCAGTACCTTTCTGGGGGTTTACTGCGGCAATAGTGGCTTTAGACCTATATGGGAAGCAATACTCAACCCCACAAGAAGCCAACAAAGAAGCATCAGAACCAATCACTGCGACTAACACAGAAGAGGTTCTCTAATACCTAATGGAGGTTCTCTGCCCAAATCTATGACCGACGTACTGACACCCGAACAGCGGCATCGTTGCATGCAGGCCAATCGAGGTCGAGGCACAACAATTGAAATAATTTTTGCCGAGGAACTACGCCGACGTAACATCCACTATAGAAAGAATGACCGCAGCGTAAAAGGCAAGCCTGACTTCTGCTTCAAAGGGCTAAAAATTGCCGTTTTCTGTGACGGGGTATTCTGGCATGGCAAAGACTGGGACAGTCGTTCCAAAGAAAATCTCAGCGACTACTGGATATCAAAAATAGAACGCAATATTGCCCGCGACAAACAGATTGATGACTTTCTATTCTCACAAGGGTGGACGGTGCTCCGATTTTGGGAAGATGCCATCCGCAAAGACGTCAAAACATGCGTAGATGCCTTGGAACGATGCATCGCAGAAAAGACTACTCAACGTATACGTCGAACCTACGCCTATGACAACCAATACGAAAGCCAACTAATGGCTGCGGAGGTTGAATCCTACTACAACTTAACAGAATCATAATCAGGAGGCTCAAGACTCAAGCCCTGACTATCTAACACTGAGGACCAAGTACTTGCAAAGTTCTCACAAATGCTTTTTCTTTTGCCTGCGAACATTTCGCGAACAAAATTGCATTTCGAGAACACCAATATAATCTTTCTGAAATAATTGATTCATTCTTTGGGTTCGCAAATCTCATTATTCTTGTTCGCAAACCATTTTTCGGCATATTATTCGATCATAAGACATCAAAAGTCCTGTATTGTGAGATTTCAAATAACACTGCGGTAGTCTTGAAAAAGACCCGAAGATTTTAGGAAAACAGAGATTTTTGCTGGACTCTAATAACAGTAAGCAATCGAACATACTCTAAACTTGTAATATTGTATGTTTACAATTCAAACATTCTACAATTCTGCAACCCAGCATGAACTATGAAATCTGTTATTCGCTCTTCATCATTTTTTGTGTGATATGAGATTGCCCATGTGACATTCGTTTCTGTCTGCTGAACCACTTCCATCATATAAGGGTAATCTACGGGATAGAAAGAATGCCCAACAACAACTACTTTAGTAATATCACCAAGTAGATTAAAAAAGGATCGGTTGTCCTTTATTATGCCATCGGTATCTTTCACCAATTCATTCATCCATACAATGACTTTGCTCCATGTATCTTGCTTGAAAAGAAGTTCTGCTTCGTCCTCATATGCATCGTTGGGGTCACGTGGCTGGTTGTGGCCAATGATATAGCCATCGTGTTTCAGCCTTGATCCGTGGATATGGAGGATATTCTCTTGGGGTATGCTATAGATTTTTTCCAAGGTCTCAGTGTAGTTAAACGTCAAATAGCGACTTTCGGCTGGCAAATCAAACTTTGCTTTTGCCTCGTTCATGTCAATATTTTCCACCCATTGATTGAAAACCTCTAAGAATTCGTCCAAGATTGGCTTAAACAACCAGTCGGGCCCATCTTCGATGGCTGCTACTGAACGAGTTGGGTGGTCATAGTCAATATCCTCGTCAGGACTGCACCAATCCACTATCTCTTCTTCGTCATATTCCCCCAAGGCGTTCTCTATGTCCCCCCAAAAGTCCCTGTTGTTACTGAAGAAAATCTCCATCATCTGTACAAGGCGGTCATTGCCCCGCTGTCGCACCCACTTCGCAAAGTCGCTATACTGCGACTTTATCTCATGAGCCAAATCAAACCCGTTGCCAATAATGAATAGCGTATGCTTGTTCTCCACACCTATTGCCGGAAATAGTGATTTATGCTTCATCTTACAAGGCTCTTTGCTCCAATTTTGACGGCTCATTGTCCGTGAAAGATACATCTTTATTCCTCTGATGTTTCGGAGATGAAGCGGCGGTAGGCGGAGAATGTGTTGGCGCGGGAAATGAATCCAACGTATCGGTTGTCTTTGTCAATGACGATGAGGTTGTAACGATTCCCTACGCGGAATTTATTGACCACATCAATTAGCGTGTCGGAATTGCGTACGATATCGCCTTCTGAAATTGGTGTCATCAGTTCTTCAACGTTGTAGATGTCATATTCGTCGGTTTGAAACATGATGTTTCGTACGTCGTCGAGGTGGATGACGCCGACAAATTTACCCTCTTTGTCGAGAACCGGAAAGACATTGCGATGAGATTCTTTGATGGCTTCTACTAATTGGCGTAGTTTGTCTCCTTGTCGAACGCAAGTGAAGTTGGTTTCAATGAGTTTCTGCATGTCCAGTAGCTGCCAGGCAGATTGGTCTTTGTCGTGAGTGAGCAGGTCTCCGTGTTGTGCCAACTTGCGGGCATATATGGAATGCTTTTCGTAGGGGTGAACAAATAAATAACTGACTACTACTGTTATAAGCAGTGGCGGCATGAGGGCATAGCCGCCTGTGATTTCGGCGATAAGAAAAGTGGCCATCAGAGGCGCATGCATTACGCCAGTCATAACCCCTGCCATGCCTACAAGGGCGAAGTTGGCTGCCGATTGGGGGGGTAATCCTATCAGGTTGGAAAATGTGGCGAGAAAATAGCCACAAAGTCCGCCAAGGATGAGAGAGGGACCAAAGGTGCCGCCTACGCCGCCACTGCCAATGGTGGTGGCAGTGGCCACGGCTTTGAGTAGTATAAGTGCCAACAGCATGGCAAGAACGGCCCACTCATTGCCTGCCAGAGATTGGAAAATGCTGTGCTGAAATAGGGAATCGGAACTTCCGTGCAGTAATTCGGCCAGAGAGCCATAGCCTTCGCCAAACAGCGGAGGAAAGAGAAATATCATGAAGCCCAGCAGTATCCCGCCGATGAGCAGTCGGTAGATGCTTTTGCTACGGCGTGAGAACCAGTTTTCAACTCGATCGGTAGTCCGAAGAAAATAGACGGAAGCCCATGCGCAGAAAATCCCTAAAGCAATGTAAAATGGTATTTGGCTCAGTTGGAAGGATTCGGCTACCTGAAAGGCAAATTGTACATCAGGCCCCATGAGGAAGTAGGCCACGGTAGAGGCTGAAATAGTGGAAAGTAGCAATGGAATGGCTGTTGTTGACGTAAGGTCGAAGAGTAATACTTCAACAACGAATAGGATGCCAGCCAATGGGGCTTTAAAGATACCTGCGATAGCTCCCGCCGCACCGCATCCAAGCAGTAGTTTGATGTGTTTTGACGGCAGGTGAAGCAGCCGCCCAATGTTGGATCCTATGGCACTGCCCGTGGTGGCAATGGGAGCTTCGAGACCCACGCTTCCACCAAAAGCCACAGTTAGTGTAGAGGCCACTATGGAACTATAGGTTCCACTCAATGGAAGCTTTCCGTTGTGCCTTGATATAGAGAATAGTACGCCAGGGATGCCGTGGCCGATATGCCCCTTTAAGATTCTCTTAACGAAGAAAATGGTGAGGGCGATTCCAGCCATAGGGTAAACCAGCATGAGGGCATTGCCTCCCACAAAGGTTTGTATTTCAAGGCTGAGTAGGGCTTTGTTGGTTAGGTGGACCAGATTCTTGAGCAATACGGCTGCCAAGCCAGCCAGTGCTCCCACTAAAATACTTGCCACTGGGATTAATACCGTGGTGGAAATATGTCGAAGACGCCAGGCATGAAAACGCTTGTATGACAGACCCAATGGCATGTTTGTCGAATAATGAATGACAAAAGTACGAAAAAAAGTAATTCGACGTTAGTTTTTCTATAATCACAATCGTAATATGAAAGCAAGTAATATTCTAATAGGATGTTTCGTTCTGATGGCTTCGTCCTGCGTCTCATTGGGTAAATATGAAGCATTGGATACCAGTAACAAGCGTACTTTGAAAGAACTGGCCACGGCACGTCAGGAATTGTCTCAAATGAAAGATGAAAATGCTGATCTTGTAAGGCAGAACCAGACTCTCACCATGAGCTTAGGCGAGATTACTATGGCGAAACAGGAAAGCGATGCCATGGTAAAACAGCTTACATCGGAGCTTGATAACTCCAAGTATCGGTATGATACGATGATGGAAAACTATCTCCAGCAGATTTCTGGTAAGAATCGTGATCTCACAAAGGCTAACGATTTGTTGCTGTCGCGCACTCAGGAACTGAATGAGAAAGAGGAGGCATTTCGTACGAAAGAGGCCGAACTGCGAAAGAAGCAGGCAGAATTGATGGAGGCTGAAGAATCTGCCAAAGCTGCCCTTGCGGCAAAAGAAGAGGCTCTTGCAGCAAAGCAACGAGAATTGGACCAGATTCGTCAGTCGGTGACGGATGCTTTGGTAGGATTCGCCGACAAGGGTATGCAGGTGGAAACGAAGGATGGAAAGGTCTACGTATCCATGGAAAGCAAATTAATGTTTCCGTCGGCCAGTTGGACCGTTTCTAAAGAGGGGGTGGAGGCCATCAAGGAATTGGCGAAGGTGCTTGAGGAGAACAACGATTTGAATATCATGGTGGAAGGTCATACGGATAATGATGCCTATAAGGGTTCGACGGCTGTTAAAGACAACTGGGACTTAAGCGTAATGCGTGCTACCTCTATTGTGAAACTGCTTCTGCAATACGGTCCGTCCATCGATCCTGCGCGCATTGAGGCCGCTGGACACGGTCCGTATATGCCAAAGGTGGAGAATGACACTCCTGAGAATAAGGCACAAAACCGCCGTACAGAGATTATCCTCACACCAAAGCTTTCAGACCTTTTGCAGATGCTTGGGGAATAGGGGTAAACAGCGCTTCCTTCTGATTAGATAAAATTGTCATAATAAAAGTCCCTCCAACGAATATGTTAGAGGGACTTTTATTTTAGGTTTAGTAAGGCCTATTTTGAGCCTTACCATTGTGGATACGGCTTTAGAAGGATGATGCTGGGCCTTAACGTGATGGAGATTGCATCGCTGGACTCAGACGGTATTGGGTGTGCCCTGTATGTACAAATCGCAAAATAAAATGTGTAGAAAACAAAAGCAGATTGTTATGATTTCTGAAAATATAATACACGATTGCAAAAACGAAGAGTACTTTTCGTTTCACGTCCCACATATCTCGTTTGGTCTTACCAGAACAGATGAATGAAATACTGACGAAGATGATGATTTAATAATAGAAAATGTAGCATATGGCTATTTTTGTGAATCATTACGGATAATCAAAGTAAGCTGCACAACGTCTATAGCATAGGCCTTCCCAATAATCATTTTTTGTGTATCTTTGTTTTGTATGGTGTACTCAAAAAAACATACCATACCATTGATTATCATAATAATATAGACATAGTTGGGATTTCCTTTTTGATATGAAAGCAAAAACAATCATCCTCCTATCGTTCATTGTAGGACTGGCATTCTCACCAAGTGTCAATGCCCAAGAAGCATCGGCGGACACGCTGATGAAGCATATCCGCAAACTCTCATCCTCCTTCTACGAGGGCCGGATGGCTGGCAGCACCGGATTCGACAAAGCCGCTCAGTATGTCATTGACGTACTCAGCAACTATGGGGTAGAGCCGTATGAGGATGGCGATTGGATGAAACACACCTTCGAGGTGGAATCCAACCGCATTGACAACGCTTCGCTACAGACCTATGTCCATGTAGAAGACGTACGAACCGAGTATGTATTAGGAAAGGATTTTGCTTGCGCCAGCATGACCGGACGAGGCTATGCCGACGCTCCTGTGGTGTTTTGCGGCTACGGCATCGACAATACAATCTACAACGAATATGCAAAAATCGATGCACGGGGCAAAATTGTTTTAGTACTAACTGGCGCCCCAAACTTTCTGCCCCAGACCATTGCAGACAAATACACTACCCTCCGAGACAAGGCACGAACGGCACAAAGACACGGTGCCGTAGCCTTAGTCGCCATCAATATTTCCGAGCAATGTCGCCCGACAGAAGTGCAGTGTATGGGCTACTGTGGCGAAGGCCCGCACCTCACCACATTTCCAATACTGCAAGCCACACGCTGGTGTGGCAGCAAATTGCTGGAAAACGAACGAATGGGTATAGACTCCATTATCTCACAGATAGATTCTACCCAAAAGCCACAATCTTTTCTTTTGGACAAAAAATTTGCCATCAATGTCAACGCCTCCTATAAACCCAATGCTATAACGGGCAATGTGGTTGGTATTATGAAAGGCAAAGACCACCGTTTAGACCGTGAAATGATTGTTGTTGGCACTTCGCTCGACCACATTGCAATGCAGGGCAAGACCTGTCTGTTCCCAGGAGCCGACAACAACGCCAGCGGAGTAGCATCCCTTTTGGAAGTAGCTCGTATGCTTTCCGAAGCCGATGAATTCCAAGGCCGTAGCGTAGTGTTCGCCATTTTCTCAGGAGGAGAGCAAGGGCACATCGGATCCGATATATTTGTCAAGACATTCAACCCTTTAGCTTGGATTGATGCATTTATCAACATAGAATGTGTTGGCAGCGGCGACAGCATCGCCCTGCTTGGCAACAAACGCTATCCAAAACTTTGGAGCATAGCTGCACACAACGACTCTCTATACACTCAGCAGGCCAAGTTGGACATTATGGCAGCACCCAGAACCGACGCCGTAGCATTCGACCGCATCGGAATTCCCTCCATCAGCATCTTCACAACCAATGGGCATCGCTACAATCACGTGCCGAGCGACATTCCCGAAAACGTCAATCGCAAAATGGTCGCAAACACCACCACCCTACTCTATCACACCCTGATAGAACTGTGCAACGGGGACTATCAAGGTCGCTCTCTCGAATCCCGTCGCACACGTTTCTAATCCCCTGCTCCCTCCCAAACAATTTGATCCACCATGTTTGCGCTTTACAAGAAAGAACTCTCGTCTTTTTTCACCTCCCTTATCGGATACCTTACCATTGCAGTATTTTTAATTCTGACTGGACTAATGTTATGGGTATTTCGTTCAGACTTCAACATCCTTGACTACGGCTATGCCGACATTAACGGACTTTTTCTCATCGCACCATTCCTCTACCTTTTTTTGATTCCTGCCATCACCATGAGAATGTTTGCCGAAGAGAAGAAAAACGGAACCATGGAACTGCTTCTCACCAAGCCTCTTAGCGAGATGACCATCATTTGGGCCAAATTTCTCGCAGGATTGACATTGGTATTCATATCCCTACTCCCAACCCTTGTAACCTATTTCAGCGTCTATGCACTGGGCGACCCCGTAGGGAACATTGATTCCGGCAGCGTTGCTGGTTCTTACATTGGACTACTTTCCCTTGGGGCAGCCTTTGTAGCTATTGGGCTATTCGCCAGTGCCATCACTTCCAATCAGATTGTTGCATTCATCACCGCCGCCGTACTTTGCGCTTTCGGCTACTTGGGTTTCGAATCGCTATATCACATGGAAATCCTCGGCGATGCCGACCTATTGGTAAAATCCATTGGCATGAGGCATCACTATGAGTCTATTAGCCGTGGCGTTGTGGACACACGAGACCTTATCTATTATCTCAGCATCATAGCCATATTCCTTATGGCAACCCGCCTTGTACTACAAAGCCGCAAATGGCAAAAGTAACATCACGCCATGAAATTGTTTTCATACAGCAAAAACAATAAGAAGAGAAACCAGCGTCGGAGCGACTGGATTGAATTAATCGCAGGCCTCCTTATTGTCGTCTTTCTCAACATTATCGGATACTATATTTTCGCACGTATAGATCTCACCTCGGAGCATCGTTACACACTCTCGAAATCTACCAAAGAGTTGCTTGCCACAGTGGATGAGCCTGTTCTGTTCCGAATCTATCTCGAAGGAGAATTTCCCGCCGATTTCAAAAGGCTACAAAATGAGACTAAGGAAATGCTCAACCAGTTTCGTGCCTATAGTCAATACATCAACTACGAGTTCGTAAACCCCAATAATTTTGACAACGACCAGGAGCGGCAGGTATTTTATCAGAAACTGATGTCTAAGGGGATCCAGCCCACACAAATTCAGGTGCGCAACGGCGATGGAGTCACCACGCAGATCTTGGTTCCCGCCGCCGATGTATCCTACAAAGGGCGCGAGACATCCGTACAGCTGCTGCAAAACCAAAAATACGTATCCGAAGCAGAACTACTAAACAACTCCATCCAAAGCTTGGAATACGTGTTGGGCAATGCCATTCGAAGTCTATCACGCGGCAAACGGCCTCTGGTTGGATTTGTCGTAGGACATGGGGAAATGGATGGCGGAGTCCTTTTCGACATTCAGTCGGCGCTACAGGAACATTACGATTTAGACTATGCACCCATTGAGGGCAACATAAATGCTCTTACCGCTCGCAAACAAAATAGTCAAGACTCCTCCTTCAAGTTTTACAACAAATTTGACTTACTGATTATCCCCAAACCCAAGAGCGCATTTTCCGATAGAGACCTCTACATTCTTGACCAATACGTGATGTATGGAGGGAAGATATTATGGCTCATTGATGCTTTAGATGCTGACTTAGACAGTCTGGCTCATCGCTCACAAAGCCTATCCATCCGCCTACCGCTCAATTTGGATGAGATGCTCTTCACCTATGGAGTTCGTATCAACCCAGACCTTGTACAAGACATCCGATGCCGTCCCATTCCCATGACGGTTGGAATGGTGGGGGATAAGCCTCAAATACAATTCTGTCCATGGTTTTATTTCCCAGAGATTGTACCCACGTCACAACATCCTATTGTCCGAAATTTAGACCTTATTAAATGTGATTTCTGTAGCAGCATCGACCTCATTGAAAATGACATAGAAAAAACCGTGCTGCTAACCACATCCGATTACTCCCGCGTAAAAAACGCACCAGTCTTGGTAGACCTCAACG
This sequence comes from Bacteroidales bacterium, assembly GCA_017480145.1. Classification (GTDB taxonomy): domain Bacteria; phylum Bacteroidota; class Bacteroidia; order Bacteroidales; family P3; genus Colimorpha. Next base: position 44,761 of record JAFVBF010000034.1, read on the forward strand.
ATGCTAAAACAGACATCAACACCATTGATCAGAGACTATTCAACCGACACAACATTCCCATTGCCGTACTGCTCGAAGGTTCCTTCAAGTCAATGTTCCGAAACCGCCTCACTCCCGAATTCACAGAATTGCCATCCATGGGATACCGCAGCGAGAGCGAGCCGACCAAGATGATTGTTATTTCGGATGGTGATATCATCAAAAATCGATACAATCAAATAGAAGGGACTGGATACCCCATGGGTTACGACAACTATACACAAACCCTCTACGCCAATAAAGAATTCATACTGAATGCCGCTGACTATCTCACAGGCGGAGAAGGGTTCATGTCCACACGCACACGTGACATAAAGTTGCGCAAATTAGACGTTATGAAAATCAAAAAGGATAAATCCACATTCCAGATAATCAATGTTGTACTTCCATCGGCACTAATTCTATTGGCGGGTTTCCTTGTAATCATCCTACGACGCCATCGCTTCCAGCAATAAGATTCATTTCTACAACAACCCTCAAAATCATTTCTCACATACTATGGTATTGTCCCGTAAAAAAAGAAATATACTCATCATAGCCCTTGTGGTTGTCATTGGAATAATCGCCCTCATTGTCAGCCACAACGGAGCCAAGAAGGCCACCTTTGCGCAAGACTTCCACGTTTCGGACATCTCCACCATCACAAAAATATACATGGTGGACAAAAACAGCCACCAAGTACTGCTCACACGCCAAAGCCAAACAACAGACACGACATGGTTGGTGGACGAACGCTACGCTGCCAGCCAACCCATGATAGATATGCTACTGGAGACACTCAACACCATGCGCATACGCCAACAGGTCAACAAAAACGCAGTAGCCAATATCATCAAGGATTTATCAGGCAATAGCGTCAAAGTTGAAGTATACCAAAAGGTCTATTTCATTAACTGGTTCAAAGGCAAACTAAGACTATTCCCTCATGAGAAATGTACCGTCACCTATTTTGTAGGACGTGAAACACAGGACCAAATGGCCTCCTATATATACAGGGAGGGTGACAAATACCCCTATATAATCCACATACCTGGCTTCAGAGGCTACTTGACCCCAAGATTCACCACTTCGTCCTACGCATGGCGTAGCCACGCTATCGTCAATTTGGATGTCCGTCAAATTGAGCGCATAGAGCTTAGCATCATCGCAGCACCCGAAGAGTCTTTTGCCGTCTATCGTGACGGAGATAACTTTGCCATGGAACTGACAGCACAACACACACGTCTCAATGGCTTTGACTCTGCACGTGTGGCACAAATGCTCATTTCCATGAAAAACCTTAACTTTGATGAATACGCCGCAGTCGTCCCCAACTCCAATATGGACACATCTTTCCGCGAAGGGCCTCGTAACATACTCCGCATTACAGACACTGCATCCGTGACGCATGAAGTGAAAACCTACATAAAATACATCAATCCCAATGATGCCAAAGCAATGCCCGATCCAGAACTATATACCACTTTCGACATCGACCGTCTCTATGCTATTATCGACGACAAGGATACCGTAGTGATTCAATACTACGTCTTTGACAACATTCTACAGCCTGCATCTTTCTTCATGCAGCATCCTTAACAACACTCGCCCATTCCCAACAGAATCCTACTCTCTTTCAACCGCCATGCCAACCAAAAATCGTCCCTTAATACTAATCACCAATGACGACAGTCATGCTGCCAAAGGGTTGAAAACACTCATAGAGGCTGCCGCCGAATATGGGGACATTCTCGTCATGGCACCTGAACACAATAGTTCTGGGCTAAGCCACTCTTTTACCACGGGACGGCCATTACGCGTACGAGAAATCAATAAAACCGAGGGAATTGAGATTTACGCTTGCGATGGGACCCCCGTGGACTGTGTGAAATTGGCCATAGAACATTTCTGCCCTCGTCGTCCCGACCTTGTGCTTTCTGGCATCAACCATGGCAGCAATAGTTCTGTTAACGTATTATACAGCGGCACAATGGGTGCCGTCATTGAGGCTTCAACATATGACTATAACGCCATCGGTTTTTCGCTGCTAAACCATAATCCAGATGCTGATTTCAGAGCTTGCATTCCATTTGTAAAACAAATCATCACCGATGTCTTAAGGCATGGATTACCAACCAATGTCTCTCTCAATGTCAACTTCCCCAATCTGCCCGCCGGGCAAATCAAAGGCATACGAGTATGCCATGAGGCTAAAGCTCGCTGGGCGGACAGTTTCGAGAAGCGTATTGACCCCTACGGAAGACCTTACTGGTGGCTGACTGGACGATTCATCTGCAACGACTACAACCCTGGAACTGATGAAGGCGCACTGGCCGATGGGTATGTTTCCATAGTTCCCATCCAGCCCGACTACACATGCTACTCAGCCATTGAGCCATTAGCTCAGCGATTCGAAAAGTTGAACGGCTAAATATCTCATCACATTCAGATATGTCCCTGAAAGAATTCTTTCAACAAGACAAAACCATCATTGGTGTTATCGCAGTAATAATAGCCGAACTAATTTTCATTGGATTGTTATCCGTGGTATGTCTCGTTACAGGCACGCCCCCCTTCACCCATCCACGATGGTATGCTGGAGCCGCATTACCAGCATTACTCATTGTGAGAGCGTATGCCAAGCATAAAGATGCATTGTCGGCCACCAAAGGAGCTATTATAACCCTATTCGTCACCTTTGTGGCATTCTTGATGTATCTAATAAAAAACAAATTGCTATGAAATACTACATCATTGCGGGCGAGGCTTCAGGCGACCTTCACGGGGCCAACCTCATGAAATCCTTAATGCGACATGACCCCTATTGTTCTATTCGATTCTGGGGTGGTGACGCTATGCGCAGCGTGGGGGGCACCTGCATGAGACACATCCGCGATTTGGCCATCATGGGATTCATCGAAGTGGTACGACATCTGCGCACCGTGATAGGGAATCTTCGCTTTTGCAAATCCGATATTTCACGATTCTGTCCCGATGCAATCATATACATCGACTATCCGGGTTTCAACTTAAAAATTGCAAAATGGGCTCACAAACAGGGATATAGAAACTTCCACTACATCTCCCCACAACTATGGGCATGGAAGAAAGGACGCCTCCGCACAATGAAAAGAGATTTGGATGCGCTATACTACATTCTGCCCTTCGAGCAAGACTTTTATGCTCAAAACGAAATGCCACAGGCACACTTTGTCGGACATCCCTTGCTTGACGCCATATCAGACCTTTCAAAACAAAAATTAAAAACAAACAATTTTCAAGCCAACACACAAAACACGACTCACGACTCACGACCAATTATCGCACTTTTACCAGGTAGCCGAAAGCAAGAAATCTCAAAAGTTTTACCCGACATGGTAGAATTAGCGTCTCGCCATCCAGAATACAGATTTGTTGTGGCTGGCATGAATCTGATTGGTCAATCTTTTTATGAAACCTATATCTCCCCCACCCGTGGAGAAGCCTCCATAGAGGTCGTATTCGACCAAACCTACGCACTATTATCACAGGCACACGCTGCCATAGTCTGCTCTGGAACCGCCACATTGGAAACCGCCTTATTCAACGTACCACAAGTCGTGTGTTATAAAGCCAACGGACTCTCCATAGGCATAGCCCGTATGTTTGTTGGCAAACGGGTCAAATACATCTCCCTTGTAAATCTAATTGCTGATAAACCCATAGTTACTGAACTCATACAAACAGACATGACTAAGCAACGTCTGGAACAAGAGTTTCAACTAATTGCAAGCAACGAAACACATCGTCAGGCAATGAAAGAAGGTTATGCTGAGGTTCACCAATTACTGGGTGGCCCCGGGGCATCGGAACGAACTGCACAAATGATCATCAAAGCCATCTCATGAAACGAATCCTGTCTTTATTTTTTATATTGGGGATTTTCGTTGCCCTCAAAGCAGAACATATTGCCGTACGAATCTATACCACTGCCAATATTACACTGCTTAACACCTCCTTTGATTTAGGCAGCTACAATCTTTATGCCAACGACACCCTTCTGATAGACAGCCTTATTGGAACCGGACATTCCGTGGAGTTCAAAGCAATCGAAGGTCAAGTGAACCTATCGGTGGACGGACACAACTACGGACGATACAACAAAGCCCGTTTGCAAGCCATTGACAGTGCTTGCATCTTATGTTTGAACCCCGCCAATGGGAAGCAGCGGACCTATGAAGGCAGTATGGATATTCGAAGCAAGAATGGGCGCCTGCTTCTCATCAATGATGTGGACTTTGAGACTTATCTTGCTGGCGTGGCTCAATCCGAAATCTACGGACACGAGAGCGATATCTATCGCGTTCAAGCCGTCATTTCGAGAACATGGGCCATGCGTAACATCAACAAACATGCCGCTGAGGGCTTCAACTTCTGCGATGATGTTCATTGCCAAGCATATCATAATCGCTGTATCCGCCCCGAAATCATGCTCGGCACACTGGCCAGCACAGGCGAAACCATCGTAGATGCCAGTGGCAACCTTATCGAGACCCCGTTCCATGCCAACTCAGGAGGACAGACTTCCAATTCGGAGGATGTATGGAAAAATGCCGTACCCTATCTGCGTTCCGTGCCCGATACATTTTCACTCAGCATGAAACAAGCTCATTGGAGCAAGAAAATCAAAGCTGACAAGTGGCTCAACTACTTTGCTAAAAACCATGGCATCAACACAAAGGACAAAAACCTGCGAGACAGTCTGCTACATTTCCAACAGCCACAACGACGCGCCGACATTTTAGGCGTCCGACTGGTACGGGTACGCATGGATTTCGGGCTTCGATCCACATTCTTCAATGTCACATTCGACAGCGTACGGAACGAGATAACGTTAAATGGTCATGGTTATGGACATGGCGTTGGACTAAGCCAAGAGGGTACCATCAACATGGTTCGCCAAGGCATCAGTTACGACAGTATTATCCGACACTACTACACTGGAGCCTACATCAAAAACGACCGTTCCATTGAGGAAGAAGTTCGCACGGAAAACCTAACAAGGCATATAGAAACCATCATCGAAGAAGACCGTCAAAAAACAACTCAGAAAAAATCAAAGCAAGACGATTGGCTGGGGAGACTCTTCCGAATCTTAGACAGAGAAGAACGAGAAGAAGTCTATGACGAGAAGAAACAAGATCTTGAAGATGATTGGAAATACGAGTGGTAAAGAAAAAAAACGTATATTTGCAAACATAGTGCGCCTCCTGGGGTAAAACAAGGGGAGCATCTAATGTCAGAATCATAAATATCGAATATGCTATGAAGAAAATTCTTGGACTCATACTGTTATCCTGTCTGTTCGTTGGCATTGGTCACGCACAGAAAAACAACATCCAATGGACCACCATTGAGGCAGCCAGTCAGCTGAAAGGCAACAGCAAAATGTATTTTGTTGATTTCTATACCACATGGTGTGGATGGTGCAAACGCATGGACAAAGACGTCTTTTCAGACAGTACCGTCATCAAGCTCATGAGCAAATATTACGTGCCAGTCAAATTCAATGCCGAAGGAACCGCAGAGTTCACTTGGAAAGGCACAAAATACATTGGAACCGAAGTGCCACGCGGGGCACATCCAATCCTGCACCAGTTTACCAAGGCCATGCTGGGCAAACGCATTGGATTTCCCTCTTTCGTCATCTACGACAGTAGCCAGTCCATCATCATGCTCATAGAAGGCTACCAAACCGCTGAGGATTTAACCATGTTGCTTTGGTATTACGCCTCTGGCGACTACCACAAGTTTTCCTACGAGAAATACAAAACAATCTTTGAGAAAGATATTAGGCCCATCATGACGGCCTCACTCAAATAACTATCAACCATAGAGGAAACACCATGGGGCTTTTCAGCAGAAAAAAAGAAGAACAAGACAATCTAAACAAAGGGCTGGCCAAGACAAAAGAAAGTTTCCTGGCCAAACTGACCAAAACAGTATTTGGACGTAGTACCGTTGATGATACTGTGCTTGATGACTTGGAAGAGACCCTCATCACTTCCGACGTAGGCGTTGAAACGTCGCTCAAAATTATAGACCGGCTTCAGTCACGCATCAAACGAGACAAATACATCAGCACTTCGGAACTGAACAATATTCTACGTGCTGAAATCGCACAATTGCTCCGTCATAACACGAATCATTTCCCCACAGATTTCGATGCACCACTGCCACACACACCCTATGTAATACTGGTAGTAGGCGTAAATGGTGTTGGCAAGACTACAACTATCGCCAAACTAGCCTATCGATATAAGGAGGCTGGCAAAAAGGTAATCTTAGGAGCTGCCGATACATTCCGTGCGGCAGCCGTAGAGCAAATAACCCTCTGGGCAGAACGCGTAGGGGTCCCCATCGTAAGCCAGGGGATGAATGCAGATCCTGCATCAGTAGCCTATGATACCCTGCAATCTGCTATCGCCAAAAAATCTGATGTGGTGATTATTGACACTGCAGGCCGCCTTCATAATAAAGTAGGACTGATGAATGAGTTAACAAAGATTCGTAAGGTCATGCAGAAACTCATTCCCGATGCTCCACATGAAGTATTGCTGGTGCTGGATGCCTCTACCGGACAAAATGCTGTAGAGCAGGCTCGTCAGTTCACGGCGGCCACCGAGGTAAATGCCTTGGCTCTGACCAAACTTGATGGCACAGCCAAAGGCGGGGTTATTATTGGGATTAGCGACCAGTTTCAAATCCCAGTAAGATACATCGGACTTGGAGAAAAAATGACAGACCTGCAGATGTTCAGTCCCGAAGACTTTGTTGCCTCGCTATTCAATCAATAACCCAACCAACCTACATCCACTTTCTTTATCGGGGGACACAACAGATGTAATCCAAAGAGAGTTCTTTGGATTATACGCGAATCGCTGCATTCTAAGACTTATCCTTACATGAAAATCAATATCATCACATTAGGTTGTTCCAAAAACACCGTTGATTCCGAAAATATCGCAGGGCATGCCCAGGCCGCAGGACATACCGTGTTTTTCGACCGAGACAAGAACGATAGCGATCTGGTTATAGTCAACACCTGCGGATTCATCAATGACGCAAAAGAAGAGTCTATCAACAACCTGATTGCGCAAATAGAGGCAAAAAAGAATTTCAATCGGCGCCACCACTCCGATATTCGCCATCGCAGACTCGTTGCCGTTGGATGCCTGGTAGAGCGTTACAGGGAAGAACTACAGAAAGAGATGCCAGAGGTCGATGCATGGTACGGATCGCACCAATGGGAACAACTCGTGGCCCAAGAATGCCAAAATGGACAAACCCCATTCACCCATAGACGCTCGGTAAGCACACCTCAGCATTATGCCTATCTGAAGATTTCCGAAGGTTGTAACCGAGCCTGTTCCTATTGTGCCATTCCCCTCATACGGGGCAAACACAAATCCCGTCCTTTAGACGAACTGGTAGATGAAGCCAAGCAACTAGTGGCCGACGGGGTTAAAGAGATTATACTCATAGCCCAAGACACCACCTACTATGGCTTAGATTTATACGGCGAACGCAAATTGGGCACACTGATGGAACGACTGGCTGTAGAAAGCGGAGCCCATTGGATTCGACTACACTATACCTACCCAACTTCTTTCCCGACAGATGCTATTGACGTGATGCGAAAATATGACAACATCTGCAACTATATCGATATACCCTTACAGCATATCAACAGCCGGATACTCTCATCCATGCAACGTGGCATTGACCGAGATGGAACCTTGAATCTGTTGCGGCAATTCCGAGAGAAACTACCTGACGTATGTATCCGCACAACCCTCATAGTGGGCTATCCGGGCGAGACAGAAGAGGACTTTGAAGAACTTAAAGAATTTGTCAGAACGGCACGTTTTGACCGCATGGGATGTTTTGCCTACTCACCTGAAGAAGGCACTGCTGCCGGAGCAATGAAAGACACGGTGAGCGATGAAGAGAAACAGCATCGTGTGTCCGAACTTATGGAAATACAAGAGTCTATTTCTGAGAGCATCAATGAAAGCCGAGTAGGAAGAGAACTAACAATAATTATAGATCGTAAAGAAGGTGACTTCTGGGTGGGACGCACCGAGTATGACAGCCCCGAAGTGGATGACGAAGTATTGGTTGCTTGCAGCGAAGCACTGCCATACCATCCTCAGCCTGGGGATTTCTTCCTAACACGAATCACCCATGCCACGGAACATGACTTAGAGGCTTCCATCATCCGTAAAATATAAATCCGCCATAACATGAGTCTGGCAGAAGAAATAAGAGTCTCCCACAAAATAACACTCCCACAGCTGACCCAGCTATTGGAGACCGATGACAAAGTTGTTATTGAAGACCTCCGCCAGCATGCACAAGCACAAGCACAAACCATTTATGGGCATGACATCTATCTGAGAGGTCTTATCGAAATCAGCAACATCTGCCGAAACAACTGCTATTACTGCGGCATTCGAAAAGACAATCGCAATCTGACGCGCTATCGACTCTACAAACAGCAAATTCTTGACTGCTGCAGAAAAGGTCATACTCTCGGATTTCGTACATTTGTTTTACAAGGTGGTGAAGATGCTTACTATACCGACGATCGACTATGTGACATTGTAAACTGTATCAAAAGAGACTTCCCCGACTGTGCCATAACCCTCTCCATGGGGGAACGTAGCCATGAAAGCTATCAACAACTGCGCAAAGCCGGAGCCGATAGATACCTATTGAGACACGAGACCGCTAATGAGCAACACTACGGGCTATTGCATCCATCCACAATGAGTCTATCCCACCGAAAACAATGCCTGTTTGATTTAAAATCACTCGGTTATCAGGTAGGAGCCGGATTTATGGTAGGCAGTCCCTTCCAAACCATCACGAACTTATACGAGGACCTGTTATTCCTACAGGACCTACAACCCGCAATGATAGGTATCGGACCTTTTCTAAGCCACCACGATACACCTTTCAAGAGCCAACCCAATGGTAGCAGCGAACGATGTCTTCGACTCATTGCCATTCTTCGGTTATTATTCCCTTATGCTTTGTTGCCCGCCACCACTGCTTTAGGCACAGCAGACCCTCTGGGTCGAGAAAAAGGCATACTCTACGGAGGAAATGTGCTCATGCCTAACCTGTCTCCAACTTCCGTCCGCAAACAGTATATGCTGTATGACAATAAAATCTGCACTGGTGACGAGGCAGCAGAATGCAGAGTATGCCTATCAAAACGCATGGAGATGATAGGCTACCATACCGTAGTAAGTCGAGGCGATGCCAAAACGCCCGATGAAATTGCTTGACATCAAGGTCCTAAAAACCAATTATAAATTAACTTTATATATTTCATCTATAAATTATTATACCATGTCAGAACAACATCATCACAGTCATTTGGGGCTCGGCATCTCTTTAATTGCAGCAGCCACAGTCTTCGGTCTACTACTGATGCTCTCCGTCAGCAACTACAAAAATTTCGACCGCAGCGTAAACGTGCGAGGTCTATGCGAACGGGAGGTCATGGCGGACCGAGCCATCTACCCAATATCGTTCAAGGAGGCAGGCGATAACCTACCTAAACTATACGCTATCGTCGAAAGTAAAAATCAAGCCATTTGCGACTTTCTAAAGGAAAGCGGACTTGAAGCAGATGAATTTTCCATCAGTGCTCCCGCCATCATTGACAATTATAGCAACAGTTACTCCACCCAAGCACGTACCCGCTATGTCATGACGTCTGTCATCACCATCTATACCACTAATGTCAAAACCGTATTAGACATTCAATCCAACCTTTCTCGTCTGTTAGAACATGGTATCGCCATTGGCAGTGGCGAACGTTGGGAGAACCCTATTCAATTCCTATTTGAAGGCTTAAATGCCATTAAACCAGAAATGATTAGAGAAGCCAATAAAAACGCCCGTCTTGCTGCAGAACAATTTGCCAAAGACTCTCATAGCCGCCTTGGCAAAATCAAGAATGCTGCCCAAGGATACTTCACCATTGAAGACCGGGACAGCAACACACCCCATATTAAGAAGGTTCGTGTCGTAACCAATGTGGATTACTACCTGAGGTAATGCAAATCAGACATCAAGTCTATCGAGATACCAAGCGAAAAAATTGGTAAAATCCCTAATAATTAAGCAGAAAACGCTCCGACTCCATTCCCATTCACACTTGTCAAGCCACATTTTAAGTATAACCAAAAATAATTGCAATACAGCGACCGAAGAGATGGTTTTATAGCGTCCTTGACATGAATTAGAAATTCCAAACACAATAGATTTTGTATTATTGCTATCCACTAAAAATCAAAATGGCATTAAATACCCATCCGCAATACCAATAAACAGGTGTTGCGGATTTTCTTTTTGAAAAGCAAGCCCACTAATCTTCTGCCTCTCATCAGATTATATAGGCTATCCGCCAAAAATGAACGGATAACAGAATGATTGGTGACTCATGAGGTGGTTGTAAAGCGTTTGAATAACAGGATTGAGGGGGGGGGAAGCTGCCCCAATATATAGCCTCTTCAGGGCACCAGAAACGGCTGTCCGCTAAAAATCGGATAGAACAAAGCGCAAGGGGCTTACTTTTGAGTTGATAGACCTGTAACCGCATAAAACCAAACCAGTCAGTAGAACATTGCAGCAACAAGTATCAATAAAACAGCTAATACCCCACGATGGTTTTGCCACTTAAAAGTGCTCCACAAAAAACGATATCATAGCCATAACCACATGATATACAAGAAGTTTCATAAACCTTTTTCTAATGGCGGCCATTAGAAACACAAGAGGCATTAACATCTAATGACCGATTTGGGATAAAATCTACAATTGATAACTGTTTCATGCGACCTAAAAAGTTTTATCGGACAGCAATAATTTTGTATCATCCTCTAAACGAAGATAAAGACAAAACCAAATAAAAACAACGAGGGGTTGACAAAAATTGTTTTGTCAACCCCTCGTTGCTAAAGGTTGTACCCCAAACTATGCCTCGGTATTTTTCTCGATAGCAAGTTTACCTCTGTAATAGCCGCATTCAGGGCATACATGGTGGTACATTACAGGCTGGCCGCAATTGCTGCATGTGGACAACTGGGCTGCCGTCAAACTGTCGTGCGTTCTTCTCTTGGCCGTTCTGGTCTGTGAGAATCTGTGTTTTGGATGTGGCATAACTAATTATTTTATTTATTATTATTTTCTTTTGTTTTCATAGCGATTTGCACGCTGCATTGACTATACTCTTCACATCAATCGGTCAAATCAAGAAGCTTTGCCCATCGGGGATCCACTGGCTGGTCTGCCTCTGCACCCATATCCTCATGTACGGTTTGCAATAGTTTCAGCATCTCAGGGTCACATGTAGATTTCCCATTGGCATCATCAGGATGGACATGACGCATCGGAACTGCAATGACAATAAACTCATACATCCACTGCCCAAGGTCAATCTCATTCTCTTTTTCAGACAACACGACAACGTCTTCATCTTCGCTTTCGACTGGCTCCTCACTAATCTGAACCGTAAGTAAGTGCTCGCCACTCACAGGGACTTCCAATTCACCCAAACAACGATCACACTGCGTGAGCACCCTGCCATTAAAAGACATTTTAAAGAGCATGAGACGTTCTTTACGCTCTAATGAGACATAAAAAACGACTTCCCCACCCTGTAAATCTTCATTTTCAAACCTCTCAAAGAACTCTTTGCCCAGCCGAAATTCAAAATCATATACACCTGATTTTAAACCACTAAACCGAACAATTGTATTCGTTTGAAACATCATACGCACACTCGCTATGAGTTTGCAAAGATACAACTTTTTTGATACAATTTGGGAAATTAAATATTTATGACACTCAGCATAAGAGATGAGCATCCATCATTTATTTGCACACACCAGAAGCGACAGTGCATTCCAAACAGTATATGCCAGGCATAAAAGCAGACAATTACAGCAGCTGCTTCGCTATGGCAGCACAAGCCCGAGCATCGTCCAAGGCATTATGATGATGCATCATGATGTAGCCACAATATGCGGCTACAGTGTGCAACTGCATATTCTCCACCTGGCCTTTCAACATCTTGCAGGAGGCATTATAGGTACATAAAAACTTATAATCGGGATAAACCATCTGATAGCAAGCAAAGACTTTTTTGAGGCAGTCTTCGTCAAACACTTTGTTATGCGCCACTAAAGGCAATCCTTCTATCAACGGGCTAACCTGTGCCCATACCTCGGGGAATCGAGGTGCCGATTGGGTGTCACGCTTGTGCAACCCATGCACCCGACTATTATAATAACCATAAAAGTTTGGCGTTGGATGAATAAGGCTGTAAAACGAGCACTGCTCCTCTCCACCACGTACAACCACAATACCAACCGCACAAACACTAGTATGGTTGTCATTGGCCGTCTCAAAATCTATGGCAGCAAAGTCTGTCATACAAAAGTCTACTGCATCAATACATCATTTTTCCGCACAATGGGAGAGTGGATTGACATACAAGGCAATGTCGCCAAAATCCATGCCATCCACCAGCACCCGACCTTTGGTGGCGCGGCCTAAGAAGCAGCAGTTCACACCCGCCTCATCAAGTTTTTGCAGAAAAACATCATCCTGAGACTCGGACAATGAGACCACAAAACGGCCTGGTTCCTCTCCAAAAAGGAACGCATCAAGACGTACCTCTCGGCACGTCAAAATATCAAAGCCACATATCCTGCCTGTAGCATTGCCACACAAAAGGGCCAAAGTACCAAACAGGCCTCCCGTCCCTACCGAAATCATACTATGCACCAGTTCTTTTGACACCAATGCGTCAAGAATCATACTCAGATAAGCCTGCTGCTCATCGTCATCACCCATTTCCACAGGCAATTCTGCAATATGAAGACATTGACGAGCATAATCGGAGCCAAGAATCTCAGAACTCACATGGCCTACCATATACAACAAGTCTCCCTGAGTCATGAAATAGGAGCCATTCGAGACACTTCTCTCCGACAGCTTTTTTGCTATTTCAATACACTCTCGCACCCGAGGTTCTTTGATATCCTTGTGAGCCTGATTCACACCGTCATAAAGATAATCATTGTACACATCACTATGCCGCTGTCCGCGCAACCAACCCAACAGGCTCTGTTGCCGCCCGTTAGCATCCCACATAGCAAGCAAAGTACTTAATTCATCCACATTCGGCCTTCGACCCACGATATTCGTCACCGCTTCCACCACGTTATGGTCTATCCCCATAGCAGCAAGAACATCGTCAGTAATAATGGACTCATCAGTCATAGCAACTGCAAAGGTACACAAAAACAGCGAAGGAAATAAATTTGTATAGTCACCTCCTTTTATGTATCTTTGTATGTTTTTTACACACCACATGGAATTACTACTTGGCATACTCTGCGGCATCGCCCTGTCCCTATTTTTCAGCTTTGGTCCAGCTTTCTTCTCTCTCATTCAGACCAGCATCCAGTATGGCTATCGCCGCGCATTATTCTTCCCTCTCGGAGTTTTTGCCAGTGACGCCGTCGTTGTCTTTCTGATTCTCACAGTATTGAAAGATGCGGACATGTTCCAGGTGATGCACAACCCTTATGTGGCCAGCATCGGTGGTGCCGTGATGATTGCAATGGGAATCCTCACCTTCCGAAAAACAGTGAGACCCGTTGTACACAAAGAACCTCAGATTAAATTCCGAACCAATAAGTCGAAACCCAAAACCATTTTCTTTAACGGATTTCTCATCAATTTTCTCAATCCGCTCATCTGGGTTTACTGGCTATCGGTCATAGCCTTAATTTCCGGAGAGATGAACATCAAAACCACCCAAATGTACATCTTCTTTGCCGGCCTATTGGGAACAACTCTTGGATTAGACATCTTGAAGTGCAAAGCAGCATCATTGTTACAACGTGTTATCACCGCTAAAGTGCTGAACATTTTTAACAAAATTACTGGCTGCATTTTTTTCATCTTCGCTGGCTACCTGATTATCTCCATGCTAACATTCCAACTGAATCCAGCAGCACGTGAACGGCAGTTGGAAAACGAACAAAACCAGCAATCCGTAAAAATCATCAAGAACATCAATCAAGGGCTTCACAATAATCCCCTGCTCAAAGACACCAACTCGCAGCCTGCTCCAGAGAGGTAAACGTCCAGAAATTAATATAGGACATGACCGACCTACTTGCCCATAACACTCACAGATACGAGGGACGTACTGTTTGTAATTGGATGCAGAATTATAGAATTAATAAAACATAAAGGTTCAAGACATGAAAAAGGCGTTACTCTTTGCCATCATCTTGGCGGCTCTGACATGCAGCATGACGCAGGCGGAGAACTTCAATTTTTATGCCACAGCTCCAACAGGGCAAAGATTATATTACAAAATAACAAGTCGAAATACGGTTTGTGTAACCTATCCCAACAGCCTACAAACACCCTATGAAGGATATACCGCACCCACTGGAAGTCTGGCAATACCCTCTACCATAAGATATAACGAAACCACATACACCGTTGTATCCATCGGAGAATATGCTTTCTACGGATGCTCGGAATTATCTTCCGTAATCATTCCCAGTACCATTTCCATCATTGAAGAACGGGCCTTTTACAATAATAACAACCTCACATCCATCTCCATTCCTCTCTCTGTGGCTACCATTGGCGATTTTGTTTTTGGAGGATGCCGTAGCCTGACAACCGTTGACATCCCAAACACCATCCAGAAGATTGGAGAAGGTGTCTTCTACGGATGCTATAGTCTCAAAAACATTTCTGTTCCCTCCACAATAGTTTCCCTGCCCAACTATTTGTTTTATGACTGCAACAAACTGTTGCACATCACCCTGCCAGAGTCATTAACGCAAATAGGGCAATATGCATTCGGAGGGTGCGGAAGTCTGGAACGAATAGTACTGCCCGAAACACTCAACGCCATTGGAGAAGGTGCATTTTATGCATGCAGCTCACTGGACTCCATTTTTATTCCAGAATCCACAACAAACATCGGAGACTACGCCTTCCTCGACTGCCCACAACTATCGCTTATCACCCTATATGCAGATGTAGCACCAAACATTGGAGCAAATACATTTAGCCTCCAGAGCAAACTCTCCGTCCCATGTGGAAGCAAATCCACCTACACTGCCACTCCTTTTTGGGGAACATACGATGCCAACATAGAGGACAGATGTACTCAGGGAGGTAACTCCCTACGCTATGATTTTGCCCTGCTCACAGACTCAAGACATCTACTGTACTATACAATTACCGGCGAGAATCAGGTTGCTGTTGTTGCAGGAGCACTCACTATTGACCACGACCCAGGGATGCCCGCCTACCCAAACCGTCACCACTGCGTAATACCAGCCTCTGTGACCTATAATGGGACCAACTATACTGTCACGGCGATTGCTGGCCGAGCATTTTTTCAAAACGACTGGATACAGGCAGTCACCATTGCTGAATCCGTCAGTGCCATTGGAGATTCTGCCTTTGCCGACATACGAGAAGGCTATCACGGGGTGGATACCATCACCTTTAAAAGTGCCATACCTCCATCATTAGGCCGTGGAGCATTTGCTGGCGAAAATCCCGAAAGCATATGGGTTCCCTGTGAAAGCAAAATCAATTATCTTTTAGAATCCGCCTGGGATTCATGGGCAGCCCTAATCCACGAGCATTGCACAGACCTGCCATCATGGTCACTCGAATCTGGTGATGAAGGCTGGACTCATGATAGCTACTGGGCTCGCGATACAGGCGAAAGAGGTTTCCAGCATATAGGTTTCACTCATTCCATCTTTGCCCCTCAAGTTGGCGAATATGCGTTTTTCTGTTCCAATACGCAACCAAATAACACTCAAGATTCATTCATAACCTCGTTGTCCTATCTCTACTCTCCAGCCGTACAAATCGACTACAACCCCCAAATAACCCCAATCACGATTTCCTTTTATGCCTTTGTAGCAGGCATCGAGCAAGGAGAAAAAATGGAGTATAACCAGCTATCATTAGAATATGCGACCTCATCCGAAGGACCTTGGAATGAAATATGGCATGGAGGAGGGCATTCCGGATACAATAATTGGTCTCAATATTCCATCACATTCTCCAACCACATCACCGCCCCAGGAAAATACTTTTTCCGCTTTGTTAATAATGGCAAAGGTTACTGTTCTGGCATAGACGAATTCACCGTCAGCAAAGGGATTCCAACTCGCCATAACGTTTCTATAACCCTACATGCAGAGAATGATGGGACTAACGTCCTACGGGGCATAACAACCGGTAGTGGGCAATACCAGACAGGGAGTACGGCTATAATTGCTGCCGCGGCTTTCAAGGGATACCGATTCAGTCACTGGAGTGATGGAGATAGCAACGAACAGAGGTCTATCACCATCACCTCTGACACCGTGATTTTTGCCCATTTCACCTATAACAGCTATGACACAACCATCTATAGCTACGACACCCTCTATCTCGACACCATTTTTGCCGAAATAATCTATGACACAACCGAGATTTATGATACAATACGCTATGATACAACTGTTGTTGAAACCGTATACGACACAATAGGGATACCTCTTTATGACACCACG
The DNA here is from genome assembly GCA_017480145.1 of Bacteroidales bacterium. GTDB lineage: Bacteria > Bacteroidota > Bacteroidia > Bacteroidales > P3 > Colimorpha. The sequence goes on from JAFVBF010000034.1 coordinate 61,455, forward strand.
ATTGTCATTGACACCATGTACTATGACACGACCATAGTTCAACTATTCTATGACACAGTTCAAATACAGGATACCATCACCACTTACACCATAAAAGATACTTTAATAGTACACACTGACTATGATACAACTATTATTTTCTACGACTCCATAGTCACACAAACCGTCTATGACACCTTATATCATACAATTTACAACATCAAGGACACCATATTAACACAGTATCATTATGATACGATGACCATTTATGACACCGTAATACGCTTTCATGATACGGTAATAACAGAAACTCAAACGGTATATGACACCGCTATTATCTATCATACAACCTATTATGTTAGAGACAGCGTAGTAACTCAGATTGTTTATGACACCATAGACATCGAAAAGGTCATATATGATACCCTACAAGTAGAGCCACTCCACGACACCATCTATATTAATGATACCATGCAGATTGTCATCCATGATACCATCTGCCCTGAACTCCAAAGCATCGGTACCGTTATTGGCGGCACATCCGTCAAGATTTCCATAGAAGGTCGCCAGATTATTCTTGATGAATGCCATGGATCCGCCATTGCCCTATACGATGCCTCAGGGCGCTTGCTGGAGACACGTCCCGAAGCCTACGGCAGCATCCAAATGACGGTCCCGTCCGCTGGTGTCTATCTGATACGTGTTGCTGGACAACCCGCCCAAAAGGTAGTCATATTACGATAGCATACCCCCAATAAAGACATAGACTAACAACTATTTTTTGAAAATCTATAAAGAGAAAGAGGATGGCACAACCGTGACATCCTCTTTCTTTCCAAATAAATCTCCAACGGAAAGGGTAGGACTATTGTCTTCTTCTCTCTTTGATACGGGCTTTCTTACCGGTGAGATTGCGCAGATAGAAGATGCGAGCACGACGTACCGCACCCAGCTTGTTGACATCGATCTGCTCAATGAACGGGCTGGCAATTGGGAAAATACGTTCCACACCAACACCATTGGCAATCTTGCGGACAGTAAAGGTCTCGGTCGCTCCGCTTCCGCTGCGTTGTAGGACAACGCCCTGAAAGTTCTGGATACGCTCTTTATTTCCTTCACGGATTTTATAGTGGACAGTGATGGTATCTCCAGCCTTGAACTTGGGGAACTCTTTGCGCTCAACCAAATTCTCTACGTATTGCATTAATTCATTCTTTCCCATGACTATTGAGTTTTATAGGTTTTAATGTTTTCGGCCAGCAGAGGTTTTCGTCACCTAATGGATACTACCCAAAGTGTAAAAAACGTGCTAATCTGCATTGATTTATTTTACCATCTTGACAACAGCGGTGAAGGCCTCCGGGTTGTTCATGGCGAGGTCAGCAAGGACCTTGCGGTTCAACTCGATGTTGTTTTTGTGCAACTGACCCATGAAAACAGAATAGGAGATGCCATTGATGCGGCAACCGGCATTGATACGGTTAATCCACAATGCGCGGAACTCTCTCTTCTTGTTTTTTCTGTCGCGATAAGCGTAAGTCTGACCCTTTTCCCACTTGTTTTTAGCGACTGTCCAAACGTTTTTACCTCTGCCCCAATAACCTTTGGTGCGATTGAGGATTTTTTTTCTGCGTGCTCTTGAAGCAACGGCGTTTACTGATCTTGGCATAATAATGAATTTTTTTTCGTTTCAGCGTTCCTTGCGGACTCTTTGGTGCTGTAAACAATGGTTAATTACTCCGAGGGGCAGTATGGATTCACCCATTGTCCCCACTTTTTTACTTTTAAGCTAAAAGCATTTTTTTGACACGCTTCTCGTCATCGCGGCTCACCAAAGCAGTGTGGTCGAGATTACGCTTCTGCGTGGTCTCTTTCTTCGTCAGAATATGGCTATGGAAAGCATGCTTTCTCTTGATTTTGCCAGTGCCGGTGAAAGCGAAACGCTTCTTGGCAGCGGCTTTGGTTTTCATTTTTGGCATTACTTTACTGTTTTTTAAGTTAGACGATATGTTGAGATTTACTTGGTCTCCGTAATATAGACAGACTTAGAGTCACATCCTATCAGAAATTCGGAAATGATTATTTTTTAGGAGCAATTATCATGAGCATACGCTTACCTTCCATGCGGGGCATGACTTCCGGTTTCCCATACTCAAGCAAGGCTTCTGCAAAACGCAACATCTGGGCCTCTCCCTGATCCTTATAGACAATGGAACGGCCTTTGAACAGCATGTCAACCTTCACCTTGTTACCCTCTTTCAGAAAACGGATGGCATGGTTTAGTTTGAAATCAAAATCATGTTCATCGGTTTGCATTCCAAGTCGGATTTCCTTAATAACAATCTTGGTTGCATTAGCCTTACGCTCTTTTTCTTTCTTTTTCTGCTCGTATAGATACTTCTGATACTCAATAATCTTACATACCGGCGGAGTGGCGGTAGGAGATATCATCACAAGATCAAGACCTTCATCGTAGGCCAATTTAAGGGCATCACGGGTGTTCATGATGACAGGCTCACGACCTTCTCCTACCACACGCACAACTGGCTCTTGAATACGGTCATTAATCAGATGTTCCGGTTCTTTCTTGATGGGACCGCGACCACGGCCTCTTCCCCCGTTAGGGGCCTTGGGTTTGAATGGAGTTGCTATAGCTTGGTTCTCCTATATTTGATTGTTAATCATTTGCTTCTGACTCCTCCGAGACCTTATTTCCAACGAGGTTACTCAGCCGAATCCGAAACGGTTTACTTACATTACTTTCTTGATTTCCTCATCTATCAAGGCAACAAAATCCTCGGGAGTCATACTGCCAAGATCACCGGCACCTTGTCGACGCACACTAACAGTGCCTTCCCCAATCTCCTTTTCGCCCAGAATCAACATAAAAGGATACTTGGACAATTCGGCATCGCGAATCTTACGACCAATCTTCTCATCTCGTAGGTCTATCGTTCCGCGCAAATTCATCTCTTCCAAGCGAACCTTCATTGCTTGAGCCTGCTCAGTATATTTCTCACTGACGGGCAAAATGATGAACTGGTCAGGCGTGAGCCAAAGCGGGAATTTACCTGCCGTATGCTCAATAAGCACAGCACAAAAACGCTCCATGCTGCCAAAAGGAGCACGATGTATCATCACAGGACGGTGTTTTTGTCCATCACTGCCAATATATTCGAGTCCAAAGCGCTCAGGAAGATTATAATCCACCTGAATGGTACCCAACTGCCAACGACGTCCCAAAGCATCCTTGACCATAAAATCAAGTTTGGGACCATAGAATGCAGCCTCTCCATATTCGACCTTGGCATTGAGTCCTTTCTCCTGACAAGCCTCCACGATGGCCTGTTCCGCCTTGGCCCAACTTTCATCTGTGCCAACATACTTTGTCTTATTGTCAGGGTCACGCAACGAAATCTGAGCCTCGTAGTTTTCAAAACTCAATGCTTTGAAAATAATCTCTATGATTTCCATCACCTTAATGAACTCGTCTTTTACCTGATCGGGGCGACAGAAAATATGAGCATCATCCTGCGTAAAGGAACGCACACGGGTTAAGCCATGCAACTCACCACTCTGTTCGTAACGATAGACCGTTCCGAACTCGGCGACACGTAGCGGAAGATCCTTATATGAGTGGGGTTCGTTCTTAAAAATCATGCAATGATGGGGACAGTTCATTGGCTTGAGCAGATATACCTCGCCTTCCTCTGGCGTGGTAATCGGCTGGAAACTATCATGTCCATAATGATCCCAATGGCCAGAAGTCTCATAGAGGCTCTTGGAACCAATATGGGGAGTCATGACCTGCTGATAGCCATAGCGCTTCTGTATCTTGGTCAAGAAATCCTGTAAGCGGAGTCGTAAATCAGTACCTTTGGGAAGCCAAATGGGAAGACCCTTACCAACAGTCTCACTGAACATATAGAGCCCCATTTCCTTGCCAATCTTGCGATGGTCGCGTTTTTTAGCCTCTTCAAGAAGTGCCATATACTCGTCCAGTTCCTTTTTCTTTGGGAAACTGATGGCATACACACGGGTAAGTTGGGGACGATGCTCGTCGCCACGCCAATAAGCTCCTGCAAGATTAATGAGCTTCACAGCCTTAATGGCACCAAAATCCACCAAATGAGGTCCTCGACACAAGTCGGTGAAATTACCGCTATCATAGAAAGAAATAGTGCCGTCTTCAAGAGCCTCTATAAGTTCCACTTTGTAAACCTCGCCACGGTCTCCAAAGGTTTTAAGGGCTTCAGCCTTGCTAACCTCACGACGAGTGATAGGAGTCTTGGCCTGAACGAGTTCCATCATTTTCTTCTCAATCTTTGGAAAATCCTCACTTGAGACCTCATAGTTTCCAAAATCGATATCGTAGTAGAATCCATTCTCAATGGCGGGACCAATGCCAAACTTGATGCCCGGATAGAGTTCTTGCAGAGCCGATGCCAACAAGTGTGCAGATGTATGCCAAAAGGTGTGCTTGCCATCCTCGTCATTCCACGTGAGAAGCTGAACTCTGGCATCCTGACTAATCGGACGGTAAAGTTCCAAGACCTTGTCGTCAACTTTGGCTGCCAAAACATTGCGAGCCAAACCTTCACTAATACTTTTAGCAATGTCGAGCGGAGTAACGCCAGCCTCATACTGACGCACAGAACCATCTGGTAACGTGATGTTTATCATAGTATATAAGTACCTTTACGTTCAAGAGGTTAGAACGTGCAAAAATACATAATTATTTGAGTTACACAAAATCTTTCGTTTTAAGGGAATAAGGGCTGTTCTTCTTCAGGAATTATAAGCCATAGAATAAGGTAGAATAGGACACCGACAAAGAGGCTAAAGAGGGTTAGGAATACATAGATGACTCGAATCACTGTTGGATCAATATTGAGGTATTTAGCCAAACCACTACATACCCCAGCAACCATCTTGTTGTGCACATCACGCACCAAACGCTTTACTTCGGGCATAGGAACTTCGTGTTTGTTTGAATATGCAAAGATATGAAATTAGGAGATTCTGAATGCAATAGGCCCTATTAATCCTGCCTTTATGACGCTACGCAAAGAGGACATCAACGCCCGACCCGCATATTATCAAGAAAGGGCGTGAGCGAAAGGGGGTAATCTGGAGAAAACGCGTATTTTTGCCAGTTCAGATGAAATAGATTTTAAGATTCAGCCAATATGACGAAGATTACGAAAACCAATGCAGCAAGGCTGCTTGACAAAGCGAAAATAGAATATGAACTCATAACATATGAAGTGGATGAAAATGACCTTGGCGCAAGCCATATCGCCCAACAACTGGGAGAGTCTTTGGACCAAGTGTTCAAAACCTTAGTACTTCACGGAGATCGCAAAGGGCATTTTGTATGCGTGGTACCCGGAGGGGATGAGGTAGATTTGAAAAAGGCAGCCCGTGCATCGGGAAACAAGAAGTGCGACCTAATAGCCGTAAAGGAACTGTTGCCATTGACAGGGTATATCCGTGGCGGTTGCAGCCCTATCGGGATGAAAAAAAAACTTTCCGACATATTTTCACCAATCCTGCCAAAAATATCCACACATTTATGTCAGCGCAGGACAGCGAGGCACACAACTCAAAATCTCGCCCACCGATTTAGTCGAATTCACCCATGGGCAACTTTGCGACTTAGTAGGTAACTGATATTTCCGTGCATGACATTCTATTAGGAGACTAGCCATCTTCTCACATAGAAAAATCCATTACGAGAGGATGAATGCCAACAACACAATAACAATACAGGATGCTAAATAGCAGCATCATAAAAACATTCTATCAAGAAATAGAAAATATTTTTTTGCAATTTGCGAAATAGTCGTATCTTTGCAAACGTTTTTGAAACGAGCCGCATTCGTCTAGTGGTCCAGGACATCTGCCTCTCACGCAGAAGATCATCAGTTCGACTCTGATATGCGGTACAAAAGAAAGCCTTGGAAATCCCAAGGCTTTTTTTGATTTTGTCAAGTTCCTAACCCCAAAGAGTGATTCATTCCGAACGAACCACCATTTTAAGTTTTCACCGGGCTAATCTCTCTAAAGGATGAAACGACACTGTTTTTCTTCTAAAAAAGCAGTACTATCATATAGATAAGCAAGGCTGTAGCATAAACGACCTTAACGAATGTCCCCATAAGGAATCCGAGGAAAGAGCCATAAGCAGCCTTGATGGAAATAGCCACTGGTTTCCCCGATATAAGTTCACCGACGAAAGCCCCAGCAAATGGCCAAAAGACGATGCCAATGACCCCTTGAGGTCCTAAAGGCATACCAAGAATAGATATTAATAGCCCCAGACAACAGCCCCATACGCCAAACTTGCTGCCACCGAACTTCTTAGTGAACACGGATGGCACCAGATAGTCAAGAAGTGTGATTAAAAGGCACAGCAGTGCCGTGACAATCAACATCCATGGGGCTACAGCAGCCTGAGGGGCAAAAGAGAACAACAGCAGTCCAGCCCAGCTAAGAGGAGGTCCAGGAAGTCCTGGGACTATGGAGCCCACTATGCCAGCCACAGCAAGAATCAAGGCAACGACAATGAAAAAAACATCCATGTATATCGATATTTGGGTGGATAACGCCACACCAAGGCTGTTTATTATAAACAAAAGCAATAGTTTGAGGGATTACTGCGTTATTAATGCATCCCATTGAACGAGGAAAATATAAAGACAGTTAACCTTTTTTTGTAAAACATAATATCATGAAACACCTCAGCTTCTTGATTCTTTTGCTTATGACGATAGCCGTCTCAGCACAAAATGACACTAACAATTACTACTGGGTGGAATTTGCCAACAAGAAAGGAACCCCATACACCATAGATAAGCCCGACCAATATTTGGGACAACGAGCTTTAGAGCGTCGCCAACGGCTGGGCATCTCCATTGACAGTACCGATTTGCCTGTAAACCCAAAGTATCTGAAAGAGATTGCTAAAAAGGGGGCTAAGATTCACAATGTGAGCAAATGGATGAATGGGACAACCGTGATAGCAACGCCAGAGCAGGCAGAAAGACTTCAGCAACTCGATTTTGTAACATCGGTAAACCTGTATAGCCGCCGTGCCGCACAGGTGGACACTACCACAAACAAATACAGTGCTGGACGTGACACCAACACAATAAACTACAAGGATTATGACTCAAACTATTACTCCCTGGGATACCCCCAGATTAAACAGCTGGGCGGCATACGCCTGCACCAACAGGGATACGAAGGCCAAGGAGTGATGATAGGCGTATGCGATGGCGGGTTCCCCGGGGTGGACACCCTTTCGGTTTTTGCATCCCTGCGGAACGAAGGACGTATCGTAGACACCCGCGATTTTGTGGCCCATCGCACCTCTGTGTACTGCGCTAACGACCATGGCACAATGGTATTAAGCACAATGGCAGCCAACATTCCTGGTCGCTACGTAGGAACCGCACCCAAAGCCGACTACGTACTCTGCATCACCGAAGACACATGGACAGAGTCGCCCATAGAAGAATTGAACTGGGTATCGGCAGCCGAATACCTGGACAGCCTCGGTGTTGATATCATCAATAGTTCCCTGGGGTACCAAGGCTTCGACGACACAGCCCTGCGTCATCGATATGAGGATCTGAACGGAACAACCGCTATTATGTCAAGAGGTGCGGAGATCGCCGCCTCACGCGGCATTCTGTGCGTAAATAGTGCTGGCAACGAGGGTCGCAACGGAGAGCACAGCCTCTCTGTACCCGCCGATGCCGAACACATTCTCTCCGTGGGTGCCGTATGGAGCAACGGTACAATAGCTGGGTTCAGCTCCTACGGAGCAACTTATGACCACCGCGTAAAACCCGATGTCTGCGCCATGGGCGTGATGGCCTATGTGGCTTCACCCCTTGGAGGCTATCTGAGAGCTAATGGAACCTCGTTTTCATCGCCTATCATGGCAGGTATGATGGCCTGTCTGCGACAGGCAGCCCCCGAAGCATCTGTAGCAGATTTATGCCGCGCCGTGCGTATGGCAGGCAACTATGCCGACCGCGTGAATAACCGATACGGATATGGCATTCCCGATTGTGGACGCGCACTAATGAGTTTGAAACGGCCCATGTCTCGCATCACCCATAAGAATGCCAACCAGAAATTCAAACTAAGCGAAGGCAAACTAAAGAAAGACGGAAGCAAACCGAACAACGATGTGCTGAAGCAAGTGCGTAAAAAAGGCATTGAGGATGGCAACAAATAAATTCGAATAGAATAAAGCCAACCCAATACTAACAACTCCACGACACAAGACATCAGAATCAAATTTAAAGCGGGGTACCCCTTTCAAAAGGAATACCCCGCTTTATTCTTGCCTCCGCGCACGCTCTCAATCCGACCACCCTATTTCTCCGCTACGTAAAGGCGGCAAACCCCGAAAGTAAACGACTTATGGGTGACCTTTTGAAAACCGGCCAATTGAAGCATAGGGACAAACGATTCAGGCTTTGGAAATCGCAATATGGACTGGGGAAGATACTCATAAGCTGCCCGGTCGTGAGACAGATGTTCACCCACCCATGGCAGCAATTTGAAGGCATAAATCTTGTAACACCATAACAAGAACTTATTATCTGGATAGGATAATTCAAGCACAGCCAGCCGACCGCATGGCTTCAGCACACGGTACATTTCGTTGAGGCCCTGCTGCAAATGCAGGAAATTGCGTACGCCAAAAGCCACTGTAACACGATCAAAGGAGTCATTAGGGTATTCCAGACATTCAGCATCACCCCTTTTGAGGACAATACGCTTGTCGGCTTCTGGGATATTCTTATCCGCACAAATTTTCTGCCATCCAATTTTCATCATTTCCTCTGAGAGATCAATGCCTGTCAACTGGCTCTCGGGATGTGCCTTGTGCAAAATGTCGATGGCTAAATCGGCAGTACCCGTAGCCACATCAAGATATTGCAACGGATGCTTCGCATCAACCATACGGCTTACTGTCCGACGACGCCATAATCGGTCAATGCCCAAAGTGGAGAGATGATTGAACCTATCATAAGCTATTGCAATCTTATCAAAATCGTAGGCCATATTGTGGATATCTATAATTGAACATAACGTGATAAACGTGTCATGAAAGCATCAGTCCTATGCCAAAGAGAAGGGACATAAGAAATGTGCTCACCACCAATAGGGGGAGCATCGAATCCAATGCCCGCCCAGATAGCTTCCATACACCACATACATGATATATATGAAGAGGCAACACCAAAAGGTAAAGCCAAGACCATAGCGTGGCAATCTGACAACACGAGAATGTATAGGAAAGCATACAAGACCAGCCGAGCACAATAAGAATCGTATGATAAATTTTGGCATTGCGTTCCCCCATTTTGAGAGGCACAGTGACACGGGTGGCCGCATCAGTAATCATGTCGCGAATATTGTTGACATTAAGCACCCCTACGCTGAAAAAACCTATGGCTGCGCCTGGCAGCAAAACGTGCCACGAGGAAAATGTACGCATGACTACATAATATCCCCCCATCACAGAAACGAGTCCAAAAAAGATGAAAACGAACAGGTCTCCCCATCCATGGTAGCCGTAAGGGTGTTTGCCAAGCGTGTAGTGCATGGCTGCCCAGATGGCTGCGGCACCCAGCAGTAACAATGCCAACGGCTGCACCATCCACAAGGTACCGAAAGCCGCCCATAGCATGGCCAGACCAAATATACAACACATTACTATAAAACATCTTATCAGGCGCCGAAGTTCAGGTTCTGTTAAGCCTCCCTCCGTCAAACCATACTGCGGGCCCAGACGGTTTTCACTATCTGTGCCACTCAGAAAATCACCAAGTTCGTTGCTCATATTGGAAAGAACCTGAAGGCATACCGTGGTCAACAGCAAAAACAGCACACACCAGCCCGAAGTCACAGCACCGTCGGAGTATGCCATCATAATGCCACACACCACGCCAGCCAAAGAAAGTGGAAGCGTACGCAGACGCATGGATTTTATAACAGCCGCTATCTTCATTATTGTTCAAAAAAGGCAGGCCGACAAGCCTGCCTTCATCACTTATTTCAATTTTACATCTATCTGGAGTTCTTCGAGTTGCTCCTTGGATATAGGTGAAGGACTACCACTCATAACATCACGGCCACTATTATTCTTGGGGAAGGCAATGAAGTCGCGTATGGTATCCACTCCACCAAACAGCGAGCAGAGACGGTCGAAGCCAAAAGCCAAGCCGGCATGAGGGGGAGCGCCATAGGTGAAAGCATCCATGAGGAATCCGAACTGAGCTGCAGCCTGCTCATCGCTGAAGCCCAACGTATGGAACATCTTGTTCTGCAGCGTACGGTCATGAATACGCACACTGCCTCCTCCAACTTCCACTCCATTGATGACAATATCATAAGCATTGGCACGAATATCTCCCCAACGTTCGGGCTGGTCCATCAAAGCCTCATCTTCAGGCTTGGGTGCAGTGAAAGGATGGTGCATGGCATAGAATCGTTGTGTTTCGTCATCCCATTCCAGCAGTGGAAAATCGATAACCCACAGAGGAGCATAGACATCGGGATTACGTAAACCCAGCTGTCCACCCATTTCAAGACGCAAAGCGCACAACTGCCCACGCGTCTTCATGGCCGGCCCACAGAGGATGAGCATCAAATCCCCAGGTTGAGCCTGAAACCTGTCCGCTATGGCGCGCTGGTCGTCCTGCGTGTAGAACTTATCTACCGACGACTTAAAGCTGCCATCAGCATTATACTTCACATACACCATGCTGCCAGCACCCACTTGTGGACGTTTAACGAAGTCCGTAAGCGCATCCAGCTGCTTACGGGTATATTCGGCGCAACCTTTGACACAAATACCCACCACGAGTTCAGCCCCGTCGAAGAGTCCAAAGCCTTTGCCTTTCACCACATCGTTCAATTCTACAAACTCCATGCCGAACCTAATGTCAGGTTTGTCACTGCCGTAGCGACGCATGGCCTCATGCCATGTCATGCGAGGGAAGTGGTCAAACTGCAGCCCTTTTACCTCTTTGAAAAGATGCTTGGTCATGCCTTCAAACATATTCAGCACATCCTCCTGCTCCACAAAACTCATTTCACAGTCAATCTGGGTGAACTCAGGCTGACGGTCAGCACGAAGATCTTCGTCACGAAAACAACGCACAATCTGAAAATAGCGATCCATGCCAGCTACCATAAGCAACTGCTTGTACTGCTGTGGACTCTGCGGCAGAGCGTAAAACTCGCCTGGGTTCATGCGCGAGGGAACCACAAAATCTCTGGCTCCTTCGGGTGTGGACTTGATGAGCATCGGCGTCTCGATTTCCAAGAACTGCTGACTATTCAAGTAGTTGCGCACCAACATTGCCATGCGGTGGCGCAGTTCCAAATTGCGACGGACGGGATTGCGACGAATATCCAGATAACGATACTTCATGCGCAAATCATCGCCACCATCGCTATTGTCCTCAATGGTGAAGGGAGGTGTCTTGGCTTCGTTGAGTACCGTAAGACTGCGTACTTCAATTTCTATCTCGCCTGTAGGAATCTTGTTATTCTTGCTGGAACGCTCTATGACTATACCTTCGACCTGAATGACATACTCGCGTCCCAACCGACGGGCCTGCTCACACAGGGCTGGATTTGTCTCCATGTTAAACGCCAGCTGCGTGATGCCGTAACGGTCACGTAGGTCAATAAAAGTCATTCCACCAAGGTCGCGGCTGCGTTGAAGCCAGCCACACAATGTCACTTCTTGTCCCACATTGCTGATAGTGAGTTCTCCACAAGTATTTGTACGATACATGAAATAGTATATTTATAAATTCTTTGGACATGCAAAAGTAACCTTTTTTTCGGACATATAAAGGCATCGGCGGCAATCCTTGCGGTGCCGCCGATGGGTTGAACAATCAATAACTAAAAATGCATCTATTCGGCAGAAATAGAATAGCGCAAAGAGGCCATGAATGTGGCACCTGGCTGAGGGATTCCGCCATAATCCATATAGCTGCGATTGAGCAGATTATAGCCATTCAGCGAAACCGTGAACTGCTGCCAGCCATAGCCCAAAGAGGCATTCCACAAAACTACGGGGTCGTAGGGCAGAATGAGTCCATCCAAATCAGTATAACCACCAATGCGATAGTTATAAGATAGCGAACTTTTGACCAGCCAGTTACGCCAAGGGGATACCGCTATCGAAACGGACATCTGATGACGCAGGTAATCAAGAGCATATTTAGACACATAGCCGTCAGCCTCCTGCTGCAATATGCAATAAGAATAGCTAAGGTCGGCCTGCCTCAGCCATGAATTAGACCGATAGACAAGACGTGCATCAGACCCCAAGGCATTGACCTCGGCATGATTAACGCTGTACCATACCGTTTCGGTGGGCTGTCTAATCCAGTCTATGATATTGGACCCTTTCCTCACATAAACATCCGCATGAGCGGAAAGATGCCCCCACTGATAGCGCGCCGAGAGTTCTGCCGTATGGCTGACTTCAGCCTGCAACGAAGGATCTGAAATCTGCGTAGCACTGTGGTAGTATAGGTCGGTGAAGGTAGGCTGGCGGTCTGACCGCCCCACTGAGGCTGTGAGCGAGCAGTTGTCCTCGGGGCGCCACTCTGCCGACAAAGCATAGCCATAGCCAAAGCCAGACATACTATTGTCGTGAACCAGCATAGAACCCGACAAATGAAACTGGCTAAGAACAACGCTATGCTCTACAAAGGCAATGCCACGATGGCGCACCTTGCCAAGCGTATAGAATATGCTATCATCCTCCCCCCATACGGAGATAGACCGGGACAGGCTGTCGCCCAAGACACTACTAATAATCCCCTCTCGGCGATACTCGGCACCCAGCGTGGTGCGGCCCAATGACCAAAGGCGAGCTGCGCGCAGACGGAGACCTGACGATGAGGCCAAATGATAGTTGTGTCCACCATACCATGCCGGAGGGTCAATACGCCCTTCTCTGAACAGTTCGAAACGGTCGCGATGCAGACGGCCATAGAGAGCCATGTCGCACTGCCATCGACCAATCTGCTGCTGACGCTGGATAGCGGCAAGCAAGGTTCGAGTGGACTCGAACTGATCAGGGTAACTCAGGCTATAGAAATCCTGACTACCAAAGTCCTTGGTCTGACCTCCAAGCTGCATCTGCCAAGCGCCATGAGCATCACGGCGTTGCGCCTGAAGAAAAAGGTTTGCGTTGCGGTAGTCAGTGTTGACACGATAGCCATCGCTACGATTATACGAACCTTGAGCAGAGAGCGTCCATGCTCCCAACTGCTTGTCGCCACCGGCCGAACATGACATAGTGCCATGGCTTCCACCCGACAGGGAGACATCAAGACGGTCGTGAGAAGTCTGCCCCGTGACAATGTTAATGCCGCCACAGAAAGAAGAGACTCCGTAGCGAACCAACGCCGAAGCTGGCAGAACCTCAATGCGATTCACCTCGGCAAGATTGATTGGAATGTCGAGGTTGTAGTGCCCCGTGTGGGCATCCGAGATGTTCACGCCATTCAACAACACCACCACTTGGTCAAACGTGCCACCACGCATGACGATGTCGCCCTGCATGTCGCCCACGCCACGCGTACGCAACTCAACCCCAGGCAGAGCCTCAAGAAGCTCACCCACGGTAGAAGCGGTCAGGTGTTGAATGTCTTGGTGAGTAAATACCGCAGCAGCACCCTCAGAGGCGGCAGCGGTGTCGCCGGCAGCAGTGATTGTCACCACTGGCAGCGTGAGTCCTTCAAGGTCGTCGTCACTCTGCGCCATAGCCGTATTGGCAAGCAGCAGCGGCAGCGAAAGAGTCGCTACGGCTACCGATTTTGACAACTGGCGGTCTGCAATGTACGTCGCTACACGACCGATGCTAACCTCGCGGTGCATCGAGCAAAAAGCGGCATACGCTGCGCGGCAGAACCGACGAAAGCGGAAGGACCGAACCGAAATATAAGTGTGTTTAACCATAGTCGCTTTGCGAGTTGCAAAAATACTACTATTTCTACATACCCGATTGTTAAAAGAAACAACCAACTAAGATTCAAAATAATACAAAAAGTGGGTGTCATCATTTAATGTGACACCCACCGATTGTAATGTACCCAAACAGACAATTGCTACTGAGCAATGCTCTCGCAAGCAGCCTTCACCGTGTCAGCCACCACCGATGTTACTTCAGCTTCGGGAGAATGGGTCAACCTGCAGACAAGAATCACTATAGCAGCAATCGCCAAGACAATCAGTATGCCCACAAGCCATTTTTTCCAAGCTGCGGTTTTCTTCTCCGCAAAGGGGTCATCAAGCACCAGCGTGGGATATTTGGCCAAACTGGTCAGCGTGGCACCGAACCGAATGTTCACCAAAATGACCGCATTAACAGCCCACCCATTAGCATTGAGAATGGGGCCAAGATTGCGCTTGCGCAATTTGGTCCATGCAATAAACATAGAGGGACCCGACACCACGACGATGATAGCCAAGATAATCAGCGGCAGATTATACCATTTAGCAGTAGCCGTCGCAGCAAGGCCTGCCAATGCACTTCCGATGAAACCTATGGCCATGCCTATGGCGGCAAAGATTCCAGCGAACTTGGCAATGTCAAACGGCGTAGATGCCTTGGGGGCATTAGCCTCGGCCACACCGCCTTCGGCAGTAGCTGTCGAGACATCTGCAACAGCAGTGTCTGCCTTGGCCGTCAAATCGTTGAACGCCTTGTCTTCCTTCTCGGCAGCCGATTTGTTAATCTTGTCCGTGCACCACTTCCAGAACTTACGGTAGGGACTCCAGAACGCCTGTCGGATGCTGATTGGATTATCCACTATCTTCGTCACCACTGCATCCCAGCAATGCCCATTGCGGTCGTAATAAATAGCATTCTTGCCCACCTCCATATTGTCCACATCGCCGTCAGTCAGCACTGCCACGATATTCATTGACTCATTCTTCTCGCGCGACGTGCATGTGCAGTAAAGCAGATACATCCCGCTGGCCGAGGCCATGGCAGCATGAGCGTCTATCGCCTCCACCCTGACACACAGTTCGCAACAACGCTGGTCTATGAACAGCCGTCCCGATTGGAACACAGCCTTCACATCAGGATCATTCTGATAGAAATCCTTGAAAAACACATAGTTTTTCAGCAACGTATAGAAATCCCTATAGATATGCATCAGTCTTTCTGCAGCCACATAGCACTCCATAGCCTCTGTCTGGCTCTGCGAGCGCAAGGTCACGATACCGTCCGCCTGCTTCGACATATAGTCGGCATAGGCATCTACTTTCCCCACAATCTCACCCCATCGAGCCTCGTCAAGCATGACAGCCTCGCCAAGCACATACTGGCGTAGCGTCTGCACAGGTCCTGCCCAGGCTGGATTGACATTATCCAAAGCCAGTGTGCCCTCGGCATTCGGACGAGCCAGAGGGTAGGAGGCTATATCGCCCGCGGCCTTGGCGACATCGCCAGAGGCGATGGCTGCAATCCGATCCACCGACACATCCAAAGCCGGCAAGCAGTCAGCATCAAAACGGATAAGGCTACAACGCATGAAATAATCTGCCACCTTGTCACGAAGTGCGTTGACAGCAGCAGTAACAGCGGCAGTATCATCCCCGTAAGGGCGCACATCCTCAGTGGCTTCCGCGGCAACCTCCTGTGCATAGCGTTCGTCAATCAGAGCCTTGTAATCCTGCACATCGCGCATCGTAATCACATCCAAAGGACGCTGCAACTCATTCAGGATTCTCTCACAGGCAGCTTTAAGGTGCTGAGCCGTTTCTGTATCAGACAGACCTGCCAGTTGCAGACTGTCCGACGAAAGAAGCAAATCGTCGGGATTGCGCAGAACAGAAGTAATCCACTGCGCCGCATCTACAACTTCGTCAATACGAAGTTTCCCGTCATGATTGGAATCCATGATTTCCAGCGTGCGGCCATCAAATTCCAAACCGCTGACAGGGCAAGACAATACCGACCACAACTTCCTGTCCAATTCACCCAGATGGGCAATATCCTCGCCCGAGGAAATCTTAACCCTTGTCACACCGCCCAACGAGCAGTACTGCCAGTCGTATCCTTTGCGCAACGGCAGTATTTCCTTAATTTTCTTTGCCATAACAAAATGATTTTACTAAAAATTATTTTTGCAAAAATACGAAACTTTGATAATACCCATCCCCCCTATCCCGACTTCACGCCGATTTTACAACCCCCAATGTACTACCAGCCCTAAAAAAACGTTATTTCACTTTGTATGAGCAAGCAAAACCTCCTACTTTGGATTACGGCAATTCCATTATTGCTGACATGGCTCATGTCTGGCTGTGCCAAAGAGGACACTTATGCCCACTCCGCAACCGAACCGGCACTCTCTTTCTCCTGCGACACCCTTGCTTTCGACACCGTCTTCACCACCCTTTCTACCACCACGCAAAAGGTACTGGTTTACAACAATCTTAGCCAGCCCTTGATGATTAAGAGCGTCACCCTTCGTCAAGGTAGGCAGAGTCGATTTCGTCTCAACGTGGATGGCGATACCTCCCTTGTAGCCAGAGACATCCGCCTTGATGCCGGCGACAGCCTCTTCCTCTTTGTTCAGGCCACCATCAATCCAAATGCCCAAACCGAGCCATTCCTGATAGAAGACGCCATTCTCATCTCCCCAGACGGCTGTCCCGACCAGTTCATCGTACTCACCGCATACGGACGCAACGCCGTGTACCACCTGCCTACCGACACTCTGGGAAGCGCTACGGACCGCTACGGCAACCTTTACCGGTATAGCGTCATCGACTGCGACAACTGGGACCACACCCTGCCGCACGTCATCATAGGCTACGCAGTCATCGACTCTGGCGCCACACTCAATTTACTGGCTGGAGAACAGCTCTATTTCGCCAGCGATGCCGTTCTCTGGGTGTACAACGACGCAACACTTACAGCCCAGGGGTCTGACCAATCCCCTGTCCTCTTCACCTCCTTGCGCCACGATGGCTGGTATCGCAGCCTTCCTGGGCAGTGGGGGCACATCTGGCTCGGGGGAATCTCTGGCGGAAGCAGCAAGGGATGTACCCTTGACCACGTCAGGATAGAAAACAGTTACTACGGCATCATTGCCGACAGCAATGACTACAACCTGCCCACACTTACCATCACCAATAGCGAGATATGCCACATTAGCGTGGCGGCCATTCAGGCTGACGATGCATGGATTGTCGGCAACCGACTCCTTTTCTACGACTGCGGCGGAGCCACATTTTACGCTCCCTTCGGCGGACGATACTCTTTCTCCAACCTCACTTCGGCCAACTACTGGACCTATACCCACCGCCAAACGCCAAGCATCATCCTCTCCAACTGGTATCAAAGTACCGATGGCATTGTCACACGTGACCTCTCCGAAGCCACTTTCACCAACTGCATCATCTACGGCAACTTCCACCCCAGCGAAGTGTTTCTCGACCCAAACAGTCAAGCTGCATTCCACTATACCTTTGACAACTGCCTGGTGAAAGGAGGCGATTGGGATCAAGATCCTCTTTTTGAAGACACCGATGACGATGACTATCACCTTTCCGACACATCGCCAGCACACGCCATCGGATTCTATGCCCAATAACCCTACCAAACCGACATCATAACCTCTGAAAATCAACATGTACGAATACATCTCTGGCAAACTTACCTCTCTTAACACCACCCAAGCCGTCATAGACTGCGGCGGGGTGGGCTACTTGTTAGAAATCAGCCTCACCACATTCGACAAAATACAGCACCTACGAGACACCAGCAGTCCTGCAAAACTTTTCGTTCACGAAGTTATCCGCGAAGACGCCCACCAGATTTTCGGCTTTGCCGATGAAATCGAGCGCAGCCTTTTTAGACTCCTGATAAGCGTCAGCGGCGTAGGTGCCAACACAGCACGGGTCATGCTCTCCACCCTCACGGCGGTCGAACTCTCCAGTGCCATCGCCTCGCAAGACGAAGCCACCATCAAACGAATCAAAGGTATTGGCGCCAAAACGGCACAGCGCATCGTTCTCGAACTGCACGACAAAGTTGCCACACTTGGCACCATGTCCGCTGCCGTGGGTACCAGTACAGGGATGGGCATTAGTATCTCCAAACAAGAAGCCCTCTCTGCCATGACCATGCTGGGCTTCGCCAAATCGGCGGTAGAAAAAGTGCTTCAAACGCTTGATGGTTCCCTGACAGCTGAAGAACTCATTCGCGAAGCACTCAAAAAAATGTAGCCTCTCGCACCGGATGTTCCACACCGCCCATAACGCCACAAGACAAATCGTCCGCAGACTCCTGCTGGCAGCACTTCTCATGTTCACTGGGATTCTCTGCCATTCCCTCCACGCACAAAGCGACACGTCTTGGAGACCCAATATCGGCGGCGGATACACTCCCCCTGCCATCACCACCAAAGTAGAATACGACTCTGAACGGGGCGAATACATCAAAATCCAGCAACTCGGTGACAAAGAAATCAGCCGTAGCTATATGACCTTTCAGGAATACCAGGACTGGCAGATGGACCAAACCCTCCAGAAATACTGGAACCAGAAAAACGCCAGTTCTGGCGACTACGACGGCGACAGCGAGGGACTACTCAACAAAATCCCAGGTTTCAACGAGATAAGCAAGAAAATCGAAGCCCTGCTGGGAAAGCCCGAAATCAGCATAAACCCCACCGGCAGCGCCGAACTCACCTTCCAAGTAGTCAACAACTATCGCAACGACCCAGCTCTCGACGCCACTCGCCGCAGCGTCACAACATTCGACTTTGACGAGAATATTCAGATAGCCCTCAATGCCAAAATCGGCGACCTTATCAACTTCGACCTCAACTGGAACACTCAGGCAACCTTCGACTTCGAAAACAAACTCAAACTACGCTACGATGGCAAGGAGGACGACATCATTCAACTCATCGAGGCTGCCGATGTCTCATTCCCCCTCACCACTACCCTCATCCAAGGCAGCCAGCAGCTGTTCGGATTCCACACCAAGCTCAAATTCGGAAAACTTACCATTGATGCCGTCGTCAGCCAAAAAGAGACCAGCACACAGAACATGCAGGTCAAAGGAGGCAGCAGCTCTCAGGAATTCGAAATCCGCGCCGATGAGTATGAAGACAACCGACACTACTTCATCTCGCAGTACTTTTACAATCACTACAACGAGGCCTTGCAGACCCTTCCAATCGTGGCCTCTAACATCAAAATTCTACGGTTGGAAGTTTGGCGCACCAACGTGGGGGCGGCAGTGACAAACAACCGTAACCTCCTGGCCCTTACCGACCTTGGCGAACGATACCCGTCCAACCAGCACCTCACGGGACACGGAAAAGACCAACCCTCTAATAACTGTAACGACTTGCTGAACGGCTGGATTGACGTCAATGCCATACGAAGCGTAAACAACATCACCAGCTATATGCAGAGCCGAGGCATGACCAGCGGCACTGACTACGAGAAAATTGAAAGTGCACGACTACTCAATTCTAACGAATACACCTACAACAGCCAGCTGGGTTTCATCTCCCTCACACAGCCGCTCAGCAACGACCAAGTCCTCGCCGTTGCATTCCAGTACCAAATCATCGGAGACACCACCATCTACCAGGTCGGAGAACTGACTACCGACGGAATCAACGACCCCAACACACTGGTTGTCAAGCTCATCAAAAGCACCGCCACAAATACCCATGGCCCATTGTGGAAACTCATGATGAAGAACGTGTACTTCCTTAAAAGCACACAACTCAGTCGCGACAATTTCCGCCTCAACGTCCTCTACGAAAATCCCGAGGGAGGTCTGGGCATTGGTTTCTTCACCGACGGTCCCAAGGAGGGTGTTCCCCTGATTGAGGTTTTCGGCCTCGACCGTATGGATGCCTCCCAAAACTACTACTATGCCGATGGGGTCTTCGACTGGTTTGACAGCGCACTCTTCAAAGGTGGCATCATACAGGCCTCAACAGGACGCATCTTCTTTCCCTACGTTGAGCCCTTTGGCAAAGACCTCCGCCAGATTCTCGGCGACAACGAGTTCGCTGAAAAATACTGCTTCGACTCCCTCTACACCCTCACCCAAAGCCTTGCGCGACAATACGCCGATAAAAACAAGTTTTACCTCGAAGGATACCTAAGCAGCGCCGTCAGCGGCGAAATATCCTTAGGCTACAGCGTCACACAGGGCAGCGTCAAGGTTACAGCCGGCGGCGTTCCTCTGATCGAAAATGTAGACTACACCGTGGACTACACAATGGGTACTGTACGCATCATTAATGAAAGCATCCTCAGCAGCGGCACTCCCATCAGCGTCAGTTCCGAGAACAACTCTTTCAGCATGTCTACCAAGACGCTACTTGGCACCCACCTCAACTACGAGGTCGAGAAAAATTTCAACATCGGCCTCACAGCCATGAATCTGCACGAAAAACCCCTAACGCAGAAAAATAATTTTGGCGACGAACCTACCGACAACTTCATCTGGGGCTTTGACCTTAGTTACAATCACGAGGTACCTTTCATCACCAAACTCATTGACAAACTGCCAGGTATCGAGACCAAAGCCCCCTCCAATCTGAGCCTCACGGCCGAATTTGCACACTTCATTCCCGGCCTCTCCAACACAGGGAGCAAAGACGGCACCTCTACTTATGTAGACGACTTCGAGGGGGCCGAGAGTGGAATCGACCTCAAAGGCGTAGGCTACTGGTATCTGGCCAGCACCCCACAGGACTACCGTAGCCAAATGCCCCTCTTTCGTGAAACCGAACCCAACTCGGGACTGGCCTACGGATTCAACCGCGCTCGACTTGCCTGGTATCGCATTGATGACATCTTTTACAGCAGCAGTAGTCCATCAAACATCAATGCTGACGACCGCTCCCTACCCTATGCACGACGCATCACCGAACAGGAAGTCTTTCCTAACAAGGATCTCGCTGCCGGACAACCTACCACCATCTACGAGATGAATCTGGCGTTCTATCCCGAAGAACGCGGCCCCTACAATTATGATGTTGAGCCTGGTCCCTACAGTGCTGGAGTCAATGCCGGCGGACTCCTTAACAATCCCAAGAGTCGATGGGGTGGCATCATGCGCAAGTTAGACTACACCGACTTTGAAACCCAAAACATCGAGACACTCGAATTTTGGCTCATGGATCCCTTTATTGAAGACCCTGACCACTCTGGCGGCAAACTCTATATCAATCTGGGCGACATCAGCGAGGACATTCTGCGCGACGGACGCAAGTCCTTCGAAAACGGCCTCCCTACCGGTGCCGAGGTATCCGATGTGGACACAACAATCTGGGGACGCGTACCCACCACCCAGCCCATCGTTAATGCCTTCGACAACGATGCCTCGGCCCGAAAATACCAAGACGTAGGCTATGATGGACTCGGTAGCACCCACGACATCTCCGACGAACAAACCTTCTTTGCCGACTATGTACGTCGGATAGCCCTCCTCCACGGTTCAAGTTCCGAAGCCTACAAACTGGCCTCCCAGGACCCCAGCAGCGATGACTTCCGCTACTTCCGCAGTTCCTTCTACGACCAAAACAACGTCAAAATCAACGACCGCTATAAATACTACAACAACCCCGAAGGCAACTCGCCCGTGGATGACGACAACACCGAGAGTTACAGCACCGCAGCCTCATCACTGCCCAATGTGGAGGACATCAACAAGGACAATACTCTGAGCGAGGCTGAGAATTACTACCAATACGTCATTGATTTGCGACCCGAGATGATGCAAATCGGACAAAATCACATTGTGGATATACAAGAGGCTCAGAATGTCCAATTGCCCAACGGAACAACCACCACCTGCAAGTGGTATCAGTTTCGCATTCCCATCCGCGAACCCGACGAGAAAGTAGGCGACATCAATGGGTATCAGTCCATCCGATTCATGCGCCTCTTCATGAACAGTTTCGAAAAACCCATCATACTGCGTTTCGCCACCATGGAACTCGTCTATTCCACATGGCGCAAATACAGCGAGAGCCTCCTACAGCCTGGAGACTATGCCACGGGGACGACCGACAATACCGAGTTTTCCATCTCCACCGTAAATATTGAAGAGAACGGCAACCGTAGCCCCATACCCTACGTCCTTCCGCCAGGCATCGAACGTGAAGAATGGTACAGTAGCGGGTCCTCCTACACTCAGCTTAACGAGCAAGCCCTCTCTCTCGACATCACCAACCTCACCCAAGGCGACTCTCGTGCCATCTACCGTAGCAGCAGCTACGACCTACGTTATTACGGCAAACTAAAAATGTTCGTCCATGCCGAGAAGAAACTGGCAGCCACCAATCTAAACGACGGAGACCTCACCCTTTTCGTCCGTCTTGGTACAGACTATACGAACAACTACTACTAGTACGAACTCCCTCTACAGCTCACACCATGGTACACCAGTGCCGACTACTCCGACCAAATATGGCCTCGAACCAACAACGTGGAGATTGACCTCGAAAAGCTGGTTACAATCAAGACTAACCGCAACCGTGCTATTCGCAACGGGTCCAAAAGTTTCAGTTCCACACTTCTCTATAGCGAGCAGGATGGAGACCGTACATATTCAGTGCTGGGCAGCCCTAATCTGGGCAAAGTAAAGGTCATCATGATTGGCGTGCGCAACCCGCGAAAGAAAAATCTTGGCGATGCCAACGATATGCTTCCCAAATCAGCTATCGTCTGGGTCAATGAGCTTCGACTCACAGACTTCAACAACCACGGAGGATGGGCAGCGATGGCCTTAGCCAAGACTAATCTGGCCGACCTCGGCAATATTTCCTTATACGGCTCCTACACTAGTGCCGGATTCGGCAATTTGGAAGACAAATTAACGGGTCTCGAACTTGTCAACAACCTTAACCTCCAAACATCCCTCGATCTCGAATTGAGCAAATTCCTGCCTGATGAGTGGGGGGTACGCATCCCTTTCTACATTGACCATACACGCCAGATAGGCAGTCCAGAATACAACCCCTTTGACCAAGATGTCAAACTATCTGATGATCTGGATACCTACGAGTCCTCCTCTGCACGAGACAGCATCAAAGACGCTGCCCGTGAGCAGAAAAAAGCCACTAACCTCACCCTCACAAACATCCGCAAAGAGCGCGTCGGCGAAGCCGCACTCAAACCTCACTTCTACGACATTGAGAATTTCTCCATCTCCTACGCCTACAGTGGAGAACGTAACAGCGACGACGAAACCGAATACTTCAAGAAAAACCAGCACCGTGGCGGCCTCACATACAACTTCAGTACTCCTCAGCCCAAACAGTTTAAGCCCTTCGAGAAAAGCAAATTATTTTCCAGCAAACACTGGCGACTCCTCAAGGAGTTCAACCTCTACTACCAGCCGAAGAACGTCAGCTTCTCCACCGAACTCTTCCGTGACTATGAGGAAACCCTGCTCCGCAACAAGAGCCAGGCACTCATTATCATCAAGCCCACTTATTACAAACAATTCTCCCTACAGCGGAATTATGGACTCCAATACGACCTCTCACGAGCCCTACGCATTCAATACTCAGCCAATGCCAACGCCCGTATTGACGAACCCGTGGGAGCCATCAACTCTGCCACGCGCGATTCCATTTGGAGAGCACTCACCCATGGCGGAACCATGCAGAATTTCTCCCAAACCCTGAACCTCAACTGGGACATACCCATCAATAAATTACCCTTCCTTGACTTCATCAAGACCCCATTGGTCTATCGCACCACCTACACTTTCCAAGGTGCCTCATTCGCCACACAGTCTCTCGGCAACACCCTCAACAGCAGCACGACCCTTCAGGCTACCGCATCTGCCAACCTACAAACCCTCTACAACAAGTCCAAACTCTTCAAAAAAGCACAGTCATACAACTTCCAAAACGAGGTTGACAAAATCCGAAATGTCAACAAGAATCATCAAGCACGCGGACGCAATGGTGCTCGCCGCAATGCAAAACAAGACACAGTCATCCTCACCAAGGCCCAACGCGACTCCATTGAACATCTCGTCCAACTAGAACGATGGAAAGCCGTCGGATATTTCGGTCTTCAACTCGTCTCCTGTATAAAAAATGTCACAGCACAATACAGTACAACATCAGGCAACCGCCTGCCCGGCTTCATGGGTACCGCCACAATCGTAGGCCTCGACCCTAAAAACAGCTGGAACCCGGGGTTGGGATACACCACCGGATTTAACACCGATATCGCCTCCTCACTTGCCAACAAAGGGCTCCTCACCACCGACACCCTCATGAACACTCCACACGAAAACACCCTTAGCCGAACACTCTCCCTACAAGCCAGCGTCGAGCCCATCCGTGACATGAAAATAGAGTTCTCGTGTACCCAAAACTACAGTACCCGAGAAGAATACTACTATTATTACATGTCAGACCTCGGCAAAGTTGACGGTCCTCTCTCTTACATCATGTCTGGAAATTACACAACCACCGTCTGGAGTTTTCGTACCGCCTTCTCCAATTCAGACAAACTCTTTAGCCAATTCCTTGACAACCGCACCACAATCTCCTCCCGTCTGGCAGCCGCCAACCCTTCATCCTATACCCGACAGATGGTGCAAGACACCCTTTCTGGACACTACTACAACGCCGGCTACAGTGGCAATAGCCAAGATGTCCTGCTTACATCCTTCCTCGCCACTTATTTAGGAAAAGACCCCTCATCCTACGGTTTTTCTCCGTTCCTATCCTTTCCTTTGCCCAACTGGTCACTCAACTACACAGGACTAAACAAAATCAAATCACTCAAAAAAATATTCACAAACATATCTCTTTCACACAAATATAGTTCCACTTACACCATTAGCAATTTCTACACAGATGCAGCCGTGGCCAATCTTCCTAACTACGATTACGGAAGCGAAACCATCACTACTGCGTCTGGCGACTATATCCCACCCGTCAGCATGGATGCTGTTCAGATATCCGAACAGTTTAACCCGCTGATACGTCTCTCTATGTCGTTTGTCAACAGCCTACAGCTCAACTTCTCTATCCAGCGAAACCGTATGCTGGGCATGAGTTTTGCAAACAACCAGCTAACAGAAACCACCAGACGTGGTGTTACCCTGGGAGGCGGATACCGCATCAAGGATGTCGCTTTTGCCGTTAAGGCCAGCGGACGAACCATGAAATTTAAAAGCGACATCGTATTGCAACTCAACCTCACCTATAATAGCAACATGACTAACATTCGAAAAATCAACCAGAACGTTAGTCAGATTTCATCAGGAAGTTCCGTTTGGATGATTGAATTGTCGGGGGAATATGCACTCTCCAGCACCCTCACCGCACGCCTTTTCTTCCAAACGAACATCAATACCCCCTACATTTCCAACTCCTATCCCAACTCCACTACAAAAGGAGGACTCACCATACGCTTCAGTTTTTAACACACTCACTTTAAAAAGATTGCAAACATCTATATTTTAGTACCATGACAAACAACTTTAAGAAAGACGATGACGAAGAAATGCGCGAACTGGTACTGGCCTACGAGACCTCGGTCAAGGAAGGCAGCCACCGTTACTTCGATGTTGACGAGATGGAAATTGTCATTGACTACTATTTAGAAAATACCGACATAGAACACCTCGAAGAAGCAGTATGCTATGCCGAACGCCTTTTCCCCGATGCCACCAGCATTCGCCTGCGGCGTTCCCACCTGCTTTGCACCCAAGGACTTTTCGACAAAGCGCTTCCAATCCTGCGAGAACTGGTTCGCCTCGAACCCGATAATACCGATGTCCACTATGCCCTCGGAGCCATCTATAGCACCATGGGGCAACCCAAAAAGGCCATTCAGCACTATCTTCTCGCAGCCAAGGACAAATACTGTCTTGACACCATTTATGGCAATGTGGCCGATGAATACCGAAATTTAGAACGACTCGAAGAGGCCATTCACTACTATAAGAAGGCCCTGTCCGTCAATCCCACTGAAGAACGCTCGCTACAGAACATCGTATTCACATTCGACATCAGCAACCGACTGAAGGACGGCGAAAAATATTTCTCTGATATGGTGGAACGACACCCCTACAACCACCAAGCCTGGTGCGCCCTCGGGTTCATCTACTTCTACCTCGGCCTCTATGAAAAAGCCATTGATGCCCAAGAATACGCCATTGCCATAGACAAAACATTCTACGATGCCTATAGCTGCATCGCCAACTGCCACATGGCCATGAACGAGCCTGGAAAAGCAGCCACAACGCTTCTGGAATCCATCCCCTATGCTGAGACTCCGGAACTGATTTACTCTTCCATCGGATCCATATACCACGATATAGGCAACCTTCCTACGGCTGTAATTTATTTTCGTAAAGCATTGCAGATAGACCCGAATATGGGCGATGCACTGCGCGGCATTGCTTTCTGCTACGATGCCATGGGAGACCACGGCACCGCATCCACATACATTGAGCGAGCCATAGACTCCAATCCTCCGCTGGCCGAATTTCATCACGACGCAGCCATCATTCAGTCCTGCAACGACATTGAGGCCGCTGTCAAACATTTTGAAACCGCACTCGACATAGACAACACCCACGATGAATACTGGATTGACTACGCACTTTTCCTCTACGCATTGAAAGAATATGAACAATCCCTTACCCTAATGGAGGCTGGGGTGGAGTCGGCCAACGAACCCACCCGCTTCCAAGCCGTCATGGCAGCCTGCCATTTCATGCTGGGACATCTAAAGGCTTTCTCCGAAATAGCCATTACAGCACAGGAGCAATGGGACGACTGGAAGGAAATGTTCTTGCACCTATGTCCCGATGCAGAGCCCTACCTTCCTTAGCACAAAGAATCGTGTCACGACGCCAAGTTACACCCATTACATCAATATGAGAAAGATTTTATTCGCAATCCTTTGCATTTTCCTCTGCACTACAATATCGGCTCAATCAAGTACCGACACAACATCCTCCTTAGGAGTGGCTGAGCAGGTGCGTGGCACCGATGAATCCTCTACAGGCTTTGTCGCCGATATACTCCGCTGGTACGATGCACACATGAACTACACTGCTGTGGGTGTTCTGATGATGGTGGAAAGTTCCTTCATCCCCTTTCCATCCGAGGTTGTCATTCCCCCCGCTGTCTACGTAGCCAGCAATCCCGAAAGCGCTGGAGGCATGAACATTTGGATGATTATTTTGTTTGGAACACTCGGAGCCATGCTCGGAGCCTTTATCAACTACTACCTCTCGCGATGGCTGGGACGTCCCATCGTCTATGCATTCGTCGAGAGCCGTATAGGACACCTACTGATGCTCAACGGTGAGAAAATGGAGAAAGCCGAAGAGTACTTCAACAAGCATGGAAATATTTCCACCTTCATCGGACGTTTGGTGCCTGTGGTCAGGCAGCTCATCTCCATTCCTGCTGGACTCTCTAAAATGAATGTAGCCAGCTTCACACTCTACACCTTCATGGGTGCGGCCCTATGGAACTGCATCCTGGCTTTACTCGGCTATCTGGCCTATCAGGCTGCCGACCCAACCATAATAGAGCGCTATAGCCATATACTTTCCATCATCATCCTCGTACTACTGGCCGTAGCAGGCCTATGGATTGTGCTACGCATTGTGCGAAAGAACAAAGCCCACAAATGACCTCTTTCGAATCAATAATGCGCCGCAAAGAGCGCCCTCTTCCCAAAACTGGTTGCAGCATTGCTTTCTACCTCATGTTGACCATTATGGCTATTGCCATCCTCATCGTTTTTTTCATATATAAACATCAATAAGCCCCCATGCTACGCGAACAATTTCCAATACTGAACACCTCCGTTTACGGACACCCATTGGTTTATCTGGATAATGCGGCAACAACACAAAAACCATTGACCGTAATCAACGCTATTGACGACTATTACAAAACCCTGAACAGCAACATCCATCGCGGAGTGCATCACTTGGCCGCCGCCGCCACCGAACTCCACGAGCAGACCCGACGCAAGGTACAGCACTTCCTTAATGCTCGTCACAGCCACGAGATAGTATTCACCCGTGGAACTACCGAGAGCATCAATTTAGTGGCCTCGTCCTTTGGCAAACGATACATTCAGCCAGGCGACGAAGTCATTGTAAGCGGCATGGAACACCACTCCAACATTGTCCCATGGCAACTCACTGGGGCAACACTTCGCCCAATACCTTTCTCCGATGAGGGAGTCCTTGACATAGACGCATTTAGCTCACTCTTCAACAATCGTACACGTATTGTAGCCGTAAACCACGTTTCCAACACTCTGGGGACTATCAACCCAGTGAAAGAAATTGTCCGCATAGCCCACGAACACGGCGTCCCAACTTTGATAGATGGTGCACAGTCTGTTGCCCATATGCGTGCCGACGTGCAGGATATCGGGTGCGACTTTTACTGTTTCTCCGGACACAAGATGTACGCCCCCATGGGAATTGGCGTACTTTATGGGAGAGAAGAGATGCTTCAGGAACTGCCTCCTTACCAAGGCGGTGGAGAGATGATAAAGGATGTCACATTCGAACGCACCACTTACAATGAGCTCCCCTTCAAATTCGAGGCTGGAACCCCATCCGTAGGCGACACGCTGGGCTTGTCTTCCGCCATTGATTTCATCGAAAGTATTGGCATTGACAACATTGCAGCACACGAAAACCAACTGCTGACTTATGCTACCAGCCAACTCCTTCAGATCGAACGAAGCCGAATCTATGGTTCCGCACCAAACAAGGCTGCCGTCCTTTCCTTCCTCATCGGGAAGGCCCACCCCTACGACATCGGAACACTCCTTGACAAACTTGGCATTGCCGTACGCACAGGCCATCACTGCACGCAGCCCATCATGGACCGCTATGGGATTTCTGGCACCGTGCGAGTCTCTTTTGCGCTCTACAACACCCGAGAAGAGGTGGACATCCTCATCAAAGCACTCCAACGCATCGCGCCAATGTTAGACTAATCTTAGCCCACCCTTTAGAACGACATTTCTTCACAAGCAAGCATCATGCTGAACCACTTACACATAGAAAACTACGCCCTCATACAGCAAACCGACATTGACATCAACAAAGGTTTTGTCGTCATCACTGGAGAGACTGGCGCAGGAAAATCCATCATCCTGGGTGCTCTCGCCCTGCTGATAGGCCAACGTGCCGACATCCAATCTCTGGGCGACAAGGAGCGTAAATGCATTGTTGAAGCCCAGTTCGACCTCTCAGGACTTGACCTGCAACCCATCTTTCAAGAGCAAGACATCGACTACGATGACACCCTGCTCCTACGGCGCGAGATACTCCCGTCGGGCAAATCCCGTGCCTTTGTCAATGACACCCCGGTACAGCTGTCTACGATGAAGGCGATTGGCGACCGACTGGTAGACATCCATTCCCAGCACCAAACCATTACCCTGACTGGTAGCACATTCCAAACCCAGCTGCTGGACAACATTGCCAATGCTAATGATGTCGCCCTCGAATACAAGAATGCCTACACCCGCTATGCATCGCTGAAACGACAATTAGAACAACTCACTGCTCAAGAAGCACAGAATCGCAAAGAGCAAGACTACCTACAATTTCTTTTTGATGAACTACAAGGAGCTCATCTGCAAGAAGACGAGCAGCCCGAACTCGAAGCAGAAGCAGAACTTCTGAACCACACCGAGACCATCAAGCAGGCTCTGGCAACAGTTGCCGACCTCTGCGACAACGAGGAAGGTGGCGTTGTGGCACGATTAGTGAATGCCAAAGGGCAGCTGAACCATATCGCAGTATTCCACAAGGAACTGCCCCCAATAGAGGAACGTATAGAGTCTTCCCTCATCGAGCTGAGAGACATTCTAAGCGAGATTGCCAGCATCGACGACCGCCTACAGTACTCTTCTGAGCGCCAACAAGAAGTCAACGAACGATTAGACCTCATCTATCGTTTAGAGAAAAAACACGCAGTTTCTTCCACTTCCGAACTTTTATCCCTCCAGCAGGAATTAGAACTGAAACTGGATAATATGGACAGCATTGCCCAGCAGATAGAGCAAGTAATGGAAGCCGTAGACAAAGCCTATTCGCAGATGCAGCAACAGTCCGAATTGCTGACTGCCAAACGCACTGAGGCGGCACGCCTACTGGAGCAAGCCATAATTCCTACCCTTGCCGAGCTGGGCATGAAAGACTCTCGCCTTCAGGTCTCTGTCAGCCCTGCTGCCGACTACGGTCCCTCCGGACACGATGCCATCGTATTCCTTTTCAACGCCAATCGAGGAGGAGAACTACAAGAGCTATCAAAAGTGGCTTCCGGAGGCGAACTGTCCCGCATCATGTTAGCCATCAAGGCTATCAACAGCACCACAAACCGTAAGCCAACGCCCACCATCATCTTCGACGAGATTGACACTGGAGTATCTGGCGACATATCCATTGCCGTCGGTGCCATGATGCACCGAATGACAATAAACACTCAAGTCATTGCCATCACCCACCTGCCACAGATAGCAGCAAAGGCCAGTCAGCATTTTAAGGTCAGCAAGGCCGTCAATGCAGAGACCGACCGTACCATCTCGCACATGACCGAACTATCCCCCGAACAACGCATCAGAGAGATAGCCGTCATGTTGTCGTCCAACCCTCCTACACAAGCCGCCCTTCTGACGGCCCAAGAGCTGATGAAACAATAGTCCGCCTGTACCCCCATACAAATGAATACCACCACACGAATCCTTTTGACAATCTCGGCCGTGCTCCTCTGCCTACAGGCAAAGACTCAAAACTTCCCCAAAGATTATTTTCTCCCGCCAATGAAGATCGACCCCTCATTGTCGGCCACTTTTGGAGAAATCAGAGCCAACCATTTCCACAGCGGCCTTGACATGCGCACCGGAGGCGAAATCGGACAGCCAATCTATGCACCCGCTGACGGATACGTGAGCCGAATCAAAGTTTCTCCCTGGGGAGGTGGCAAAACCCTTTACATTGACCACCCCAACGGATTTCGCACCGTCTATATGCACCTAAATGATTTCTGCGACAAGATTGGCGAATGGGTATATAACTATCAGTATAGCCACCACTGCTTTGACTTCGACACCAACATAGCTCCCGGGCTGCTGCCCATCTCCCAAGGTCAGGTTGTGGCTCATTCTGGCAATACGGGGGGGTCTGGGGGTCCTCACCTGCACTACGAAATACGCTATGCCCACAACGACCAGACCATTAACGCACAACTCTTCGGGCTCCACGTACCCGACGGAGTACCACCCGTCATCAAGGGCATACGCATCTACCCTGCCAACAGAACCACCCGCATCAATGGCAAGAACGAACCCCTCGAACTATTAACTTCACAACGCATCAAAGGTCAAAAAAAACCTCGTCCTGTAACACTTTCACCCACCGTGGATGGGGCATTCTTCCTCGGCATCCACACAACCGACCAAAGCGAATCCTACCACGGCAACAACGGCATCTATTCTATCAAACTCTACATCGATGGCAACCTCGCCTACAGCTACACCATGCAGACCTTTCGTTTTGAAGACACGCGTGCCGTCAATGCACTCATGGACTATCAGCACTACTGCACACACCGACAGCCCTACATCCTCACCCGCTCAGTCCCCTACATGCCTGCAACCGTAGCCCAGCTATCCAATGGAGACAAAACATTCTATCTCTCCCCAGGCACCCATACCCTAAAATACGAGGTTGCCGACTTCAATGGCAACAAAGCATCAAAAAGTTTCACGCTGAAAACTCCCAGCAACCAGCAACCCAATCATCAGCCCAAAACACCACCTCCATGCCGTCAGGACCAAATTCTACAATGCGACCTCTACCAACTTGAGGTTCCTGCACAAGCCCTATACACCGACGACAGCGTCACCCTTCGCCTGTCAGGCGACCAAGTCACAGTAATGCCCACTTCCGAAATAGGATTCACCTACCCGACGCCACCCCATGTGTCCTACACATTGCGCTTACCATTGCTCAACGCAGCCAACCTAACCTACCACAATCCTCGTCAAATACTATTCCTACGCCTCGCCGGGAAAAAAAGAATACCTTTGGCAACCCAGCAATGCAACGAATGGCTGGAGTGCCACCCGCGCGATTTTGGCACCTTTATATTGGCAGTAGACACCCTCCCGCCAACCATACATCAGCCCAGAAACATGGTTGCCACACCAGGCAGAACCCTGGTCTTCCGCATCGGAGACGACCTTTCAGGAGTCGAGAGCTACAGTTGCTACCTCAACGGCAAATGGATTCTTGCTGAATACGACGGCAAAACCTCATCCATATCCATTTGCCTGCCAGCAGGACAACAAGCCTACGGCTATCCCGAACTCCAATCCTCCAACAATGTGCTATCCATAGTCCTAACCGATCTCTGTGGCAACGTCACCGCCAAAGAATTCCACCTACAGTAACCAGCAGCACCAACAAGAGACTCATCCTCTACTCATAGCCAGCCATTACAAAAGCCTAATAAACAACACAGCCAATCCAAATAATAAATTTCACCGGAAGCCCCCCCCTCAATGCGAATTTACCTCATAGGTTATATGTACTGTGGGAAAACCACCATAGGCAAAAAACTGGCCAATAGCCTCGGCTGGCAATTCATAGACATCGATCAACTCATCGAGGAGCGCTACCGTACAAGCATACCCCTTTTTTTTCAACACTACGGAGAGCCGCTATTCCGACAGATTGAGACCCAAACACTCCATGAAACCAAGCAAGTAGAAAATGCTGTAATAAGTACGGGAGGTGGTACACCCTGCCACAACAACAATATGGAGTGGATCAATCAGCACGGAACATCCATATTTCTCTCGCTCAATGCCGAAAACATATACTCTCGCATGAAAGCGTCGCACAAACACCGTCCTATATTAGCATCCATACCCGAGCAACAACGATACCCATTCATTCAACAGCAACTGGCCCAACGTCTGCCCCACTACGCTCAAGCCCGACACACTCTGATAATAGACCAGACACCACCCACAGAAATAATCAAGTCCATTTACGAAATCATCAATTCCGACGCCCAACTTTCATAATGAAAGTTAAAATACAAATATTCCAACAACAAACACACCGCCATCTAAAAAATTTAGCCTATCTTTGCATCATCCTTTAACGATTAGGAGAAAGAGGAAAACATTTATAATCATCAAATACACAGCATTTAATATGTATTTAACCAAGGAAAAGAAACAGGAAATTTTTGCCGAGTATGGCAAAAACGCCACCGACACTGGCTCTGCCGAAGCTCAGATTGCGCTGTTCACCTATCGCATCCAGCACCTCACCGAGTTGATGAAGAAAAACAAGAAAGATCAGGTTAGCGAACGTGCTCTCGTTGCTCTCGTTGGCAAGCGTCGCCGTATGCTCGACTATCTTAAGGATATCGACATCGAACGTTACCGCGCCATCATCAAGAAACTCAACCTGAGAAAATAGTTTTTCATATTTATTGGTTATGGTTGAGACACTCGGTCTTCCGGGTGTCTTTTTTACTACATGACCCACGCTTTTGCTAACACTTTTGGGTCGGCATACGGTTGCCTTCCCTGTCGGAAATAAAGAAACAACCAAAGAAAAAGTAACATGAACATTATCACCAAGAGATTCGATCTAGGCGATGGACGCATGGTCGAAATCGAAACTGGCAAACTTGCCAAACAGGCCGACGGTTCCGCCGTGGTTCGCATGAACGACACCATGCTTCTCGCCACTGTCTGCGCCAAGAAAGAAGCAGGCGAACACGTTGACTTCATGCCTCTCACCGTTGACTATCAGGAAAAATACGCCGCCATGGGACGCTTCCCTGGTGGTTTCTTCAAACGCGAGGCTCGTCCCTCCGAACACGAAATCCTTATTGCACGTCTGGTGGACCGCGCACTCCGTCCACTCTTTCCAAGCAACTTCCATGCCGAAGTGCAAGTTCAAATAACACTTATCTCTGGCGACAAAGACACCATGCCCGACCAGCTTGCGGCTCTCGCTGCAGCCTCTGCACTGGCAGTCTCCGACATACCCTTCGGTGGCCCAGTCTCCGAAGTACGCGTCTCCTACCTTGATGGCAAATATGTCATCAACACGCCCTTACAGGACATCGACCGAGCCGACCTCGACCTCATCGTCGCTGCCACCGAAGAAAACATCATGATGGTAGAAGGAGAGATGAAGGAAGTCAGCGAAGACATCATGCTCGGCGCACTCAAAGCCGCCCACGAAGCCATCAAAATCCAGTGTAAAGCCATTGCAGAACTTACCGTAGAAGCTGGCAAAACCGAGAAACGCGAATACTGCCACGAGGAAAACGATGAAGAATTGCGTCAACGGCTACACGATGCCGTCTATCAGAAATGCTACGACTTCTCCAAACAGGGCATCGCAAACAAGCATCAGCGCGAAGAGGGCTTCGAAAACATCAAGAAAGAATTTATCGAGGCCAACTATACCGAAGAGACCCTTACGGACGATGTGAAATTCATGATCGACCGCTACTACCACGACACCGAGCGCGAAGCCATGCGTGACATGGTTCTCAACGAACGTACCCGTCTCGACGGACGACAGCTTGACGAAATACGCCCACTCTGGAGCGAGGTTAGCTATCTGCCCTCGGCACACGGTAGCGCCATCTTCACCCGCGGCGAGACACAGTCTCTAAGCACTGTCACCCTCGGCACAAAACTTGACGAACAGATTATCGACGGCGCCGTCATCGAAGGCCGTCGCCGCTTCCTCTTACACTACAACTTCCCGGCTTTCGCCACCGGAGAAGTCAAAGGCAATCGTGGACTCAGTCGCCGCGAAGTAGGCCACGGTCATTTAGCCTGGCGCGCACTAAAAGAAGTACTCCCCTCGGAGACCGAGTGCCCCTACACCATCCGTGTGGTCAGCGACATCCTGGAAAGCAATGGATCATCATCTATGGCTACCGTCTGTGCAGGATGCCTGGCACTGATGGATGCCGGAGTCAAAATCCGCAAACCCGTAGCCGGCATTGCCATGGGCCTCATCTCTAAAGGAGACAAATGGGCAGTCCTGTCCGACATCCTGGGCGACGAAGACCACCTGGGCGATATGGACTTCAAAGTAACGGGCACTCGCGATGGCATCACCGCCTGTCAGATGGACATCAAGGTCGATGGTCTCAGCTATGACATCTTGGCCAAAGCCCTTGAACAAGCTCGCCAAGGACGTCTCCACATCCTCGACCACATTGAGGCCACCATCCCCGCCCCGCGTGAAGATTACAAACCCTTCGTGCCGCGCATCGTCCAGATTCAGATCCCGAAAGACTTCATCGGTGCCGTCATCGGCAAAGGAGGCGAAATCATACAGAAAATTCAGGCTGAGACCAACACCGTTATCAATATCGAAGAAGTGGGCGACATGGGCATCGTTGACGTTGCCTCTCCCGACAAAGACGGAATCGAAGCCGCCATCAAATGGATTAAAGACATCTGTACTGTCCCAGAAGTTGGGCAAATCTATGATGCCACCGTGGTCAGCATCGTCGAGTTTGGTGCCTTCCTTGAATTCCTGCCTGGCAAAGAGGGCTTAATGCATATCAGCG
Source organism: Bacteroidales bacterium (assembly GCA_017480145.1). GTDB lineage: Bacteria > Bacteroidota > Bacteroidia > Bacteroidales > P3 > Colimorpha. Next base: position 97,142 of record JAFVBF010000034.1, read on the forward strand.
AATATGACTGGAACCGCACCGAAACGCTCGAAGGACTCCTTCACGAAGGCGACACCGTACGCGTCAAAATCATTGCCGTGGACGAGAAGAACGGCAAACTAAAACTCAGCCGTAGGGCACTGATGCCCAAGCCTGAAGGCTACGTGGAAGAGAAGCCTGCACGTCGTGAGAATGGAGATCGCCGACCGCCGCGCCGCGACAATGACAACCGCGAACGGACACCGCGACACAACGACGACCGCCGCCGAAGCAGCGACACACACCGTCGTTAAACCAGCACACCACACCATTCATCAAGGGAAGACGCATTCTTATTCAAGCGTCTTCCCTTTACTTTTCACAACGGCACACCACCCTCTTCACATGGCAAAAAAATCGTATATTTGCAACCATTAACAACAGAAACAACCCCGTATCTAACCAGCACAAGCCCTGTATGGACACACTGAAATACAATCTGAGAGGCGTTTCTGCCTCCAAAGAAGACGTACATAACGCCATCAAAAACATTGACAAAGGCCTATTCCCTAAAGCCTTTTGCAAAATCATTCCCGACATACTCGGAGGCGATGCTGAATACTGCAACATCATGCACGCCGACGGTGCAGGAACAAAATCCTCTCTCGCCTACCTTTACTGGCGCGAGACCGGAGACCTCTCCGTGTGGAAAGGCATTGCCATCGATGCTGTAGTCATGAATCTTGACGACCTCCTCTGCGTCGGCGTAATAGACAATATTCTCCTCTCATCCACCATCGGGCGCAACAAACATCTCGTACCAGGCGAAGTCATCTCCGCCATTATCAATGGAACTGAAGAATTTCTCCAGGAAATGAGAGATCTCGGCGTTGGCATATACCTCACAGGGGGAGAAACCGCTGACGTAGGCGACCTCGTCCGGACCATCATCGTAGACAGCACTGTCACCGCACGCATGAAACGCTCCGACATAGTGGATAACGCACACATTCACGCTGGCGATGTCATCGTCGGTCTTGCATCCTACGGACAGGCCACCTACGAAAAATCTTACAACGGAGGCATGGGTAGCAATGGCCTCACTTCTGCCCGCCACGACGTCTTTTCCAAATACTATGCCGACAACTTCCCCATGAGCTACGACCATAACCTCCCTCAAGAAGTGGTCTATTGCGGTGGCAAGCGGCTCACCGACCCCACCGAAATTCCCGGAGTGGATGCTGGCAAAATGGTACTCTCCCCTACCCGCACCTATGCTCCAATCATCCGTCGAGTGCTGGACGAATACCGTCCCAAGATCAACGGCATGATTCACTGTAGCGGCGGCGCTCAGACCAAAGTGCTACATTTCATCGACAACCTTCACGTCGTCAAAGACAATATGTTTCCCGTCCCCCCGCTGTTCCGCATGATTCAGGAACAGAGCCATACCGACTGGCAGGAGATGTATAAAGTTTTCAATATGGGCCACCGCATGGAGATATACACCGATGAGGCCACAGCCCATGGCATCATCGATATTGCTCACTCATTTAATGTCGACGCTCAAATTATCGGACACTGCATCCCTCACGAAGGACGCCAAGTCACCGTACACAGCGACAAAGGCACCTTCGTCTATAACCACTAAGACCCACTATAAACGTACAGACAAAACACCCTCAAAGCGAGGCTTGACATTCGTCTAAGCCTCGCTTTTTCACATCCAAACGTCCCCATTCACAATACTTTTGTCTATTTGCGAAAAAAAACGGATATTTGCAAAATTTATATTATGCCCTAATTAGGGTTGTTTTGTGCAACAGTAAAGCATCCCTCCGATATGCAACCTATAGCGAAACAGATAATACTACTCCTCGTTCTGATTGTGGGAGCATCCATATCCCTTCAGGCACAAGGCCGCATCATCGTCCGCTACGATACCATCTGTCCTGGAGAAACAGGCTGCCACACCTATATGGACACTCTCTTTTACGAAGATTGGGAGTCTTCTAATTCCAGCTGCTGGCAACTCGACAAAAACGGGAGCAATTATATTGACGGATTCAGCATTTCCAACAAACTACAAGCAGTCCAAATACCAAGTTATCAGTTCCCAGCCTATGATGGTAACGCACTATTTGAGGCATCAGACAAAATATACAATTTGTACGGATATATCACCGATGATGATATCCCCAGCAGCATTACCGCATACTGGAGCAACGCTATGCTCACCTACTTTACAAGCACTGCTACTTCTCCAAGTTTTACAATCTCAGACCCTTCCCAGACAACAGTATCCTTCTTTTTCTATGATGAAATATTAGGATACGAAACAATGGCATTCGATGACGAGGGCTACCCCACATCCAATCCGTATGAGGTATTCTGGTACTACGATTTATTGAACGTAATCGATCAAGTCGCACTTTACGGCAGTACAAATACAAAAAAAATATGGGGACTATCTGCAGAAGACATTGATAGAGAGCATGAAAATATAAACAACTACGACACATGGAAAAAAGCAACCGTTTCCATGTCGTCTCTCTCCGCAGGAGACAACACGCTCAAATTCTATCACATCAATCAAGGAGGTATTGGTTTTGGGGTGGACAACATCCTCGTCTATGGCCCCCGCTGCATCAAAATCCCCACAGCAGTATCAGCCCTACCTTCAGGCAGCACATACGAAAATTCCGAAACCGTTTACCGCCATGGATGCCAACCCACGACAATAACCACTCACTGGTATGTCAAGGGCTCGAAAAAAGATACAGTAGCAATCACTACCACGGAGTCTGGCTACCAATGGAACGGAACAACATACACTACCAGCGGCATTTATAACAAGTCTGGGTTTACAGACAATGACGGATGCGACAGCACTGCCTACCTCAACCTCACAATCTCTAAAAATGCACGGGTTGTGCTACCTCCCATTACCGTATGTGACGAATACACATGGACCGACGGTACAGGCAAAACCTACACTTCTACAACCACAGACTCTGTCGTTTGCACTGAATGCACCTCGTCGGGTAGCGATAGCACAACAATCCTAACCATCAACATCCACAAGTCATATCCCGACATGAAGGTATATAAATCCCTATGTGAAGATGCCGCCGATATGGACTCCGCATTTGTGGACTATGACACCACCACCCAACGTCTCACCACGATGGCCGGCACTTGCGACAGCATCGTCACCACCTACACCACCATACACCCCAGTTACAAATTCTATGACACCTTAGAACTATGCAATCACGAGGGAATGACGGTCCCCTGGCGACACACCGTGCTAACCCAAGACCTCCACGATGGCGGCGACTACACTCTTGAAGCAGCAACCAGCAATGAATGCGACAGCAATTTCTACTTACACCTAAAACTCACCCACGCCGTAACCTCTTCTGTATCTGACACCATCATCGAAAACGACCTGCCCTATATCTACGACGGACAAAGTTATCCCGCCGCCGTGAGCAATATTTCTCACACACTCCAGTCTGTCAACGGATGCGACAGCATCATTAGCTTCTCGTTAGTCGTCATCCCCAACGTCACAGCAGACATCTACGACACCGTGTGCTACAGCCAATTGCCCCACACATGGAACGGCAAGACATTCTACGCATCGTCATTGTCCGCAGGACCACTCGGTGGCGACATTGCTCAGCAAACCACCCTATTCACCACCCGTGGAGCCGACAGCACTATCACAATGCACCTACACGTCAATGCCATCTACGACATTCACCAATACGAGGAAATCTGCGCCAATAGAACCTACCAGTTCGCCGGACAAACATATACCTTCGCCCCCTCCGATGACAAGAATGTGCGATACAATGACACTCTGAAAACCGTACAGGGCGGCTGCGACAGCATGGTGTCGCTCCACCTCCATGTATGGCCCACCTATGAGCACGAACAATACGACACCACCACCACAGACCTCCTACCCTATCGATTTGGCCCCTACCAATGCAATGAAATCGGCGACTATCATTACACCGAACAAAGCGTCCACAAGTGCGACAGCCTGCTAACCCTCCACCTATGGGTCATCCAGATAACGCACTTCGATACCGCCGTGTGCAGCAACCGTACGCCATTCATATGGCACAATCGCTCGTTCAAAGAGTCATCCACAGATACCGTAACCCTCACTGGCATACATGGGGAAGACAGCCTGCTACTGCTACACGCCATCATCCTCGACACCTCCGCCTTCATAGACCAACAAGAACGCTGCGATCGCTACGTATGGCTCAATGGCATCACCTACACCGAATCCACCTCCTCACCTCGACTCATGCGCACCAACCGCTATGGTTGCGACAGCGTGGTTCATTTAGACCTCATCATTGACAAATCTACAGCTATTGCCGACCACATCTCCGCATGCAATACTTATACATGGATGGACGGCATCACCTATGAAAGCAGCATCTATGGTCCTCAAGTAATGCTGCATACCGTGCATGGCTGCGACAGCCTCGTCACTCTCGACCTCTACATAGCCTATTCCACCTACGAGGAAATCCTTGACACCCTCTGTTCTGGGTCTCAATATGACTTCCGCGGACATATGTTCTCCCGCGGAGGCATCTATGTGGACTCGCTACTCACCGTAGAAAAATGCGACAGCATCACATTGCTAAACCTCATCGAACTCACATCACCACACATTGAGACCGAATTGGTTAGAGACTGCGAAGCCAACCGCTATTACATCAATGTTATCACTGAAGCCGACTATGTTGAGTGGAATTCCTATCCCAAAAATCTCGCCCTGGACGAACAAAAGCATAGCAAATCCATCATACTCAACCCTCACGTTGATGCCGAATACACCGTTTACGCCGACTATCAATCCTACCCAGTCTGCCCTGCCGCCATCACATTCTCCCTCTCTCCTTTGCAAAATCCCAAGGCAACACTCCACTCTACGCCCGACTTCATCTCCTACGACAACAACATACTGAAAGCCACCGATGTAAGCGGAGACTATGACACTCGTAACTGGTATATCGACGGCCTGATGCAAGACAGTCATGAAGAGAAATTCTCCTACACCTGCGACATGGCAAATGACTCCGTCGTCGTCATGCTCGAAGTAGTATCCGGGCTCTGCCGTGACACTGCTTACACAACCCTTCATATCTACAAGCCCACACTTTATATGCCCTCGGCCTTCACTCCATTCCTGAGCTCCAACAACACATTCAAACCACAGGGAGTTGGCATCGTAAACTACTCCCTGCAAATCTACAACCGACAGGGGCTTTTGGTCTTTAGCACCAAGGATTTTGATGAGGCATGGAACGGCAAATACAAAGACACCTACTGTGAGCAAGGCGTTTACGTCTATCTCATTCGCTATACCGACATTACTGCTCCCGAATCCTACAAAGAAGTCTCGGGCAACATCATGCTCCTGCGATAGAGACAGGAATAGCCCTACCCTCCTAAATTACACAGATGTCTATGTTCAAGAAATATATAACAGGTTCTATACGATTTCTGACGATGGCGTTCCTGTTCGCCATCCCCTCCCTGTGTGCGGCTCAGGACAACGACTTTATCCTTGACAGCACCTATACCAGTAACGGCATCACACACTACATCATCCATGGCTGCAATCGCGTCAGAATCAACGGAAGCAACTACTCGCAAACTGGCGAAGTAACCATCGGAACCGACGTTTACAATTACACCATCTACAAAGGTTCCCGCAACACCGACCGCCCCGAGATTCAGTGCGACCGCTATAGTTGGGATGCCACTGGCGAAACCTACACGACCGACACCAATGTAACCACCACGCTACGAGACATCTATGGGTGTGACTCCATCGTCACACTGCAACTCACATTCAAATATTCTTCTGAATACTACATCAACGATGCCAGTTGCGACACCTACCAATGGCACGACTCTATCTATACCGAATCCCAAGACCCAGCCATCTTCGATACCACCAACGCAGTCGGATGCGACTCTATTGTCAAACTCTACCTGACAATCTATAAATCAGACACAACAAGAATCCTTATCGACACTTGTGAGTCCTACGTATGGAATGGCGTCACCTACACCGAATCAACAGATATACAGCACTCGTTACTCACCATCAACGAATGCGACTCCATCGTGATTTTCTCTCTCAACATCCACCACAACGACACCATTGACGTGACGGAAGTGATTCGGGAGAACCTGCTACCCTACACCTATCATGGTGCCACCTTCACAGAAATGAGGGATACCGCTGGACTCATTTTCAACATTAAAAGTATCTCCAACTGCGACAGCACCATCAACTATTCCATACATTTTCTTGCCAACGTACGGACAGAGATTGACACCATCGTCTGCCAAAATCTATTAGAATCGGGATTCCGATGGAATGCAAAAACATTCTTCTCCACAGGCATCGACTCCATCAATCTGGGGCGCACAGCAACCGGATCCGACAGTTATGGGCAATATGCCGACTCTATTGTCGTAATGACCGTGTCGGCAATGCCAAGTTACCATTTCGATGAAAATAAGGAAATCTGCGAAGGTGAATCCTATACCTTCCGCAACAATACCTATACCACTCAAGGCATTTATCCCACAGAATACCGCACCACCCAAAACTGCGACAGCAATTACGTCCTATACCTGACGGTGCACCCCACATACAATATTCCCATTGCGCAATCCATTTGTAGCAATGCCCCTGTCTCATTCTGTAGTTACAATTACAGCGAAGCTGGCACCTACACCTGTACCATGACTTCCATTCATGGCTGCGACAGCACAATCACGCTCTCCCTCTCCGTGGCTGATACCACGATAGGCGAAGTATACGACACCATTCTCGAAAACGATCTGCCTTGGACCTATCGAGACATCACATTCGACACTTTCAGTCAAGACATCCAGCACCGGTTCCTCCTCGACAGCGGCAATGTCAATGGTTGCGACAGCATCATCAGATACCATCTAATTATCTATCAAAATGTATACGACACCATTGACAGTACCATTTGTTCCAGCAACTTTCCCATATTATGGAATACGCTGACATTTGCTGCCGACGAGTCACACACACTCACACTGACCAACCATTTAGGTGCTGACAGCATACTGACCATGCGCACCCATGCGATGCCCAACCCCTCTCAAACCTACAACGACACCATTGTTGAAAATCAACTTCCCATCACTTTCTATGGCACCACATTCTACGATGCTGTCTCCGAACAATGCTTCTCTCGCCCTGCCATAGGGCCTTGCGACAGCATCATTATATACAATCTACACGTACTCGAAAACACACTCACTCGCATCGACACCACGGTCTGCGAAGGCACACTCCCTATTACTTGGCGAGGACACGATTTTGCCGAGGTTGGCTGGACGTATGACACCCTCAACGGAACGGATGGCACCGACAGCATCCTCGCTTATTTTCTCACCACATCGCCTCACTACAACGACACATTTTCCAACAGCATTTGCAGCAATCAAACAATATCCTTCGGCAATAAGACTTACGATACCGCTGGCACTTTCACCTATCAAACCCTCTCTCAATTCGGTTGCGATAGCACCGCCACCATGATATTGACTGTCAATCCCGTCAGCAACACCACAGAATACGACACCATCATTGAAAACCAACTTTATGAACGCCACGGTACACTCAACAACTATTTCTACTGCTACTACCACAACGGGCAATGTTTCAATGACAGCGTGTCGCACTCCGAAGTAACCATCTTAGGAGGGAATCAATACCAGTGTGACAGCATCATTGACTATAGCCTCTATGTTTACTGGAATCATGACACCACCCTATATGATACGCTATGCGGCAACGAACTCCCCTACATATGGATGGGAAAAACATTCTCTGCCAGCAATACCTATGGAACACTCCAACAGGACATTGATACCCTTACCGTACACGGAGCCGACAGCATTATCCACCTGTCACTCACCGTCCATAACAACTATCTCATAGAGGATAATGAGGTGGTATGCGAACCTCTATCCACAACACCCTACCAATGGTATGACACACTGATTCAGGAGAGCAAATCGCTCGACACATTCTACCTACCACGAAAATCCGTGTACGGTTGCGACAGTCTCCACACCCTTTACCTAACCACAGCCACCCACACCTTTGACACCATCTTTGATACCATTGTTGAAAACCAGACCAAAGGCGTCTTCTGCTACCAATTCAACGGGCATCCTTTCTGCGACACAAGCACCATTACTGACTCAACGATTATCATTCCCAATCATGCTGGATGCGACAGCAATATCTCTTATAATTTATTTGTACACAAAAATACCTACACTTATGACACAACCGTCATCTGTGCTGACCAACTACCTCTAACCTGGAATTACACCCGATTTGTCGTTGAAAGTTTGCCCGAAGAGACCACTCAGGGCAAAAGCCGCTCTGGCATACTGCAAGATTCCATCGCACTCCGTGCGCAAACGGGAGCCGACAGCATTATTCACATGACAGTCTATGTCTTTCCAACCTACCACATCGACCGCTACGACACCATTTGCGACGACTCTTCTATCACCTTTTTAGGGCGTACCTATTCCGAAACCACCGTCGAATCTCGAAATATGGCCTCCGTTGACTTATGTGACAGTATCTGGACAATTCACCTACAGTCATACAAAGCCTATGACCAAGAATTCTTCGACACCATCTACGAGGATGAATGGTCCTATTTTGGAGGTTATGCCTACAACCATACCGGAGACTACACCTCCAGTCTTACCACCATACACTACTGTGACAGCATACTCACCCTGCACCTCATCGTCTACCATAAAACCCTTATTGACAGCACTATTTGTCGCAACATGCTCCCCATCACCTGGAACGGGATGCAGTTCTCCTCTGCAGGAACAAAAGAACAAACTTTAACAGACATCTACGGATTAGACAGCCTTGTCATCATGACCCTCCACGTGCAAGATACCTCTTTCGCACGTGAAACCGTGGAACGATGTAATGCCTACACATGGCGAAATGGTAAACGATACACCGAAAGCACCAACTCCGAGTCTATACGTCTGACCAATGATATAGGATGCGACAGCGTGATATATCTTTCCCTGAGCATTTTTTATGATCAAAATGTAGTCCAAAAACAACAGAGTTGCGACAACTACACATGGATTAACGGACGAACCTACGACACCTCCATTTATGGGCCCACATATTTATTGAAATCCTCACATGGCTGTGACAGTCTTGTAACGCTCGATTTACACATTGACTACTCTTTCTATGAAGAATGGTATGACTCAATATGTGAAGGACAGACTTACTATTTCAGAGGCCATGCCCTCACACAAACCAGCACTACCTACGACTCACTGACCACCCACAAAGGATGCGACAGTATCACTGCCATGTTCCTCACCGTCCTGCCAATCCCCTCCATCAACCTTGACTACACCACCGATTGCGAAAATGGTACACATACCATTTCTGTCAATACCAGTGTGGCTTACGTCTATTGGTCCACCTTCCCAGCTGACCCGACACTCTCCTCCCAGGCCCACAATCAGACCATCACTGTTGCGCCAAAACAAAATACCACATACATTCTCTATGCCGACTACAACGAATACCCCACTTGTCCGGCATCGGACTCGCTCTACCTCCGAAAGATATATCAGCCCGTGGCAAAACTAATGCTCACACCAGACTATCTGACTTATGATAATATGGAACTGACTGCCATCGATTTGAGTGAGAATGACCCAGATCGCCAATGGTATGTCAACGATATCTTTGTTGACAACGACAGCAGCATTCTAAAATACAAGGCCGAAGCCGATGACGACACCATACATATCATGCTGGCTATTGCCAACGGATATTGTACCGACACGGCTTACGCAGCCATCAAACTCTTAAAGCCGAATATTTTTGCCCCTAACGTATTTACACCTGGATTACAAAACAACAATATTTTCTACGTAATTGGCAATGACATCTATGATTACGAGATTGCCATTTACGACCGCCGCGGCCAAATTCTATTCCATTCCACTGACATCAGCGAGGGCTGGGACGGAACAAGCAACGGAGAGTTATGCCCTCAGGGCAACTACGTGTATGTCATACGCTACCAAGCTGCCGATGTCCAGAATTCGGTACAGACATATACTGGGTCTGTCATTCTACTCCGATAGTATCTTGCCCCTACATTGTCAAATCAAGGATAGGGCATTTTTTACATTTCGTCACCAATTATTTAAAACATAAACAAATGAAAAGAAAATCTTTAGCAATTGCCCTATTATTCCTATCAGCGGCATCCCTAATGGCCCAGACCATTACTGAAACAACCCTGAAAATAAACAAGAATATATATACTGCATATTCTATAAATCTTTCACAAGACAATTCCGATGCAACCAGTTTGGTCAAAAAATGGCTCAAACAGTCAAACCTGTCCACCTCTAATAAGCAAGGCTGCATCGCCACCTTAGGGCAGGTACATCCCGACATCTCATCCCTGCCCGTGGACATGTATGCCAAAATAGAAAAAAATGACAAAGGAGCAGGCAGTATTGTTACCATTACCGCCATTGAGGATGGTGAAAAAGTAACCGATGCCGAAGGCATTAAAAGGGCTTTAAACAGATTCTCAAAATATGTTGCTGCCAATGAAATTTCAAAGAGTGAGAAAGAGCTGAAAAAAGCTCAAAAAACACTCTCCTCAGCTCAAAGTGATGTTACCAGCATAGAGAAAACCATCACCTCAAAGCAAGACAAAATAGCCGACAAACAGAAAGACATAGAAAAATATAAAGAAAAAATAAACTCCAAACAGAAAGAAATCGAAGACCTAAAAGAGAAAATCAAAAATACCACCAACAACATCAGCGAGATAGAAGCCGACATCAAGAAGCAAAATAGCAAGAAAGAAGAAGCTCTGCAAAAAGCAACCGCAGCTGAAAAAAACGTTCAGGCTGCCGAAGCCGAACTAAAGAAATACCAAACCATTCTGGCACAATAGCCTCATATTGACCGACAATAACCATCAATATTACGACAATCTGAATTAACAGAGTTAATAGAATCAGGGGCAGGAATCGATGATTCCTGCCCCTGATTCTACTACAAAGAAATGCAAAGAAAAGCATCTGCTAATCCGTCCATCACCATCCTATTACGGCCAGCACATACGATATATATATCCCGCCAAAACTGAATATTCCCTATTATTCATGTTCACTAAACCTTGCTGTTACCAATAAAACAGGTCTGATACTGTCGCAGGCATCCGTCCTGTTTTGGTTACTTTCGCAGGGACCCTCACACACAACAGCAACCATGACCAAAAGTACAGCCGACGTGACAGTACGGAGGAATGGGCGGAAAGGCTGATAATCATTGATTCCATAACAATAGTGCTGCTCTACAAAATCATCTTCAAGGGTGCAGGTCGTCATCCTATGACAAGAAAGAAGAACGGCGGCATCAAAGTTTATTCAATCGTTCTGGCTAACGCAGGTTATTCATGGCGGTATCAGAGTTACCTTGACTGCCACCAACAACTCTTTAAGGATTGCTCCCAGACATTTTCTGCATGACGGGATTCCAGCACTTGCCGTGCATATATCAGAACCAGACAATCTGAGAAAGCTAAAACAGAACTTTTTTTATCCTTTGATTATCCGTAGTTCACTGTGTCTCCATGCCAAGCCCTGTAGTATTTCATACTCAAGCATACACTCTGGCTTCGCGATGTCTTAATCAAACATCCTCGACAAAAGAATCCTTCAACTCCTGTAGTTGCTGACGAGCCTCCCTTAGCCTACCAACCGCAGCCGTATGTTGAAGTTGCAACTTAGTCAAATCGTCTTTCACCTGCTGCAATTCGAGATCAGGGAAAAGCGTTGTAGCAGCCGTCTGATTCTGCAAGACGTCCTCACTTACCATATCCTCCGATACCACGTCTGTCTTTCTGCGACGCTTCAACTGCTCACGAGCGCCATCAAGCGTGTATCCGCATTCCTTAGTCAAGTGATAAATACGCTTCACCAACTCTATATCCTTTTCGGTATAGGTACGCGAGCCATGACTATTCTTCGATGGCCTAAGCTGCGGAAATTCCGTCTCCCAAAAACGCAACAAAGAGGTGTTAACTTTCAACATCTCGGCAACCTCGCCTATGGTATAATACAATTTCATATAACCAGTATTCTTTCGTTCGATAAACTATATGCTCACTTCATGCAGCACTTTCAAATTCCTAATATAGATAATAGCCCTGATTGTCCAAATATGAATGTTTCTTCTCATACTTTACATCACGCATGGACGAGGCCTTGATGTTAATGATGAAATTCCAGCTTTTGTAGTATCCAAAAGGCACCCAGTTAAGCCGCATCTCCCAGCAGTGCAAATCGCGGTAAATATCCACAGATGTGTACGACATACCTTTGTTGGCAAAATCATACCCCGTGGAGACTGCAAAACGCCAGTTATTGGTCAAGGACATATTGCCCGACACACTCAGCGTCTGGGTCTTATTGGTGGTATAGTTATATGTGCTGGCCACATAAGAATTGACAAAGGTAAAGGAATAACTGACCGAGAGGTTCCATGGCACGCTGAAATCCACATAAGACCCCATCAGCAACGAAGGATTATAGGTGTATGGCGACAAAAATATAGGATACAACATCTCTCCCTGTGGCTTCTGCGTCTGTCCCTCACTCTTTTTAAAAGTATTATTGTTAAAGGAATAGGACAATTGGGCACTATAGTTGCTGCTCTGCCGACGGAACAACCGACGACTCTCATCCCATAGGAAACGATTGAACTTGCGTCCGCTTGCGTCAATGACATAGGGAGAAAACGAAGCACTGTAGTTAAGCACAAGACTCTTAAACAGCGTAGTACGACCCGTCACAGAAAGATCCGACCAGTTCAGCGAATCCTTAGCCATATCATAATACCCTGAAACAGTAAGGCTTTCCAGCAACGTAATCTTGGTGGGCGTCGCCGTGCTATCCTTCAACGAACGAACCTTCATCTCCAGATTATTGCCAATGGAAACCCGCAATTGGCCACTTTTACCATCCGCAGGCCCTCCATACAGACTATTTTGAAAAATCGAATATCGATAAGAATAACCCGTGGCATCCGTATAGGACTTCCAATAGCCAAACTTGCCTCCAAAATCCGGGTGGTAGGTGAAACTCAGCGAGGGATTGATAACGTGGCGGAGGCCCGTCACCCACCCTTTTTTGAAATTGAAAATACCATAAACACGAGTGGACAACGAACTCGAAAAACTGGCATCATGATTTGGCTTAAATCCATTCACGGTATCCGTCACCAGCAATGCCGCAGCAGTATCGTACGATTTCTCTATGGTGCGCCAGTGCCATCGTTCCGTAAGCGATACCGAATTGGTCCAGTTGAAATACTTCAGCACTTTCAACGTGCTTGAGATAGGAACCGAGTGCTGCACCCCATAACTCATATTATCAAAAAAAACAGGTGTAAACAGCTCCGTATCTTGCGACGATACATTGTTTTCCGCCGATAAGGCATAAGTCAACGAGATATTCTCATACCATCGGTAGCCACCCGAAGGTGATTTTCGACGGAATGGGTAGAATGTCGTCGAATTGAGTGACACTGACGGCAGTTTGATATTCATCAGCCCCGTTTGCGCGTTGAATGACTCCCGAGCAGCTGCCGACAGGTTAAAATAAGAACCCAATTGGGCGGTGTATGAAATACTGGAAGTCGTAGTAGAGGTGAAGTAATCACTGCGGCTGGTAGTATTACGATTATAGTTTCGGCTTTGCAGATTGACATCAGCCGAGAACCGGCTGTATGGATTAGCCTTGCTATCCTGCTGATGCTTCCAATTGAACTTAAAATCATTGTAGTTGTTATACGTATTGGGGTCTCCTTTTAAACCCTCAATAGTATTACCATAACGGATGTCAAACGACCCCTTATATCGATAACGCTTATAGTAATTTGACTTAGCATTAAGCTGCCAACTGAGATTCGTATAAATGTCAGCCAGCAAGGTCAAATCCAGATAGTCATTCACCGCCCAGTAATAGCCCCCATTGTTGAGATAGTAGCCACGACTGTTCATCCAGCCGTAGGAAGGAATAATAATACCCGATGAGCGACCATGCGTCAGCGGATAAAATGCGAATGGAATGGCCAATGGCGTTGGCACATCCTCCACACTGAGGTAAGCTGGCCCCGAAACCATTTTATCCCCTACAATCATCTTCGATTCTGAAAAATTGAGCGCAAAATGGGGATGAGCATAATTGCAGGTAGTGTACTTGCCACTACTGAGAAACATCACCGAGTCATTCATCTTCTTCACCTTATTGCCATGCAAATACCCGTCGCCCTCCTGCGTAATGACTGATGAGATGATACCCTTCTTAGTGCTATAATTAAACCGAATGGTATCTGCCAGATACTCATCCTGACTTTGCTTAAACAACGGCCGACCCGAAACCTGCCCGCCACTATCTGTAACGCTATATGCTTGCATCATCTGCCGGTTGAAGTCAACCGAGACAGCATCAGCCTCAAGACTCATATCCTGATAACTCACCGCCCCCCGATTATAGAGAAATGCCTGCCGCTCGGCTATATTCAACGCAATAGAGTCTGCTGCCTGGTAATGCACCACAGAGGTTATCGCATTACGCGACTCAGGCATTCTTGGCACCGAGTCAGACAACACCCCATCACCCACCACGCCAGCATCAAATCCATTTTGGGGCACTCGAAGACCCTTGTCCAAAACACCTCTCCGATGCTGCGACAAACTGTCCACCCTACTCGACTGGCGAACATCCCGCCCCGCAGCCGAATCCGTAGGCAACGGCTGCGCAACAACACACTTGCCCACAAGCATAAGGAGCATGAGCATGAAAGTAGCGCTATGGGGGAGTCTGTTCAGCGTGCCGAGGAGAAGATGCTTTAGCTGTCTTTTCAAAATAACCGTATAGGACTGATTATTTTAAATAATAAATTAAAATCTGTATCTTTGCATTTTGGAAATTGCAAAGATAGAATTATTTACTCAAATAGGGAAAGAAAAAACACTCGTACTGAGAATGAAACGTTTATTGTTCTTGTCGTTAGCCGTTCTTTTGACATGTCTGCCTGCCTATGCCCAGAAAAGAGAGCCTGGCAAAGTGAAAACGCTGGTGATAGACCCTGGCCACGGAGGCATCAAGCCGGGAGCCATTAGCAAAGACTTACAGGAAAAAGAACTCACCTTGGCTGTGGCATTACGGTTCGGAAGCCTCGTAGAAAAACACATGCCCGATGTCAAAGTCATCTACACACGCAAGACCGACGTAGACATCACCCTTGCCGAACGAGCCAATATCGCCAATCGCAACAAAGCCGACCTATTCATCTCCATACATGCCAACTCCCACCCAAAGAGCGAACCCAGCGGTGTCGAAACCTTTGTCATGGGTCTATCCCAGAGCAAAGCCAATCTTGAGGTAGCGAAAAAAGAAAACGCAGACATACTGCTCGAATCAGACTATGCCACCAACAACGCCTACCAAGGATTCGACCCAAATTCGCCCGAAAGCTACGTCATGTTTGCCATGTACCAAAGTGCCTATCTATCCAAAAGCTTAGACTTTGCAAACTACATCCAATCCCAGTACAAAAGCAGCCTACGCTCCATTAATCGTGGGGTCAAGCAGGCCGAACTTTTCGTCATCTACAAAACCGCCATGCCAGCCGTCCTGACGGAGATTGGCTTCGTGAGCAATCCAGAGGAACGCGCCTTCCTGCTGAGCGACGCTGGACGCGAAAAAATCGCCGTATGTCTCTACAACGCATTTGCCTCCTACAAAGCCCATGAAGAAGGCACCCAGCCCAAACTTATATCCTCATTTAATGCACCCGTAGCGGACACTGACATCACCGCCACCAAAACATCTGACAAAGTCAGCGAGTCAGAAAAAGCCAAACAGAAAGCCGAAGAGGAAGCCAGAGCATTGGCTGCACAGAAAGAAGCAGAAGAACATGCCATGGCCGAAGCCGCACAAAAAAAAGAAGCCGAGGAACAAGCAGCCCTAAAGGCCAAAGAAGAGGAAGCCGCCAAAGAGGCTGAAGCCAAAGCCCTTGCCGCCAAAGAAGCCGCTGAAGCCGAAGCAAAAGAACGAGCAAAAGAACAAGAGCGGCAAGCCGATGAGGCCAACAGACAAGCCCAGGCCGCCGCACAAATGGCCGCCGCCAATCCACATAATGTATCCTACAGGATCCAATTCCTTCGCAGCGACCAGATGCTCAAAGCTGGTGACAAACAATTGAAAGGCCTGGACAATTTCACCTATTACAAGCAAGATGGCATATACTGCTATATGTGGGGAAGCACCACATCTCTCGAAGCCGCAAAGGTGCTCCAGTCCGACGTACGCAACAAAGGCTTCCGCGATGCCTTCGTAGTGGCTTTTGCCAACGGCGAACGCGTAAGCCTGCAAAAAGCCAAACAACTGCTGTTAGAGGGAGAATAACCACCATGATAGAAATCAGCCATATCTCAAAACTTTACGGCAAGCAGCGAGCCTTGAACGATGTATCCTTCTCCATCAAGGAAGGCGAGATTGTTGGGCTGCTGGGGCCCAACGGGGCTGGCAAATCAACCCTAATGAAAATCATCACCTGCTACATCCCTCCCACCGAAGGCGATGCGACAGTATGTGGCCACGACATCTACGACGACCCCATGGCTGTTCGGCAATGCATAGGATATCTGCCCGAACACAATCCGCTATATCTCGAAATGTATGTTCGGGAATTTCTGCGTTTCTCAGCAGGCATCTATGGCCTGAAAGACGCACGCGACCGAGCAGAAGAGATAATCAAACACGTCGGACTAACGCCAGAGGCTAACAAGAAAATCGGTCAATTGTCCAAAGGCTATCGCCAGCGTGTCGGGCTGGCACATGCCTTGATACATAACCCGAAAGTACTCATTCTGGATGAACCGACCACAGGCCTTGACCCCAATCAGCTTGAGGAAATCCGCCACCTGATTCGAACCGTTGGGCAACACAAAGTCGTGCTGCTTTCCACACATATCATGCAGGAGGTAGAAGCCATGTGCAGCCGCGCCATCATCATCAATCAGGGCTGCATAGTCTCCGATGACTCCATGGAAAACATCTCCTCGCAGGAACTCACCTCTAAATTCCATAAACTGACCCAATAAATACATTCATAATGACACGACAAGAACTCATCGCGCTCATACGTCAGCGCCAGTCTTTTCTCTGCGTCGGACTGGACACCGACCTTTCCAAGATTCCACAGCATCTGCAAGGACAGCCCGATGCCGCATTTCTCTTCAACAAAGCCATCATCGATGCCACCATAGACTATGCGGTAGCCTACAAACCAAATCTGGCTTTCTACGAATCCATGGGCATCAACGGGCTCATCCAGCTCAAAAAAACGATGGACTACCTCCATTCGCTCGGCAAACCCGCCTTCACAATAGCCGATGCCAAGCGCGGCGACATTGGCAACACCTCCAAGCAATACGCCAAAGCCTTTCTCGACCCAGAAGGCGAATTCAACTTTGATGCCATGACCATAGCCCCTTATATGGGCGAAGATTCTGTGACACCGTTCACTGCCTACGAAGGCAAATGGGTCATCCTGCTGGCATTGACATCCAACAAAGGTGCCTACGATTTCCAATACATCGAAAGCAGCGGGAAGCGACTTTTTGAAACCGTACTTGAAAAATCAAAACAATGGGGCGACGAAAACAACACCATGTATGTGGTCGGTGCCACCAAGGCAGATATGCTAACCGATATACGCAGAATTGTTCCCAATAGTTTCCTTCTCGTTCCCGGTGTCGGTGCCCAAGGTGGCAGTTTGGAAGAAGTCTGCCGTTACGGCCTCAATAATGACTGCGGACTGCTGGTCAATTCCTCCCGTGGCATCATCTATGCCTCTAATGGGGAAGACTTTGCCGTACGAGCAGGCGAGGAAGCAAAAAAACTACAACAGCAAATGGCGAAAGCAATTGCCTGCCAATAAAGTCCGCCCTGCCCCCCCCCAAAAAAAAGCGCACATTCAATAGCATAACACATGCTTCATCCCACGCTGATTATTCTTCCAACGCCCATTGCATAGACTTCAATTCAACCCGAAAAGTACCACAAAAGCCAAAACTATGAAATCCACATTTCGTTTATTCTTGATTCTCACCTTCATTGGTTCTGGCATCTGCTGCCTCTCCTACTTCTTTACAGCATTCATGCTGCCCACCATGCAAGCCTTATTCAGCTCAGAGAATATGGCCATGACAGAGGAAATGAAGACTGTGGCCGACACCATCCTTCCCATAATCTCAGCTCCTGGCGCATTTGCCTATTTCCTGCTTTCAGCCATACTCTATGGTGTTTCACTAACTGGCGCGATTTTCATGTGGAAATTGCGCCGTTACGGATTCCATATCTATACTATTGCCCAGTTGCTAACCCTCGCCATGCCCGTCATCTTCCTTGGGCCCAACTATTTTGGCATTGGCGATGCCATGCTCACCTTTTTCTTCATCATCTTCTACTTCTTCGCACTCCGCACATTGTTAGCTACCGAAGAATATTCCGAAGACACCTCCGTCCCCGACAAGATTTCCGATGATGATGAAGAGGATAATGAAGACGACGAAGACTAACATTTGACATCATCCATAGTCAATAGCAAGGCCGGCGGACAGTTTTATGCCCGCCGGCCTTGCCATAAAACGGTTAGGCGACCCGCCATGCGTTCATCTGCTTCCATAGATCACGCCATGCTTGACGGTCTGTCTGCGGTCATTTTTTTCTCAAAACACAACATTTTCGAGCGACACATCATGCTCATGCCCAACAAGACTCCTTCCTCTTTCCACGGAAAGTAGAAATAAACATTTAACCACATAAAAATAAATACCTTACACAAATACCATTTCCTTTTGTTAATAAGTCTGGCATACCAGAAAAAAAGGAATTACTACCTTTGTAACCCGCTTTTCTCAAGCCTTATTTAGGTATTTTTGTTTGAGGTAGAAATTTATGGACGTACAGGGAACATTACTACTGGATTTTGACGCAGATGTCACGCCTGAAAACTCCACCGTTGTTCCTTCTAAGAAGAAGGCATTGAAAACAAAAATAGCCGATACGCCTGAGACAATAATTGCCGAAAAGAATATTTTTGTTGAAAGTAAGGAGAATATCAATATGAGTGCAAGCAACGAAGACCGTCAGACCTACGGGACAGAAGAAATCATGAAGTCCTCGGTAGAGTATTTTAAAGGTGACGAATTGGCCGCCAACGTTTGGATGAACAAATATGCCCTGCGTGATGGAGACAGTATTTTCGAACTGAACCCCGACATGATGCACCACCGCTTGGCCAGCGAATTTGCACGTATAGAGAAGAAATACCCCAATCCCTTGTCAGAGGATGAAATATACCAGTTATTCAAGGATTTCAAGTATCTGGTACCACAAGGCAGTCCTATGTCTGGCATTGGCAATAATTTTCAAGTCGTTTCCCTCAGCAACTGCTTTGTGATTGGCAATTCAGGAAGCAGTGACTCCTACGGCGGCATTATGAAAATTGACCAAGAGCAAGTACAGCTGATGAAGCGCCGCGGAGGCGTAGGCCACGACCTCTCGCACATTCGCCCAACAGGCAGCCCTGTCAAAAACTGTGCGCTCTCTTCCACTGGCATTGTTCCCTTCATGGAGCGTTATAGCAACACCACCCGAGAAGTGGCTCAGGGCGGACGTCGTGGAGCCTTGATGCTCAGTATTAGCATCAAGCATCCCGATGCAGAAAAATTCATCGATGCAAAACTGGAGCAGGGCAAAATCACTGGAGCCAATGTGTCGGTGAAGATTACCGATGAGTTCATGGAATGTGTCAAAAGCGGAAAGCCTTTTGTCCAACAATACCCTATTGACTCCGACAATCCTACGGTAACACAGGAAATTGATGCCCGTGCTTTATGGAATAAAATCATCGCCAATGCATGGTCGTCTGCCGAGCCGGGAGTGCTATATTGGGACACCATTCTTCGCGAGAGTGTGCCCGACTGCTATGCCGACTATGGCTATCGAACAGTCTCCACCAATCCCTGTGGCGAGATTCCCCTATGTCCTTACGACAGCTGTCGTCTTCAGGCCATCAATCTCTACAGCTATGTGGAAAATCCTTTCCAAGCCGACGCCAAATTCAACTTTGACTTATTCAAGGAACATGTGTTCAAAGGACAACGGCTGATGGACGACTTGATTGATCTTGAATTAGAGAAGATAGACCAGATACTAAGCAAGATAGAAAGCGATCCCGAAGACGAGGAAATCAAACGTGTAGAGAAAAATCTGTGGCTGAATATCAAAATGAAATGTCTTGAGGGCCGTCGCACGGGTTTTGGAATTACCGCCGAAGGAGATATGCTGGCCGCACTTGGCCTCCGCTATGGCAGTGATGAAGCCACGGAATTTGCCGTATCGGTACACCGCACATTGGCTTGTGCGGCTTATGGTTCCTCTGTGGAAATGGCCAAAGAGCGCGGTGCATTCCCTCTCTATGATGCCGACCGGGAGAAAGACAACCCCTTCATTCAGAGATTGGCTGAAGCAGACCCTGATATGTATCGGCAGATGGAGGCCAACGGCCGTAGAAACATTGCCCTACTGACCATAGCCCCAACGGGAACCGTTAGTATCTGCACACAGACAACCAGCGGCATTGAACCCGTATTTCTGGTCTCTTATAAGCGTCGCAAAAAAATCAACCCCAACGATAAGGAAGCCTCTAAGCATAAGATCATTAAGGATGAAAGCGGAGATTACTTCGAAGAGTACAACGTGTTTCACCCCAAATTCTTAGAATGGCTTCGTATCAGCGGCTACAATGTGGACGAAGTTACCTCCATGAAGGATGACGAACTGGATAAGATTATTGCCCAGTCACCCTATCATAAGGCAACTTCAGCAGATATCGACTGGGTTAGCAAAGTGCGTATGCAGGGTGCCATTCAGAAATGGGTGGATCATTCCATCAGCGTCACTGTCAATATCCCGAAAGAGACAACGAAAGAGATAGTAAGCACAATATATCAAGCGGCATGGGAATCCGGCTGCAAAGGCTGCACCATCTACCGCGACGGCTCGCGCAATGGAGTTCTCGTCTCCACAAAAGAAAGCAAAAGTGACGAAGCTCACTTTGCGGAGACGAGAGCACCCAAGCGGCCAAAAAAATTAGATGCTGAAATCGTACGTTTCAAGAACGACCGTGAGGACTGGATTGCTGTAGTAGGCATGTATGAAGGCCGTCCTTATGAAATCTTCACTGGACGTGCGGAAAACTTCGTCCTGCCCAAATGGGTCGAAAAAGGATGGGTGATTCGCACCAAGGAATCTGGCGACAGCAATGCACGCTATGACTTCCAGTTCCTTGACCAAGACGGATACCATGTAACGATGGAAGGTCTGTCTCGAATGTTCCGCAAGGAGTATTGGAACTACGCAAAACTGATTTCAGGAGTGTTGAGACATGGAATGCCCATCCCCAATGTTGTTGACCTTATCGGCAAATTAACTTTTGATACCGACAGCATTACAACATGGTCCAATGGCGTGGCTCGTGCACTGAAACGCTACATCAAAGACGGAACTGAGACCAGCGAACTCTGCCCCGATTGTGGATCCAAACTTGTTTACAATAGTGGTTGTAAAAGCTGCCCAACCTGCGGTTGGTCAAAATGCAACTAACCCTACAGCATCCGTGTCCAATAGCAAAATCATCCTTCTGAAATCGAAGGACCCGCTTCGGGATTAACAGCAGATAGTACACGACCCATAATTTCATTCACATATTCTTTTATCCTTGTCGAATGGCCTGACCCGACAGTCAGGCCATTCTTTTATATTGCTTTCTGCAAAAAAACTCCTATTTTAGAAATATCAATTCTATCGGACAACGGATACATTGAGGATATATGTTCCCAGACTTTTTTTTGGGGGGGGAAAAACCTTAGAATAGATTCATCCGAGTGCAAACAATGCCCTACTGAAATGCTACAAAGCCGAATAAGGACCCATTTTTCAGGCTGTAGTTTTCTAAACAATAACGTCGGCATCGCACATCTTCGCTGTCGACTTTATTCTTTGCTGTGCCGTGTCGATGCCATTATGGGGCTCTATATTCAGAACCATTTAATTACATTGAGAGCAACATTTCCCGCTTTTCAAATACCTCGTTTCCCATTCATCGTGGGCTGTCCGTCCCCCACCTCTTCCATGTTTTTTCATTGCTCATGAATCACCTGTTTTAGCCACCGAATCTTTATTTAACGAAGATTGAATATGTGCTCTTTATTTCCAATCTCGAAAAGCCGATACAGGTTCTGATGTTGAATAGTGAGAGTTCTTACTGGTTAGATGCACGGACGCAATGACGTTTACTTTTATTCCCCACCATATTTCCTTCTATCACATTCACAAGGGTCTTCATATATAGGGCAATACAGGTGATGAGAGCAGATTCACCTGCTCCTACCGCAAAGAACGAAAGCAATGCCTACGAAGGCTTGTTGTCAAGAAAGAAAATGGGCATCAATGATACACCTTACTTAGATGATACGAAAATTTGCGTACCTTTGTACCATAATAATCAACACCATGAAGAACATAAAGTATTTCTTTCTTTTCCTTATTTCCTGTGCCATGTTTCTTGCCAGTTGCGAAAAGGAATCAAACGAAACAGCCCCAACAGAGCCGTCGGAGACAACAAATCCGAATGACCGTCCCGATACAGATAGTTCATTAGACGGCTGCCTGTCTGGAAAGTTTTCTGTATCCGAAGACCTACAAATCCAATTTTCACAGGGCAATCTTCAGTATCAACCATCTACCCAAACATGGCGATTCGCAGAAAACCAATACGACTATATAGGTACTGGAAACGCCAATATGAGTGCATCTTATGAAGGATGGATTGACCATTTCGGATGGGGAACGAGCGGATGGGCTGGCAGTGGAGCAAACGCATATATGCCATACGCCACAACGGCCGAACTGTCCGATTACTTCGTAGGGGGAAGCCATGCAAACAATCTAACAGGAGACTATGCCGATGCAGACTGGGGAGTACACAACGCTATATCAAACGGCGGCAACAAGGCTGGACTGTGGCGGACCTTGACAGCCTCAGAATGGAACTACTTGTTCAAGGAGCGATCTAACGCAGAAAAACTTCACGGCCTCGCTTCCGTATGCGGACATTGCGGAGTCCTTCTCCTGCCCGACGATTGGCAGTCCAACGGCATTGCCTTTAATCCCGAAGCCACGTGGACAACCAACAAATACGAAGCTGAGACATGGCAGCGAATGCAACAGGCCGGTGCCGTATTTGTACCTGCCGCCGGATACCGAACCGTAACCACCTCATCCCAAATGGATATGTTTGGCCTCTATTGGTCGTCTACTGCCAACAGCATAGAGAGCCAAGAATATATCTATGCCTTGGTATTCAGCGTTGCTGCTATTTACCCCAATGGACAGAGTCAACGTTTTCTGGGTCTCTCCGTGCGACTTGTACACGAAATCCAATAGCATTATTCGCACCCCGACATCAACCGAGGCAGTCTTCTTCACAAAAAAACTCACGGCCACGATTACCACGAATCCACCCATACAACTGAATACCATCGATTTTTGAAGTAAGAAACTCTTTTTTATTGGTGTCCGCTAAAACTCAAAATCCAATCAATGACTCATTTGCGATACCGATAAACATATATTGTGGGTTTGCTTTTTGAAAAAGCGAACCCGCACATTTCCTTTTTTTTACATCATATCACATTGGCTGTCTGCTAAAAATTGACAGAAAGAGGAGTAAAATGTAGGAAGTATTTTATAATTCCAGAACTGACACGCAGCCGAATAGCAAGTGAGCGGCACATCGACAACACCCCCACGGAGGAGGCGTTGGCAAACCTGCAAAGCCTTGCGGAGAACGTGCTCGACCCCGCCCGTGAGGCCTACAGGCAGCCCGTGTACGTTTCCAGCGGCTACCGATGCCCATCCCTCAACAAGGCCGTCGGCGGGGCTGTCACCAGCCAGCACACACGGGGCGAGGCGGCAGACCTATGCACGGGCGATGGGCGGCAGGGAAACCTGCGCCTTGCTGCTGTGATTGCCGCCAACAGGGTGTATGACCAGTTAATTCTGGAAGACACGGGGCGTAACGACTTCGCCCCCGCATGGGTTCACGTGTCCTGCCGCCGTGATACCACACTCAACCGCTGCCAGATTCTCCGAAAAATTGCGGGCGAAAGACATTACAGCGTTGTGACGTGCGAGAACTTACAAGGGTGCCTCAATTGACGTTAGGTGCTCAATAATTGAAAGCAGCCTCCCCCGCTCCGTCGCCGCATTATCAATGGTTTTCTGCTGCTTTTCAATTATGGATAGAAGTCTATCGCTATCACCAATAGTGTGTGTGATAGCATTAACGCTCCCCATATTATCCCCGCCAATGGTAGCGGATTGTGTAATATTGCTTTTAAGCATGTCACCCTCCCCAGTGAGTACCCATGATGGCGACAACTCAGGACAATGGTGTAGGATTGCCGTCAATAGGTCGGCGGTGAAATTCTTAGCTCTTGTGTTTTTTGCCGTTAAGTTGTAAATGACAGATGGTTTTACGTTTATTTTTTCTGCAAAATCAGCGCGGTTCATTTTGTAATATTTCAAAATTTCAGCAATCCTCTCTTGTGGCGTACAAAAATATTTCATAATATAAAGTATTTATTTGTAACTATTTATAAAACTAATTTGATGTACCGTGCTAAAAAAAATTTATCACGATACTGAAATTTCATATAAATCCGCAAACACATTAACAAAAATCTTACAAAATTAATCAAAAAGAACAAAGCCATGAAAAATTCAAAACTGACAGGATCACATCTACAGAGCACAACGCAAACTACCCACATACGTTTCTTCTCGACAATGGGACTTTTTTCGATGAAACCAATTATCCGTCAGCGCATGGGAGGAAAACTGATATCGAATACTGAAAGTCCGCAACGCACAGCGACGATGGCAGGTACTTCGTCGTGGACGAAGTAGAGATTTCGAAGTCCACATACCTACGCCTCAGCGCACTGAGTATGGAAGAGTTTATCGCAACAAAATGCATGACTCCTTATCCAAAGCTCGAAGTTCAGCACTCACTTGTATTGAAAGGAAGAGACAGCCATAACTCCAACGAAGACTACAGGGTGGCGTATGAAGCAGTGCATGACTATTTACAACACTTTGATTTAAATATTAGCAGTCGGCTAATATGAGACGGAAAAATAGGTGGAAGAAGCTTCATACGGTGGTCGTGAAGGCCTTGAGCATCAAAACAAAAGAGGGATTAGTCCAATCCATTGCCTCTTAACGGCAGTTGATGCAGGTGTCCGATAAAATCTGAGGAGCATGAAGGGAGAGGAGGGCATACCTTCGAGAAGAAAGATTTATACCCTCCTTAAATCCGCAAGTATCGATTATCTCATAAGACCCCCAAAATTATAGCGGACACCAAAATTACTTTTTCAAAAACTTGAAAAGCCAATAGACGGTGCTGCATTAACGTATCCCATCGCTTTTCTTCGTCTGTTACATAGTGGGACGAATAACTTCTATATAGTTGAACCAATAAGATGCAGAATGCACTCTGGTCTATCATCTCCAGATTTGGCAATACTGTATGCATCCACATTGTGATGGGCTCCAATACATTTGCTTAGCAGTGGTCTACGATTTGTGCCTCGTGCCAATTCAGATAGACGATGCACGCACCGCTCGTGGCCTGATAGCTGGCTACAATTTGTGCTTCGTACCAATGAATAGGCAATGGTACCCTTGACAACTTTTCTACCTTGAGTTTTAGCGGATGCCAAAAACACTAAAAAGAAAGCTCCAATATAAGAGAATCATATATTTGGCCACCATATAACCAACAGATTATCGACACACCGTAAGAGAATCCCACAACCAGGTAAATTCCAATGGACAATCCTTGCTGTCCTTTTCAGGCTCACGCATGGTTTTGAAATATCCGATTTGATAGACAAACAATGTCTGCTACATGAAGAATATCATATAGGACAAAAAACATCTGAGAAAGCGAAAAAAGGGCAAATCATGGCACATTTCACAACATCAACATAAAGTACAACAACCATTTTTAGCTAACGGCTGATGAAAGAATCCAAACATGGACTTTCGAGTGAGAGAGCACTCATATATAAGAGATAGAGAAATGTTTAGTCGAAAGAATAATCAAAATTAGGTGCAGTATGACACTTTACACAAATCAGACAATGAAAACGGGTGTTTTGCATAAAGCAAACACCCGTTTTCGAATCATTCCTATATTTGCCAATATGAGCAAAAGACTACAGCATAACCTGTTGATTGATTTGCTGAGCCAGTGACTTCATTTCATCATCAGAGAGCTTGATGCGTTCCTTACGGAAATCAATGTCATTGGCATCATTAAGGGGTATAAGATGGATGTGTGCATGGGGGACATCGACACCTACAACAGCCACACCCACACGCAAACAAGGACAAACCTTAGCGATAGCATGAGCGACACGTTTGCTAAAAAGGTGCAATTCAGAGAACAACTCATCATCTAAGTCGAATATATAATCAACCTCTTTCTTGGGGATGCAGAGCACATGACCTTTAGCCAATGGGCTAATATCCAAAAAAGCCAAACAATTCTCTGTTTCTGCCACTTTATAGCAGGGTATCTCGCCCGCCACAATACGAGAGAAAATAGAAGCCATATCTAATGTTTTTTAGCGTTCAACCGAAAGGATTTCAAACACCATCTTACCCGCAGGCACTATGACATCCACTTTTTCGCCAGCCTTATGGCCCAAAAAAGCCTTAGCAAAAGGAGAAGAGACAGAAATCAAGCCCTTCTTAAGATCTGCCTCGCTTTCTGGGACAATCGTGTAAGTCTGAGTGGCTCCGTTCTTAACGTTTTTTACATTAATTTTGGACAGCAACAATACCTTGGACGTATCCAGCTTAGACTCATCCAGCAAACGTGCATTAGCCACCAAATCCTGTAACTTGGAGATTCTTGCCTCAAGATGACCTTGCGCTTCTTTTGCAGCATCATACTCGGCATTTTCCGAGAGATCGCCTTTGTCTCTGGCCTCGGCAATGGCGGCTGACGCTGCTGGTCTTTCCACAGAGATAAGATGATGCAACTCATCCTTTAATTTCTGAAGACCTTCTTCACTATAATATTTAATTTCTGCCATGATAGAGATATTTATGCTCTATTAATAAAGATTAGATACTCTGTAAAAGATAGGAAAGGTTGCTTTCGACAACCTTTCCTATCTATGTATGTCGTTAAAAGAACTCTTTGACTTAGAACTTCAACGTAGCACCAATAGAATGGGTTCCTTTGAGCGGAGATGCACTGCGGAACGAATAATCGATTTCAAGTGCCGTATTGGCCTTCTGTCCTTTCTCTCTTTTGGAAAGAGGGACCTCAACAGAAGCACCTGCACATATACCAGTATTGGCTGTCGTGCGGTCGCTGGAGCTGAAAATGTCCGTCTGATAGACATAGCCACAACGAACTTCGGCCATATTGAAAATGCCATACTCAACACCGAGAGCGAAATTATCCTTCAGAAAAGCATTGGAAGTAAAACTTCCGGCAACAGTGACACGCTGCTCATACTTCTCAAAAAGAAAATCATAAGAGACGCCTATATTCAGGCAAGTAGGCAACTCCATATCAGCGGAACGGGTTTCAACCGTAAAATTGTTCCCAGCATCGTTCACCATCGTCAGAGAATGACCTGTGCCTGAGAATGAGAAAGCAGTACCAATATTCTTCAAACTAATACCAAATTTCAACTCATCATCAGCACCAGTAACATACTGAATACCTGCATCAATAGAGAAACCCGAGGCAGACACATTATCCGTAGATTCAGAAATCACACGGAAAGCCACGCCTCCATGAATACTACGAGTAAAGGAGTGTGCATAACCGACAGCAATATTCATGAATGAGGGAGAGAAAGTACCCGCTGTACCCTCAGGGTTTTCAACCGTCGTAATAGCTATATCGCCAAAACCCATCGTCATTACCTGAACACCTAAAACACCCGACTCAAAGATACGAATACCCAAACCAAAAGCATTGATGGAAGCTCCCGACGTAGCACCGCTTTTACCTCCCAAATAAATGGTATTGGTATAGGTCAACTCCATATGGCGAGTAAAGGCCAGACCAGAAATATTCGAATAAAACGCATCTAAACCACGGACATTAGCGATGGAGACACTACCCCAGCCCGAACTACGTGCCCAAGGATTGATAAGAAGTTCTGTTGCACCAGCAGTACCGCGACGGTTGTCATTACCAGCCCATACGGACTGGAATGACAAGACCGACACAAAGGCGACAACAGTCATTATTTTAAATATATTTTTCATTTCGCTGAGAATTTATTCGTTATCAATCAAAGTTTAGAATTGGAATGAGTTCAGGTCAACCGGACGCATCGTGCCAAACCACTTGACAACACGTTCGCCAACACCAGGAACATTGAAGTGGATAAGGTACATACCACCAGCGATGGGAATACCATTATGGTTATGCAAATCCCAATCATAAGTACTGGCATCCACCGGAGTAGGACCAAGTTTTCTCACCAAGGTTCCGTCAACCGTATAGATAGAGATTACCGTGTTGCCAGGAACATTAACAAAACGAACCTTAGTTTCGAGCTGGCTGAGAGTCTCGTAGGTAGAATAGCTGTAATAGGGGTTGGGAACCACGTTAATTTTATCAAGGATCTCGTTCTGATAGGATTCCTTAGAATTGGATGCATCTGCTTGATGGGTCAACGTAGCCATGTCGGAGCCAATCTCAAACATATAACGCGGGAAATTGTTATTTTCTTCCACTTCGTTGCAGTCTGAGGCCTTAACACCATTGTTCCCCATAAAACGACCATAAGGCATATTGACTTGAAGGTCGACCGTTATGTCACAGGCAATTCCATTGGAGGCACTGTTGGCATTCAGTTCGGCATTATCACCAGGATAGTAGAACGAATATCTGGAGTCAACGAGAGGAATCGTCACCCAAGCAGTAGAGGCAAAAAGCAGCGAGGCGGAATCACGAACTGCAATAGGCTTCACAGCCTGATCGGGAGCACCCTCGGAAGCGACAACGCCACGATACAATTTGGGGAATCCAAGAGAAAGATTGTCACGGGTCTCAAGCAAACGATCCAAGGAGCCTAACATGGTATTAGCCCAGCGACCAGCATCATAACCCGGGGTCTGATATTCTGTCAGTTGCACAGAAGATGAGTTGAGGTTGGGGAAGGTAACCTTCGTGGCATTCATCACATAGACAAAGTGGCGACCACCAAGCACGTAGTTCTGAGTACCGCTAAGGACTTCATCGACAGGATTCCACATCATATCACGTCCATTAAACTGGATGTAACGTGAATCCTCGCCAAACATGACATTCAGACGTTCACCCGTAGCCAGTGAGATTGCATAGCCCGGGAACCAACCCATTCCCTCTGCATCAATGTATGCAGGATTGTTGGGGTTTTCAGTATCAGCCTCAATACCCAAATCCTTTATCGTATGACCTAATTTATCAACGGAGAGGTGTTTGCGCTTCTGGAATTTGCGAGCATTGCCTTCGGACTGCGTATAGTCTTCACACATTTCCAAGACCGGGCAACGAGTCCACTTGGAGGTGTCGGAAGTAAAGACCACACGAACACTGGGCAGCTTGGAAAAATCATTATAGCAAAGCGAGGAATTGACCGTATTGTTCATCAAAGAACGCTTCACACGATTGAAATTATAGGTATTCGCATCCACCCTATTTGCAAGGAAACGCATGGTATCCTCTGAAGGCATGAAATAACTGAGGTTAAATCCAGGATGGAAATCAAGAGTAGAGACAAGACCATATGGCGTCCAAGTTCCTGAGATGGCATCTTCGAAAACATTGTTACGATCCACACCAGTAGTCTTTTTACCCGTAGTAGCATACTGACCAGGAGAGTATTGACGATAGTAGTCCTCATCCAAATAATCTTCCGAGAGGGCAATATCATCACTTCCTCTGGCAAGGAAAGAAGTCACCGTACCTTGAGAGAATTGCATACCCGCACGGATCCAGTTATACATCTGAGAATTGTCGTTATCAGGCAAGCCGAAGAGCCACTGTTTGGTAGGATCAGCATAGGAGATAGACGAACCAAGCAGAGCACCACTATTAATAGCATTGCCATAGAAAGTATAACGGTTGTTGCCAGCGGCACCAGCATTCAAGTCCACCTCCAAATCGGTAGCAATAGGATCGGCATTCTTAAGAGAAACTGAAATACCCAAACCAATGAAGACCTCTTCGCGGACCTCGCCAATCAACTGCTCGTTGTACCGACCAATGGCAAAATCAGAATAAATAGTGTCAGGGCCATTCTCATAAACAGGTTTACCTGCCTCAGCATTTGTGATGTACCACGTGGATTCATCATTGATGACATCGGAACCATTGGAGACAAAATTGATAATAAACTTACCAGCCTTAACATTCAGAGGATCTATAACTTTTACATCAACTGGACAGCTATCCTGCTTGTATTCAGGATGCACAATGATACATGGGTTATCGACTTTTGTAATAACACCACTATTGCTAAACTGATACTTACCAGGCTGCATACCAGGGACTCCTTTGGGGCCCATAAGTTCCTCAATACTCTCGTCCGTCAGAGCGAGAAGATTACCTCCATTTCCAAAACCCTCAATACGAGTAATTTGAGGACGCATGGCATACTCAGATTGAACCACTGTACCACCATTTTCAGAAGAAGGATCATGAGGCATTGCAGTGACCGGGCTAATCTGATCGCCCCATTCATTCTTACGGCCTGCCAAATAAGGCTGTTTCTGACCATCGAGGTAGGATGCCTCAGTCTGAGAATATGGTTTGTATCGGTTCTGAGCATAGGCAATAGCAACATAGTAATACTCTTTGTTGTTGACTAAAGCATTGCTCGTTCCTTGAGCAAACTGGTCAGTCGTGATACGGAATACATGCTGAATACCAGCATTAGCACCATCGACTTCAACCTTGCCAGTCATAATACCCGTTGAGGAATTCGTCTCGAAATTAATCAGACGGGCAATAGCCTGCGTATTAGTAGAGTCATAATAATTCTGAATGTCACATTGTGCCACAAGACGAGCCTTGCTAACATCGCCGATATCAGAAACCGATGCATTAGCATCCTTCAACTGATAAATCTGATAGCCTTCGAATACGTAACTACGCTCCAAATCAGTGTATCGCATCGTCACAGTAGAATCAACACCGTTGATTTGCTGAACCTGCGTATAAGTCGTAGGAATGGAAATATCTAATTTCTCATAAGACTCATTGTAGTTATTAGACTTCGTGTTGCTGTAGGTCAGATAGAGAATAATCTCGTTAGAAAGTTCCTGCACAACTACCGTAGGAGCCTCAGGACCATCAAGAACCTCAAAGCAATTCTCAAACAGAGCCTGACAGATATCATCAATTTCACGCAACAACTCGACGGAAGACCAAGCATTGCCAGAAGAGGCCTGAGCAAAAGGAATACCCACAGTAATGTAGTTCAAAGCACCTGGTTTCAACGTGAAGGGGCCAGCAGACTGCATAAAACGACGGTCACCAGGCTGATTGCCTGCAGAAACCTCGGTCCAAGTGGAGCCGGGATCCACACCATTGGTTCCCCAAAAGAGGGGGTCGGTATTGCCTGGGAACATGAAATCGCAAGTAAGACCAGTAGCAGAAGTGCCGCTACCACCAAAAGTCATACGCTGACCGTTCTTCCAGCGACCGCGTAAGTAGTTGTAAAAGTCCGTGGCCTTGGTAGGTTCACTATTAATACCCGTAAGGCTATTATTATAGTAAACGAAACGACGCATACCGAAACGTTCATCGTCAGGGATACCATTGCCGAAGTTTACGCCGTTGATGGCACAGTTGCCCAAAGTGTCACCTGGCTTAAAATACCAGCCATCGGGATAGAAAAGGTCAGCAGACTGTGTTAGGGCGAAAGTATCGTAAACTGGATTACCATTGGCATCATCACCAACATAATTTCCAGCAGAATCCATCTGAAGGTAATTGGGGAGCTGGCTCAGATAGACAGGATTTGCTCTAAGTTTTTCAAAATCCAGTTTAGGATTGTCTTTACCATCAGGATCCATATAGGGACCTTGGAAAAAGTCGATACCCACTGCCGGAGGAATACCAGAATAGGAACCAGAACCAGGACCATCAGATTCATCGCCATTATAGCAATAACCTAAGCCACGTTTCACATCACATCCTACATAATCGTCATAAGCATAACCCAAATCAGGGTCGACCCACTGACTGAAATAAGTATCCTTAAGTGTATAGGTGGAACGGTTAATAATCTCATAGGAATAGAACGTCATGTTATTGATTTCGTCATTAGTGGCGAAACCAAAGGCCTGAGCACGGATTTCAAGACCAATGGGCTGACCGTTGGTCTCAGTATGAACGTTACCCATATCATTGAATACCCACCAAATAGTCTCATCACCTTTCAGAACCTGATCAGAAAGAATACCACCAGTGACAATGCTATCTTTAGTCTCCATGGTCGGAGCAGAAAAGAGTTTTTGGCCTGGATGATTGGCCTTCCACGTCTGGGGGCAAAGTTCATTGTCAAAATCGTAGTATGGGTAGTCGCCAGCCGTAGGATCATACTCACCATCGCCATCAGCATCATAGAAAGGAGCAAGATACTTAGAAAAGCCCTCAGCTGAATTGCCATGAGCAGGCCAATTGGCAATGACCTCGTCCATATCAGAGAAGTCGCCGTCAACGATTTCGACACCTGTCTCTGTATACCTAAAATGAGACATGTGATTTGAGACCTGCTGCTTGGAAATCATGTAATGCTTATCAAACTGGTTGCAGACATCCAGAGAGACGTACGCAGTGTTGAGTTGCAGCGGACCTGGCCAAAAGTCATCTCCGTTGTTACCGAAGGTAAGAGCGGCAATGCGAAGCTGATCATTGACATCCGTACCGCCAATCCAGAGGGCAGCACAATAAAGCGGACTTGTATTGCCTCCCTTAGGGATATGGTACTGGGCCACGCTACCATCAAACCACATATTGCCGTAGCCATTAATCAGAGCACGAACATTGTTGACGCTCAACTCAGCCGTACTCTGCGCCCTCTTACAGACCGCGGCCTTGGTTTTCACCACGGCGTTCTGCGCGGTCTTCTTGCATTCAGTGCATTCGCGGGCATACGCATTCCCCACCGAGAAAGAGAGAAGCACAGCCGCAAGGAATAAATTGCTGAATATATTTTTCATTGTTGATATTGTTTTTCAGTTAACATTAGAAGCTATAGGAGAGTGTGAGCTTGATGTGACGCGGGTTGGAATAATTCCAAGTAGCATTGCTCAAATAGATAGTATAGAGGTCTCTGTAAGAGGTTGGATCAAGATAGGTGTTGATGATAGCCTGCGTCTCGGGGTCGGTCAGGTAGCCATTGTCGGTGGGGCTGCCAGTGACAGCAAATACACCTGTAATATTTCTGATATCGAAGAGATTATTGATAGTGATAGCAGTATTGAGGTACGTCATACGTTTGCCAACCTTAATAGGCCAATTCTTATCGATAATGGCATTGACATAAAATCCCCAGGGAAGACGTGCACCACGGTAACTTCCAACAATGGTGGACTGAGTAATGCTGTACTGCTTGGTATACGGACGGCCTGACTGAGCAACAACCATCAAGTCAACACCAAAGTCTTCTAACAGTTTAACTTCTTTTTTGCGTTTCTCACCCGTAGCCTCATCGGTGACAACACGGGTAATAGTAGGACCATTATACTTAGAACCACTACCATAACGGTAATCGATATTGGCCTTGAACTCATGGCGGCGGTCATCGGAGATGGGGTTAAGCATCTTAAGAGTGGTGTAACCTTCCTTAATAAGCTCGGTCATAGTGGTTGTAGAGAGACCTGTACCTTCGGCGTACTGAAGAGTGTAGTTAGCACTGATGCGGAGATTCTTGGTCTGACGTAGGTCATAGGCAAAGGTAAAACCTTTGATAGTCTTGAAATCAAGGTTGTCGTAAGAATAATAGTTCTGGTTAGGATCAGCACCAGCATACTGACAGAGTTGAATGAGGTCGCGAGTCTCCTTATAGTAAGCGGACACACTGACAGCAGAAGCACTGCTGAGAGCCTGCTGGAAACCAAGTTCGTAGTTGGTAATACGCTCCGGTTTCAGATTTGGATTAGAGATAGACGAAATCTGGCTCATGTAGAGATATCCCAAATAGTTGGCCTGCCAACCACTGGAGGGACGACGGGCAATGATGTCATAAGAAGCTTTGAACTGGGAATTATCGCCAACGGGGAAGGAGAAAGCGATACGAGGCATAACAACAACTTGAGGAGTATAGTCTTCAAAAGCCTCGGTACCAACAGCATTATTGGCAGCAGCCGTGCGGCCTCTGGTTGTACGGTAGGGAGTAGGCTTGCCCGAAGTACCAACAATAGACATCGGTGAAGAAACCTCAACACCCTTAGCATTGTACCAAATCGATCCATTACGATAACCTAAGATAGTAGGAGTTTCGGCAGAAGCATTATCGACATAGACCACCCAATTATTGCCAGCTCCATTGTAGATATCGTTAGCCACTCTGGCCCGACCATTCTTAATGTCACCAACATTGTAGGATTCATATAGGAGATAGGGGTCCTTCAAGACGAACTGGTTTCCATCGAAGTAGTCAAGACGCACACCGACGTTGAAAATGAGGTCTTGGAAATAGAATTTGTCCTGAATATAGCCAGCCATATAGGTGGGGGAGAATGCAGGCAAGTAGCGGTAATTAGGATGGCCTGCTGCAGAGGGGTTGTAAAAATCTTCCAACGTCCAGTTACGGCCATTGTATTTTTCACCCGTATGATCATAGCCATAGTAGCTAACATAACTGCTTCCCTGATTGAAAAGTTCATCTGCAGAGAACATGGATACACCACCAGCCTTGACAAAAGTCTCTGGACTATACCGGTCGATATCAATCCAATCAGTAGAATTCTTAGCCATACCTAAATACTCACGGATAGCGATGTCAAAAGGCTCCTGCTGATCTGCATTGTAAAAGCGATTGTAATCTACATAAAGTTTTGAGCCTTCCCAACGATACTGGGCATTAGAATAGTCAAGCTGTTGGAGGTGTTTATTAGCCTCCTGACGCAT
Source organism: Bacteroidales bacterium (assembly GCA_017480145.1). Taxonomy (GTDB): domain Bacteria; phylum Bacteroidota; class Bacteroidia; order Bacteroidales; family P3; genus Colimorpha. The sequence continues at coordinate 132,597 of JAFVBF010000034.1, forward strand.
AAGCGTCCACATACCATAAGCACTCAAAGAATATGAGGATGACGAATAACGGTCATATTGGAAACCGATTTCCAAATCATGTCCCTTAACCAGAGCTGAAGCCTTAGCTTGCAAATAGATATAGTCTGTTCTTCCATAGCCGAAGGAGTTGTCCTGAACACCCACATTCTGAAATAGGCTATATATCGAAGAAGGACCATCACCATTGGCTAAACCTTTATATTGGCGGAGGAAGTCGAAGTCAGTAAGCACGCCCTTCAAATCGTCGATATTATAGAGTTGCAGGTTATAGTTTGCCAAAATCTGATTGGCCGGATCTGCATTGAAAGACTTAATCTCGTCTTTCCAACCATTCTGGACATAAGCGCTAAGAGTAGTACCATAGTAATTATAATCGGCAGGGGAATCATAACTACGTTGCTTATCTGTAACGAACTGACCAATATGACCATATTTGAAAACATCATCAATAGAAGATCCAAAATTGGAATTATAGGTCTTGCTCTGAGAACGGCTGACCATAGCCGAAACATTGTACATCACGTTGGAAATGATGGAACCATGCTTGGATTCAGGCAGCGTGGCATCAGCGGCATTCTCCTCGGGATCACGGAATCGCTGAGTAAAGTCGACCGTAATACCATAAGTAGCCCCTTCATCAACATTGACACCCTGACGAGAGAGGTTCAGTGCCATACCAGCAACACTCATATTGGGAGATTTGGAATAGGATCCCTCAGCCGTAATCGTCAAGGTAGCGTAATCAGAGAAACGGACATCGACAGCACCCTCAGCAGCAATACCGTAACTACGAAGATTGGGGACACGAGAAGAAGAGCCTCCGAAATCGGATGACTTCGGACGAGTAATCTCAACAAAAGCGTCCTTGTAAAGTCCCTGTTCGGCCGCATAGTTCACGGTACCCGTCAAAGGATCATAGGAGATTGGGGATTGCTCATACTTACGCACCTGGGCGTCGTTGACAACCAAGTAGCGATCTGAGCGAGGACGATAGATTCCCGAGTGGGTATAAGACCCTTGTGCCGTCAAGCGGAAACCTACCAACGTACGTTCCGAGGTGCCACCACCATCAAGTTCGACCTTCTGCTTTACCAGTGGGCCTGTGAGATAGACCATAAGGCTATTGGCCAAACGATAATCCAACCAGCCCTCGTACTTAACAATACCTTTAAACTGACTTGAAGGCGGTTTCAGTGTAATAATCTGGGTACCACCAATAGCCTCACCAATGCTGGCAGGAGTACCGCCAAGGATAACCTGAATCTCAGCAATGGCCTCTTTCGGAGCCTGAATACCCGTACGTTTACGGACACCACCCTGCATTGTCACCATGCCATCCTCACCGCGGGCGGTAGAAGTACCGCCATCGCTATAGCCAACACCACCGACAGCAGCGACAATGGATTCGACAGAAGTACCTGGCATACGGGCAATATCCTCAGAACTGATACGCGAGCCAGACTCAGGGGTACCAATCTCGATAACAGGTACTTTTTGTTCAACGATAACAACCTCTTCCAAATTAGTTGCCGTAGGTACAAGTTGAATGTCAGCAATGGTAAAACCCGAAGCTGTAACCTGAACGCCTGTACGAACATACTTCTGATAGCCCACCGAGGAGACCTCAATGTCATACTTTCCCACAGGCAGGGGCTTAATGGTGTAGATACCATCAAAGTCCGTCTGACCACCACGAATCTGCTGCCCATCCTGTTTAGCCACAACATTGACGAAAGGCAGCGGTTCTTGCGTCTTCGAATCGGTAATAGTACCTTTAAGGGTACCCTGCGAAAATGCGGCAACACCTGTCGCAATTAGCAGACCGATTGTCATAAGTACTTTTTTAAACATACTCTGTTATATTAATTCATTATTTTTCAATTAGTATCTATTCGAGATATAGTCGTTATTTAGAATCGCCATAGCAATAACAGCACCCCTCAAATCGAAATCTGAATCAGCAGAAAGAGCATTTACATTCACAGGTGCGTCCATCACATCCTGCCCCAATGTTTTTTGTTTCTGTTTTCGTCTCTTTCCATTTCCGTTATCTTCATGCTGAGGGACATTCTCAATAGTCTCGTATGTGAAATACGAATGCTCATCAACATCAATGGATTTGGGTGCATTATCAAATGGATTATCTATTTCAGGAAAAGAATCCGTCACAAGGTCTGGTTCGGAAGGAGCATCCTTAGCAACATCGGGCTGTTCCTGTTGGACGGATACAGCTTTTCTCCACTGCGAAACGTAGAGGATGCCCACGATGAAGCATATAGTAAGGAACGATACCACGAACAGAGGGATTATAAGATAGACCTATTTAAAATTATGCAGTAATCTGTTTTTGCTTCTTTGGGGAAAGTTCATACACTACGGAACCTGCCAGGCAGACCGAAGAGAAAACACCGCAAAGAATACCTATCAGGAGGGCAAAAATGAATCCACGAATAACTTCACCACCAAAAATGAACATCATCAACAAAGTGAAGAATGTGGTGCCACTGGTGTTCACAGTACGAGATAAAGTAGCATTAATAGCATCGTTCATGTGCGTCATAAAATCACGTTTGGGGTAGAGGGCACGGTTCTCACGAACACGGTCAAAAATAACCACCGTAGCATTGATAGAATAACCAATAACCGTAAGTACCGCAGAAATAAAGTACTGATCTACCTCAAGGTTGAATGGCAGAAGCCCATATAATAAGGAGAATATACCAATAACCAAGATCGTATCGTGAGCAAGAGCAGTCACACTACCCAAGCCAAAGCGCCAGCTTCTAAAACGAAGCCAAATGTATGCAAAGATAACAAGTAGACCTCCTAACACGGCCCAAATGGAACGCGTCAGATTGTCATGGGCGATAGTACCACCTACCTGATCGGCCTGAATGATACCCAGAGGATTCGTCTCCGTGGACTTAAATTCGGCGAGGGTGATTTCTTCCGCATAGAAGTCCTTTGCAGCCAAATAGAGTTTCTCCGCAATTTCGGATTTAACAGCATCACCATCCTCTGCAATCTTGTACTTAGTTGTAACCTTGACCTGATTGGAAGGGCCATAAGTCTTCACTTCAGGAGCATCATCAAACTGGGCAGCCATGGCAGAACGGACGTCAACTGCATTAACAGGCTGGTCAAAACGAACCACATAGGTACGACCCCCAGTGAAATCGATACCGAAACTAAGTCCACGAACACAGAAACTAATAATGCAAATCAAAATAGCGACACCCGCAATCATGTAGAAAATACGACGGCCACCAATAAAGTTAATATTGACATTGCGAAGGAAATTCTCGGTGATGCTAAAGGAGAAATTAATCTTCTTTTTATGATTGAGCATCCAGTCAAGGCACAGACGCGTAATGAAAATACTAGTGAAAAGAGAAGTGACAATACCGACACAGAGTGTGACGGCAAAACCCTGAACAGCACCAGAGCCAAACATAATAAGCACAAGGCCCAGCAGGAATGTAGTCACCTGACCATCAATAATGGCAGAATACGCATTTTTGAAACCAGTAGTGATGGCATTAGACATACTGCTACCGGAATGTAACTCTTCCTTGATACGCTCATAAATAATCACATTGCCGTCAACAGCCATAGCCATCGTAAGAACAATACCTGCGATGCCCGGCAATGTAAGCACCGTACCGATAGAAGCAAGGACACCGATCAACAAGAAAACGTTGGTGATGAGAGCCACCACGGAAACCCATCCAGCACGATTGTAGAAAAATACCATATAGATAAGTACTACAATAAAGGCCAAGATGAAGGAAATGATACCGCGATTGATAGACTCCTGACCCAGAGAGGGACCAACGACAGCCTCCTGAACGATAACAGCAGGGGCAGGCAATTTACCCGACTTGAGGATATTAGCAAGGTCCTTCGCCTCTTCGGGGGTGAAATTTCCAGTAATAGAAGAACGCCCACCGGCAATTTCACCATTCACCACA
>JAFVBF010000035.1 GCA_017480145.1 Bacteroidales bacterium
ATTAGGACGTATGCCGTCTGCGGTAGGTTACCAACCTACGCTGGCATCCGAAATGGGCCTCATGCAAGAACGCATTACATCCACCAAGCGAGGCAGCATCACCTCAGTACAGGCAGTATATGTGCCTGCTGATGACCTCACAGATCCCGCTCCTGCTACCACCTTCGACCACCTTGACGCACAGACCGTGCTGAGCCGCAAAATTACCGAACTTGGCATCTATCCTGCTGTTGATCCATTGGAATCCACGTCACGTATCCTGTCGCCCGACATAGTAGGTGAGGAACATTACGAAACAGCACAGAAGGTAAAACAGATATTACAAAGATACAATGAACTGCAAGACATTATCGCGATTTTAGGCATGGAGGAATTAGGTGAAAGCGATAAATTAGTAGTCTCACGCGCCCGACGTGTACAGAGATTCCTTTCGCAGCCATTCTTTGTGGCTGAGGCATTCACTGGTCTGCAAGGACGCTTTGTCAGCATTGAAGATACCATCAAAGGATTCAATATGATTCTGAATGGCGACGTGGACTACCTGCCAGAACAAGCATTCCTTATGGTGGGTACGATAGAAGAGGCCATTGAGAAGGGCGAAAAGATTCTGGCAGAAACCGCAGACAATTAAACCACACCTATTTAACTGCTGAAAAGCATCAAAAAAAACGTTAACGTTTCAGGAAAAATGAAGGTAACCATCACTAAACCAGATAGCACTCTATATGAAGGCGATGCTCGGCTGCTACAACTGCCTGGAAGTGGCGGCATATTTGAGATTATGAAAAACCATGCCCCAATCATCTCCACGCTGAAACAAGGTAGCATTCGATTGGTGAAAGAAGATGGCGAAACAGTTTCCTTTCAAGTACGTGGCGGAGTGGTGAAAGGCCAGCGCAACGAAATCATGATTCTGGCACAATAGACTAAATCATAGTAACAACCCAACACCGAGATTGAAACCATAACTCGGTGTTTTTATTTTTCAATAGCGGAGCATATCCGCACAACACATTTTTCTATGTCAATCTACATCAAAAACGTACTCCTTGACGAAAAAACAACAAACATTCTTATTCATGGCAATAAAATAGCGGGTATCGGCATTGACATTGAGCAGCCGACAGGAGCAAACGTCATTGACGGACAAGGAAAGGCAGCATTTCCCACCTTTGCCAATAGCCACGGACACGCCGCCATGTCGCTTTTCCGCGGATTTGGGGATGACCATAACCTTGGAGACTGGCTAAACCAATGGATATGGCCCAACGAGCGAAATCTAGACCCTGAAATCATATATTGGGGTGTCCGACTGGCCTGTTTAGAGATGATTAAGAGTGGCACTACGGCTTTTGCCGATATGTATTTTTTCCTGCCCGATGCGGCTAAAGCAGTCGAAGAAAGTGGTATCAGAGCCATTCTGTCCCACTCTTTCGTAGATTTACATAATCCAGATATGGCAAAGTCGGTTCGCAAAGAGGTGGAAGGCATGGAATCTATAATATGTGACTGGAATAGCTCACACGAGAGAACCAAGCTTTCGATTGCACCCCATGCCATATACACTGTCTCTAATGAGACGCTGAAATTCTTTGCAGAATTCTGCACCCGACATAATCTTATCTATCACATTCATATGTCAGAGACTCTGACTGAGGTAGAAAATTCATTGAAAGAAAATGGCTGCCGTCCATATGAACTGATGGAGCGTCTTGGAATTCTGGAACAAACCGGCAGCCGATTCATAGGGGCTCATAGCCTACATCTATCGCCCGAAGAGATTGGTTTGATTGGCAAATACCATTGCAACGTGGCTCATAACCCTAACTCAAATCTCAAACTGGCCAGCGGACACCAATTTTTCTACAATGAACTACGTGATGCAGGCGTCAACGTGGCTCTCGGCACCGATGGATGTTCTTCAAGCAACAACCTGGATATGATCGAAGCCGCAAAAGTGATGTCGCTGCTTCAGAAAGGCTGGAGGCAAGATCCTTTGTCCATGCCAGCTCCCGAAACACTAAAGGTAGCCACACGCAATGGCTTTACGGCTATGGGGATTGATGCCGGTGAATTATCTGAAGGACATCTTGCAGACCTTATGCTGGTGGATTTGAACAACATAGCATTCGTACCTAATAACAACAGCACCTCCAACCTTATCTATGCTGCCCATGGAGACTGCGTTGACACCGTGATTTGTAATGGAAATATCGTCATGCAGGGCCGAAAAGTTGCAGAAGAGGAAAATGTGATACGTGAAGCGCAACGAGTAGTAAAAAAACTAATTACCGTCCGACCTGCATAGTATTAATTAACATTTTTTGTGCACGTGTGAGTTTTTGAAGCTTGTTTTGCATGGTTTCGAAAATGTTCGTATCTTTGCGGCATCGTTGTGGTTCAGTTAGCCCTAAGCATGACACCCTGCCGTTTGTTGTGTCGATGTTGAAAAGGAGTTAGTAGCAGGAACTATCGCGGGATTGAGCAACCCGCCCACAACGTTTGCAGTGCCATTGTGGTTCAGTCGCCCTAAGCATGACACCCTGCCGTTTGTTGTGTCGATGTTGAAAAGGAGTTAGTAGCAGGAACTATCGCGGAATCGAGCACTCCGCCCACAATGGTTTCTTTTATCTTCGAGAATGGTTCACCAGCGTGCTTTGTCTGACCCACAGTTTGTCACAGCCTATGCAAAAGAGAACAAAGCAATCGAAGAATGCTGTCGATACATCACCGGCAAGGCAAACAAACAGCAGAAGGTCGGACGTGCCGTAATATCAGACAAAGAGGTCTATGAGATGGCCGTACAATACCCTCGATGAGAACGACATCAAGATTAAGGAAGTCCACGGCGGGGCTGTGTGCCAAATGCAACCTCATACGAGCCCACCGACGAGGGGAAAAGCAAGCCCAGGAACGAGCCTTGCAGCGACTGGAGGACAAGCAGTACCAAACCGCCAAGAAATAGAAGCAACGGCAGGAGAAAAAAGCAAGACGAGGAGAACCACAAGATAGAGGAAGCTCGGAAACGATAAGCGACCTTATTCGACTTGCTATGAACCCACGGACGAAGTTAGAACGGAAGGTGATGCAGCTGTCTGTGCGCCTCCCTGATAATTACCACTAAGCAGGCGAATTACACCTATGAGCATTGCTTCCCAAAGTATGCAGTCAAGAATAGTAAAAACAGCAATAAATACATCTGCCTTGAATGTGGAGCAATATTTGACGCTGATAGCGATATGATTGCCTCAATTATCGGATTGGAATGTCCGTGCTGTGGCAGGCATCTTGAGGTAATGATATCAAAAAAAAAAGACATGGGACAAGGACTGTAATACTTTCCAAATTTAAATTTTGTTTGCAGGGGAACAAAACAAACATTATTTAGGCAACGAACAAATACTTGCCCGATTTTTGAATTTCTCCGTTCCTTCTTATTTTGCCTCTAATTCAGACCAATGCGCGTAAATTCAATAAAACCACTCTATTGTTACAGACTTTTTGCGTAAATTTGCAAATTTAACAAACACTCATAACGAAATAAAAATCAATACTTATGGATATTGCTTCGAAGTATGTTCCTGCCTCGGTAGAAGAGAAATGGTATTCCTACTGGCTGGAGAAGAAGATTTTTCATTCTGAACCCGACAGCCGCAAGCCCTACACGGTGGTTATCCCTCCTCCAAATGTGACCGGGGTGCTACACATGGGCCATATGCTCAACAATACAATACAGGACGTACTAGTGCGACGCGCACGCATGATGGGCAAGAATGCATGCTGGGTGCCTGGCACCGACCACGCCTCAATTGCCACCGAGGCTAAAGTGGTGAATATGCTAAAAGAAAAAGGCATCGACAAGCGCGATTTGACACGCGACGAGTTCATGAAATACGCATGGGAGTGGAAGGAGAAACACGGCGGCATCATTCTGAAACAGCTACGCCGCTTAGGAGCCAGCTGCGATTGGGATCGAACGGCATTCACGATGGATCCTATACGCTACGAAAGCGTCATTCGTGTGTTTGTGGATTTGTATAACAAAGGGCTGATTTACCGCGGCGTAAGGATGGTGAACTGGGACCCCAAAGCCCTAACGGCCGTCAGCGATGAAGAGGTCATCTACAAAGAAAGCCACGGCAAACTATTCTACCTGCGTTATTACGTAGTAACTGATGAAGGCCATACACCCACAGAAAGTAACGGGATAAAAATGCTGGATGGCAAAACCTACATCGTGGTTGCTACCACACGCCCTGAGACCATTTTAGGAGACACAGCAGTATGCGTCCACCCAGAGGATCCTCGCTACGAATGGCTGAAAGGAAAGCAAGTCGTTGTTCCTATCGTGGGTCGCAAAGTAAACATTATTATGGACGAGTATGTGGATCGTGAGTTTGGAACAGGAGCATTGAAGATTACTCCTGCCCACGACATCAACGACTACAATCTTGGTATGAAGTACGGTCTGGAGACCATAGATATCTTTAATGACAACGGCACTTTGAATGACCATGGCGGCACCTATGCAGGCATGGATCGTTTTGCCTGCCGCAAACAGATAGTAAAAGACCTCGAAGCAGCTGGACTGATTGAAAAGATAGAAGATTATACCAATAATGTAGGCCACAGCGAACGAACCGACGCAGTCATAGAACCGAAGTTATCGGCGCAATGGTTTATGCGTATGGAAGACGTGGCCAAGAAAGCCCTCGAAGTGGTAGAAAATGATACCATCCAGTTCCATCCAGCCAAATTCAAGAACACCTATCGTCACTGGCTGGAGAACATCAAAGACTGGTGCATCAGCCG